>NZ_JBHXEN010000056.1:0-55283 GCF_042724695.1 Streptomyces sp. NPDC127068 | reverse complement strand
CCACTTCACCCAGGGCATCGCCACCGCCGGCATGAAGTAGCCCCGCCCGCCCCCCGGGGCGGGTGCGGTTCGGGGCCCCCGCACGCCGGGGCGCGGCCCCCCCCCCCCGGCCCGGCCGCGCCCCCCCCCCCCGGGGCCGGGGCAACGTCGGCCGCGATGGCGGGGCCGGTCCTCACGAGCGCGGGTGCCAGGACGTTCAGGGCGCAGACGTGTCCGTTTGACACGCGTTCGTTGACGGCGGCGATCAGCTTCGGCGCGCTCCACCGGAGCTTGGTTCCGACGGCCGGGGCGTCGGGGACCAGGTCCAGGCGGCCGGTGTCCGCGTCGAACCCTGTCGCCTTCACGCGCCCGGCGAGCTCGGGCACGGTCGCGGTGAGGATGGTGTCGAAGTGGGCGAGGACGGTGCCGCCGGCGGTCGGGGCGGCCAGGCCTCGCTCGGTCATCATCATGCCGATCGCCGCGCCAAGTCCGAGCGGCTCGCGGCCGTCGCGCCGTACGGCGGTGGTGGTGCGCCGCTTCGGCTTCGTGGTGCGGGCGCCGTTCTTCTTCGCCGCTTCCCGCGCCGCGGTCAGGGCTTGGCGGGCAAGGTCGACGCCGCTCAACTCCGACTCGGTGGTCATGCGATCACCATCCCGGTGGCGTCGCCGTCCAGTGGGCGGGCGGTGAGCTCGGGCAGCCGGTCCGTCCACGACGCGGGCCGCTCGGTCCGGGCGTTGGCTTGCTCGCTCAGTTGCTCCAGTCGCGTCGCGAGCAGGTACTCGGCCACGCGCTCCCTGGCGGTGTCGGCGGCCTTCGTCGCGGCCGCGACGGCGTCCGCACCGTGTGGGTTGTACCTGTACCAGCGCCGGTTCTGCTCGGTCTTGTAGGCCCGCTGGGCCTCCGCTTCGGCTTCCTGGGTCTGGCTCAGCATCGCCAGGGCGGTGTCGTGGTGCTCCTGGAGGGCCTGTTGCGTGGTCTGGAGCGCGGCGAAGGCGTACGCGTCGCGCGCCGCCTCCGGGCTGGCTTCCAGGGCGGCAACGCCGGTGGTGTCGGTCATCTCCAGGAACTCCTGCCATGCGGCGGTGACGCTGTGGCCGATGGCGGTCCGGACCGTGGCGGCGACGGCCGCGACGCTGGCCGGGTCGGTGAGGTCGGCGGACCAGGTCGCCACGAGGAGACCGGCCTGACTGATCAGGGTCTCGGTCTGGCGGCAGTGGTCGCACGTCTCGCATAGCCCACCGGCCTGCTGCTGCCCGCAGTCCTCGCACGCCAGCGCCTGGCGGACCGCGTCGGCGGCGGCCGAGGCCAGGCGCTCGCGCTCCGCCCGGTCAGCGGCTGCCGCGCGGGCGGCATCCCGGCGAACGTGTTCCGCGCGGGCCTGCTCGCGGCGCCACACGTAGTCCTCCGCCTCGATGGCGGCGAGTTGCCGAAGCCGGGCCTCGACGGCGCGGTGGCGCTCAGCGTCGCCGAGGCCGGGCTGCCGGCGCTCGATGTCGGCAGCGGCCCGGGCGCGCATCCCGCGTCGCAGATGGAGGACGTTGCGGCAGTTCTCGCACTCGGTCCGGGTGTCCAGCCGGGTCCCGTCGTCGCACCGCAGATCCGGGCACGCGCGCCGCTGGGGCAGGCCCCGGCGGATCAACCACGCGTACGGGTCACCGATCAGGGCCTCGCCGCCGGTCTCCTCCAGACGATCGGTAAGCCGCTCAGCCAGCAGCCGCGGCGCAGCGCCCTGCTGCATCAGCAGCGCGTCCAGACGGGCCAACTCCGTCTTCGCGGCGGCCTCTACCTGGTCCTGCTGCCACCTGGACAACCGTTCCCAGAGCCAGGTCACAGGCCCGAGAGCGACCCGCAGACGAAGATCATCCGGCAGCCCCCACCGCCGCTGCTGCCGCGTCTTTTCCCACCCGGTGCCCTTCGGCCGTTCACCGGCCCCAGCCCCGGCGACGCGCTGCCCAAAACGCTCGTTGACCGGAGACTCCTTCGGCTGTTCCCCGCGCAGCGGGCCGCCCGCTGCCACCGACGACCAGCTCCCGGCAACGTTGGTCTCGCTGTCGACGGCCTGTTCCTCGCCCGCGCACGCGTGCTCCGGCCGACGACCTGCAGTCCCACGGCCTTCGCCGGAAAAGCGACCAGAGAGCTGCGGACGAACGGCTTGAGTGACCACAGAAGAGTGATCAGTGTGAAGGGTTGCCGCAACGTCGGGCTCTGCAACAGCAGCCCCATCCGTTCCCAACAGGCCGCTGACCTTTGATTCCGTGTCCGCTTCTGGCGCCTCAACAGGCCCTGCCGCAACGTCGGGGTCTGAAATCTCGGCCTCCGGTGCCTCCGCAAGGTCCTCCTGGACGTCGTCGGCGACCGTACGACCGTGCGCGGCGGCGACCGCTGGAACCATCAGCCGCGACCGGCTCCGCAGGCCCGAGCCCGTCTTCAGACGCCGCCGGAGCACGAGCTCTTGGTCCTCCAGGCGCTCCAGTACCCGCTCCCCCGCCGACGCCGAGCAGCCCATCAGCCGGGCCACCGTTGCCGCCGCCCGGCCGCGCCGGGTGTCCACCGTCCCGCCGCACAGCCGAACCTGTCCGGACTCCCGCGCCTCCAGCACCAGCAGCAGCAGCGCCAGACGGTCCGTCGCCGCGCCCCGTCCGGTACGTGTACCGATCAGCCCGGCCGGGGTGACCGAGCCGTCCCGGTGGGTCCAGCCCGGCGCCATTACGGCCTCCAGCAGCCGCAAGAAGGTGGAGTACTCCTTCTTCGCCAGGTTCAGCGGATGCCCGACGACGTCTTGCGCCGCCCACAGCGGCAGCACCCGGCACTTCAGGCACTCGTCCTGCCCGAACTCACCCTCCTTGGTCTCCACCGACACGAGAGCGGAGCGGCGCAGCGCCGGGATCACGACAGAGGCGACGTACGACGCCGACAGCCCCAGCCACCGGGCCAGTTCGGACGTACGGATTTCCACCACACCCGACTCCGACGGCGTCCTGGACGCCACCACGATCACGGTCAGGCGGACCGAATCCGGGGCGCCAGCCAGACCGGAGGCATCCAGCAGCATATGGACCGCGGCGCGCAGCCGGGCACGGGCGTTCCGGCCCAGGGCGAGAGGACGGCCCGGACCCCGCACCGGCACCGGACCCGTCTGGACCGGGCCCAGCGTCGACCGACGCCAACGAGGCTGCGGCACCCGAGACACCGCGGCGGCCCGCGTCGCAACCGCGTTCACTGGGTGCCCCTCAAGCAGGGAGCGAGCTGTGAGGTAAGAGGCGTGTGGCCAGGGTGTGTTGGGGTCATGAGCGCACGATGGACCGCCGTTGGGTTAGCTCCGCAAGTCCTGTCGCTGGACCTTCCCGTCACGCGGGCGATGATCATCGGGGCGGTTTCCCGGGGCGGGAACGGGTCCGTCCGGGTGCCTGTCGGCTGGGTGTGGGCGAGGTCGCGAACGGCACGCTGGCAGCCCGTGGGCAAGGCGGCGCGCCGGGTGCTGCTGGGGACGCTGCTCGGCATGGCACGCAGTGCCGACCACTGATGGGTGAAAGCTGCCTGAAAGGGGCGAAGCGGAAGCGCCTGGATCAAGAATGGCGGGAATCTGACACCTCGAATCGGCATGAAACGGGCGTATGTGGGCTGGAAAAGTGCGTGCGGGTACGGCAAAATGGCTCCTCGTCGGGGGCCACGCCTTCAGACACAACGAAGCCCCGTTGGTGGCTTCGGTTCCGCGGAGAACCTAGAAGTTGAATCGTTCGAAGCCGGCTGGTACCGGGGCGAACGACTCCTCCGAGAGGGCCCTTGCAGGGGCCGGAACGGAGATTGGATGGGGCGCTGAGCCCGAGGTGCGTCAACACCTTGAGAAGCTGAGCGTCCCGGCGGCTGTCCCGTAGAGCGGGTGTCGCCTCAGGCACCTACGACGTTTCGACCTCCATGGGAGAGACGTACCCGCGTCCGGACAGTCGCGGAAGCATGGAAAAGGCACCCTCAAGCCGGAGCGACGTGCTGGTCATCGCTGCGACGGCAGTGGGTGCCTTGTGTGTCTGATGAAGGGTGCGGGTATCCTGCAACATGTCGAGACCATTCGCTGTAAGGTCTGCGGCCGTGCCCCGGAGTGCAGCCTCGCGGGGCTTAACCATGTCTGCGGTGATCTTATCCACGGACACCCTACTCCCCTCGTGAACTGCATTGGCACCCTGGGACCAACCGTGTCGCCGCCTTAGGCTTCCTGACGTACCGCCATGCGGACAGCTCCCTCCCCTGGTCGCAAGGCGGAAGCCCGGCCCGGCATGATGAGTAGCGTGACGACCGACGACCTCGATGCCGACGACCTTGATGTCGAGACCTTCGCGACCCCGGGGCAACAGCGCCGCTTCGCCACCGCGATGGAACGGATTGCCGCGGCGCGAGCGCCTGGCAGTCTGGTGCGTGTGTACGTCAGCGCGGCGCCCCGGATGGCGGACAACCCCAAGTGGGCCAGCTGGCTTGCGAAGATCGCCGAAGAGCTCCCAGCCGGAGTCGAGGTCCTTCACTACCGAAGCGTGTTCAACGACGCCCGGCCTTACGAATGGGACAGCTTCGTCGAGCAGCTCGACGGCCTTGTCATAGTCGGCAAACAGAAACGGGCCGGCAGCCGTGTCAACCTCCTCGGCCCTGTGGCGCGGCTTGAACTCCGCTCGCTCATCGCGCAGAAGCCCGTACTCCTGTACGAACACAACCTGGGGTTGATCCCCGTCATCGACTGCCGAAGCCAGGTACTTCGCCCGGAAGGCACGCCGAGGCTGAAGATCATCGCGCCGAAACGATGGAAGCGGAACTCCGCGACGCTCAGGTCCGCGCTCGCCGCGCTCGCCCCATCGTCGACCCTGGCGGAGGAAACGCACGATCATCTCGCTCGCCCCTTTGCCCCTCCCGCGAGCTGACCGGTTCATCACCCCCTTCCCATCCGCCAGGAAGCCCCTCGTCCTGTACGAAGAGAAAGAGGAGAGCTGCCCCTCATGCCCCTTGCGCTTTTCGACTTGGACAACACCCTGGTCGACCGTGGAGTTGCCTTCGAGGTGTGCGTGTCCGAGTTCTGCGCAAGGGCCCGTTTCAGGTCGGAGATCAAGCAGTGGATGCTCATCGAGCTCGCAGATCGAGCAAGCCCCGGTGACTTCACCCGACTCCGGCAAGCCTTCAACCTGGAAGTACCCGTCGAGCGGCTGTGGCAGGAGTACGTCAGCCTTATGGCGGCTGCTGTTGTCTGCCGACCGGAAGTCCTCGAAGGCCTTGCTCGTTTGCGCGCGGCCGCATGGACGATCGGCGTCGTCACCAACGGGGCCGGCGACATCCAGCGGGCCAAGCTCGCCGGTGCCGGCATCGCCCCTCTGGTTGACGGCATTGCTGCCTCGGGCGACCTGGAGACCCGCAAGCCGGACCGGCGCCTCTTCGAACTCGGGGCCACTCGGTGCGGCGTCAGCCTCGCGGACGGGGGCTGGATGGTCGGCGACAACCCTGCCGGAGACATCGGCGGCGGCCGCCAGGCCGGCCTGCGCACCATCTGGCTGCAAGGGCGCCCCTGGCCCGATGGACTCCCCGCCGCGCACCACGTTGTTGACGACGTCACCGACGCCATCACTATCCTGCTCGCCGAGACGGAGTAGAACCGTGCACCAACCAACCGTCGGCATCCTCCACCCCGGCAGCATGGGCGCCGCCATCGCCGCCTGCGCCGCGACTAACGCGGCCGCGGTCCTCTGGTGCAAGACCGGGCGCAGCACCGCGTCGGCGGCGCGCGCCGCCCGGTTCGGCCTGACGCCGGTGACCGAGCTGGCCGAACTGCTGGACCGCAGCGACATTGTCATCAGCCTCTGCCCACCGGCTGCTGCCGAGGACCTCGCCCGCGACGTCGCCGTGCACCACTTCGCCGGGGTGTACGTGGAGGCGAACGCCATCAACCCCGTGCGGATGCAGCGGATCGCCGCCCTGCTCGCACCGGCAGCGACCGTCGTGGATGGTGGCGTCGTTGGCTCCCCACCGGTCGGCGGCAAGACGCCGACCCTGTACCTGTCCGGGCCCGCTGACGCGACCGCCTGCATCAAGGCGCTGTTTGCGGACACCGCCGCCCAGACCTCGGTGCTGGGCACGGAGGTGGGGAAGGCGTCCGCGCTGAAGCTGTCGTACGCCAGTTTCCAGAAGACGTCGCGGGTGCTGGTGGCGCTCGCGGTCGGCATGGCGCGCGCACACGGCGTTGACCAAGAGCTCATCGAGGTCGCTTCACGGCGCACCGACTCGTATCTGTCCGAGCCGCAGTACGTCGCCAAAACTGCCGCGCGCGCTTGGCGCTGGGGTCCGGAGCTGGAGGAAGCTGCCGACGCGCTTGCGGCCGCCGGCCTTCCGCCGGAGATGCTGCACGCGGCCGCCTCCACGCTGGAACGGTGGAACGACGCCAAGGACAACGGCGAGCTCACACTCACCGATGCCTTGGACCGACTCGCCCAGCCGTAGCCCGCGCTCACGCCGTTGCTGCCCCCGCGTGCCGTGCCAGCAGTTGGTCGATGAGCTGTGCCGCGTTCTGCGGCGCCGATGTCGTTGTGTCCACCGTCAGGTCCCAGACCAGGTCCGGGTGCGCATCCAGGTCCTCGCGGGTCGCGTCCCACGCCACCAGGCGCGCCGCGGTGTCGCCGTCGCCGCGCTCCGCCGACCGCTGCTCGGTCACCTTGCGCGGGCACCACAGCAGCACCACTGACCAGTCGGCCGGGTAGCCGTCGACCAGCGCGAGGATGCCGTCGACCTGTCCAAGGTGCACCACGGGCACCCCAGCCGCGAACGCTGCGTCGACGCCGGGTCGATCGATCACGTACGTGTTGCCGTACCGCGCGTTCGAGTAGACAACGTCTCCTGCGGCATCCAGCTCGTGCAGCTGCTCCGCTGTGCCCATCCGGTAGCCGGCCGACTTGCCCGTCCCGACCTTGAGCCTCGCGAACTGCGCGTATCGAGGGCTCAACTCGGTGAGCGCCGTGGTGACGGTGTCCTTCCCCGACGCTGGCGGTCCGTAAAGGATCACACCCTGTTTTGAGTTCATGCGTACATCGCTCCCATCGCCTGCCGGGCCTGGTCCGTGAGTGTCACTGCTGTACCCAGCCGGTTGTCGACGACCAGGTGTGGCACTGCCGGACGCAGATCCAGATCGATCGTGGCCATGTACTCGTCCCACCGCGCCAGCTTCCACGCGTCCCGGGCCGCAGAACGGAATCCGATGTACTCGCGCATTGACTCTTCGTCGCAGCGAACCCACACCGGGAAGACGTCGACACCCATCGAGCCAGCTCGATTGGTCAGGCGCTGCATCCAAGCCGGGTCGGTCATTTCGGAGATGAACGGTGCGGTCAATACCGTGGAGATGCCGCACTTGATGTTGGCCATGGCCGACTGCATCAGGCAGTCGTACTCCACCGGCCGAACCTTCTCGCGGTAGAGGTCGGTGTGCCGGTCGTTCGCGTCGCAGCCCAGCGCGGCTAGGAGGCGTTCCACCAGCGGGCGGGTGAGCGGATCCTTGTCGAGCAACGGCCAGCCCGTGAGTTGGACGAAGAAGCGGGCGAGTTCGGTCTTCCCACTGCCCGCGAAGCCACCGACCAGGATGAGCACAGGACGGTGGGGGTCGCCGCCTGTGTGCCGGCGTTTCCACGCGTCGATGATCCGCTGTTGCAAGTCGAAGTGGTTGGCCTGGTCCGACCCCGGCGCGATGCGATGAATAGCACGCTCAACAGCCAAGACTTGCGAACCGTTGAGGCGGTCGTCCAGCGGTGTGAGGTTGAAGGCCGTCTCCTCACCGGGCAGGGCGGTGCGGAATCCCAGATCGGGCTCCGTGGCCCGGTAGAGGAGACAGTAGGCGCGCCGGTAGTGCGGGCCCGGGTAGACCTCGCCCTGCTCGTGCTGCCACAAGGTCTGAGGATTCGCGGCGGGGATGCCCTTGAGCTTGGCCTGCTCGGCAACCGCGCGGAGGCGCTCCCCCGCCTTCTCCAGGGTCAGGCCGTGAGCCTCCCTCTGCTCACGCAACCGATCTGGTCGCCACCCTGCTCGCTGCTTCCCCACCCTCTGCCCCTCCGTCATTGTCATGGCCGCGAGCCTAGGGCGCGAGTACCAAATCCCATGTGTACGCGGATGTTGAGAACCCGTGAACGAGAGTGCGCATGGGCTTCGACAAGCCGCTGTGATGTTGCGTCTCACTCAGCGCGAGTGAGATGGCTCCCACATGACGAGTAGCCATGAGGGAGTCGCAGTGGCAGAGTTCGAAGGCTCAGGCATCGAACGCGTACTCCAGGATGTACGCCGCGCTGTCCATGGTCATCTCGTTCACTTCGACCGCTCGAAGGTCTGCGTCGTAGGCCGTTCGGCAGAGCTTGATGACGGGGCGCTCCAAGGGCATGGCCAGCCCTTCGGCTTCCTCGGCAACGGGCAGCCTGCAGCGGATCTCCTCGCGGAAGTGCATGGGTCCGTGGCCAAGCTCAGAGAGCCGCGCGTACGTACCTCCCTCGCCCGTGTCGACGCGCATAATCGCGGTGCCTTCTGCCAGTTCAAGGGGCAGATAGGAGGTCGCGAGCATGACCGGTCTGCTGTCCAGAACGAAGCGACGGAACCGAGCGCATACAGCCTCGTCCTCATCGAGCTTCAGCATCCGAGCGATGTGCGCTGGCACCGGGACGCTGGCAACCCGGACATCGATGGTGACGGGGCGCTCTTCGTCGGCGGACCAGATGGACTTGCCAGCTCCCCACTGTTCGCGCGCGAGCCGTTGGATGCCATGCCGTCGGATCGGGCGGAACTCGATGACACGAGCGCCGGCGCCCTTCTTCGTTTCCACCAGCCCCTCGATCCGCAGGATCTTGAGCGCTTGGCGCGCGGTAAGAATGGCAACTTCGTGCTGAGCGGCGAGCGCGCTCTCACCCGGCAGCCGATCGCCGGGCCCGTACTCGCCGGACTCGATCGCCGCCTTCAGGTCGTCGGCAATCCGCTGGTACTTGGGCCGCTGCGCGCCCGTCTCACTCGCCATGCATCTCCCTACCTCGTTAGCGATCCTACGACCACTGGCTATCGAGGAACCGGCATGGGCGTCCCGGCGGGCCAGGACATCACCAGAAGACTGTACCTCGCTAACGTACTTCTTGACATCGTTAACGAGCAGCGCTGTACTGAGGGGGCATCGGACCTCGCTAACGAGGTGAGGGTGAGGGTGTCGAAGAAGTTCGGCTTAGCCCTGCGCACTCGCCACCGGGACGCCTCCCGAGCTCAGCACGTCTGAGAGGAGTACCACCTCATGAACGCCACCCGCCGCCCCGCCGCCAGCCTCGCCGCTGAGCACTTCGACGCTGAAACGCTCGCGCTCCTGGACGAGCTGGAAATCGAACTCCCGGAGTTCGCCGAGGTCAACCTGGACGTCGCCTTTGGTACGCCGCTGGAACTGCACGAGCCCTACGCGACATCCCGCGAGAAGGTTCTGACCGACCAGCAGGAGCTACTGGAGCAGTTCTTCGCCAGGCGGCACGCGGCCCGCGACATCCTCGCGGACGACCCGAGCATCACCACTCGAATCCGGGAGCGCCTAGCCGACGTGCTCCTCCCCTGCGCCACCCAGCTGCGTATCGCGCCGCCGATCGCCTCGTCCCTCTCGATCGTGGCCTGACTCCTGGCCTACTGCCGGGTCTTCGGACCCGGCTCCCCCACCCGGAACTGCCCCACAGGCGGCGCCGGATGAGGGAGCCGGAACTGGTTCCCAACCCAACTTCATACGTCTGGCTGCCCGGCTAAATGCCGGTCCTGGGATGACGATCCATGAGGTCTCCCAGTAGCAGCAGCCAGGTGCGCAACCCCGTATTCCTCTGCAGTCGCTGTGCTGCCCGCCGGTCAGGAACGCCCGCTAGGGGCGTGGCCTGGCCGAAGGGGAACACAGCTGGACCAAGAACATCAGGAGATGCGATGCGCCCCAACAGCCGTGCCCCTCTGCTGGCCAGCCGGATGCGACCTGAGCACCTGTCCCTCCGCGAGGGCGAACCTCGCATGGTGGTCTGCCCGGATTGCGGTACCTGGCACCGCGTCAAACGGTCAATGATCATGCCGCACCGTGCCGGCCCCCCCTCCGAACCGACCTCTACCCGACGCTACGTCGGTGACAAGCCCTCCGGCGGCCCCCGCTGCCCCGGCAGCGCGCAGTCCATCGACATCGACATCACCCCCGACCAGTGGAATGAGGCGTTGCACGCCGCCGATAGCACGGCGACCGGCCGGCGCTCCGCCCGCCAGCACCACAAGCCGCTGGCGCAGCCGCCCACCCCGGTCCACCGCTTCGCCGCCCGCGGCCCGCAGGCCCTGCCCGTCCTGCTCCGCCTGATCCCGCTTCTGGAGCGGGCCCGCCGCGCGGTCCTCCAGCACCGTGCTGCGTGCGCGACGTGCCGGGGCGCCGGCGCCAGGTGCGCGACGGGCCGTGCCCTCGAGGTCCGACTCGGCGAGACAGAGGCAACCTGCACGATCGCCCGCGAGCAGGCCGAACGCCAGGAGCGGAGCACCGCCCGGGCACTGACCGCGCCGGCCGCCCGCCGGGCGCAGTGGGCCAAGCACAACAAGTCGGTCGCCGACACCGACACCCGCCGCACCCACCTGCCCACCGGCGACACCCCGCTGGGCGCGCCCTCGGTGCCGCTCCAGCCTCTCCGCCCCCAGCGCCGCGCGAGCTGACCAACAGCCCCTGCGCTGCCCCCGAACCGCACCACGAGCCCCGGGAGAACGTCTCTTGGGGGCTGTTCTCCATATGGCGTTGCCCGCCGTCCGCGGGTTTCCTCCTGCGCCGCTGGAGCCGGCCCCCATGGCTGTGAAGCTGCGCACCGCCACCACCTCGGCAGCCTGATCTGCGGCCCTGCTCCGTGCATCATCCCCAGCCCCGTGCACCGCCGCGGTGGGCTGGGGGTGGTGCGGGGCTGCAGGACGCCCCAACAGAAAGGTGCGCCGCCCGGAGCTCTGACCCTCCGGGCGGCGCGATACAGGCCCACCTCGTGAAAGGACTGCCTGTGTCCATGATTCTGGCACGGCCCAACCGATCGACTACCCAGCCCGACCTGTCCAAGAACGGTGACTCCTGGCTCCAGCCGCAGAACTCCCCCGTTCTCGCCCGGATCACCCGCCGCCCCCGCCTCCAGCACCAGATCGACAACGGCGCCGCCTGCATCACCACGGCGGTCGGCGACTTCTTCCGCGGCGACCACGAAACCGCCCACTCCTGGACAGCCCGCATCCCGCGCCTCCGCACCGTGTGCAACAACTGCCCCGCCCAAGCAGCCTGCCGCGAACTCGCCCTCCGCGACCGCGAAGGCCGAGACACCAACCGCCTCGACGACATGGTCCGCGCAGGCCTCACAACTCACCAACTCCGAGACCTCGGCGCCCTCCACGAGCGGGGCCTGGAGGAGGCGGTCGCCCGCGACGACGAGGCCACCACACGATGGCCCCGACGCACCGGCCGCGCGGAACGCCCCAACTCGCTCACCCACTCCCCCGCCACCACCAGCCACGCTATTGGCACCGCCCGCGCCTCCGCTCCGCGCGCCGGCGTGATTGATGACGTCGAGCGCGAAGACAACGCGAAGGGGCTGGAGCCTGACGACGACGCGTTCCACCAGCTCGTCCAGCGCGCTCCACGCACGCTCGCCGAGATGACCGGGGCAGCGCCGAAGCTTCCGCTTCGCCCGACGCCGCACGAGCGGGACGGGCGACAAGAGCAGGAGCCGGATGGTCGCCCGCACCCGCAGGGCATCTACGAAGAGGACCAGGACCACTGCCCGATCTGCGAGCACTGGATCTGCACCTGCGGCACCACCCACACCACCAGCCGCCCCGCCCTCGTGGCGGTGACCCGGTGACCGCCCACAGCGTCCGCACCCGCGTCCGTCGCCTCAGCCGCATCGCCTGGCAGTGCTGGATCTGCCGGCTGGAGGTCGACAACCGGCTCAAGCGCTGCCCCTTGAACCACTGAAGGGGCGTTCTCATCCATCCGGCCGTCCACTACGCCCGGGCCGCGCGTCACCGCGCGGCCCGGGCCGCTGCGGCCCTGGGCTGCACCCACCCGCAGGCACGCCGGCTGCTCACGATCGCGATCGCCGCGGCGACCCGGGCGTGGGACGCCGGACACTCCGTCGCTGACACACACCCGGCGCCGCCTCGCTGGCGCCGCTGGAAGGACTTCGTGCCCACGCTCCGCCAACTCCACGAGCTGTACATGGCCGCCGACAAGGCCCGTCGCGCGCACCTCGTCGCCTGCGGCCGCTGCACCGCAGAGCGCCCCGACTGCCGGGACGGCGACCAGTTGAACCTCAAGTTCGTCCGCCTCCAGGACCAGTACCTGGCAGCGCAGAGGCAGCACAAGTAGCGAACGCCTGCCGACACCGACCACCACCTCCACCCGCGGAGCTGCCCATGACCGACTCCACCACCGCTGACCGCTCCGACCCGCCGACCCTCGACGAACGTCTCCAGGCCGCACACCGGGCCCTCGGCGAGGCCGTCCACCACCGCCTCAGCCCGACCGTCGCTGACCACCTCGACCCGAACGGAACCCCTCGATGAGTACTCAGCCCACCTCCGACGACCGCGAGCGCCCGACCATCCACCTCACCGCCCCGCCCCCGCCGGCTACCCCGGCCCCGCCGGTTCCGCCGACCGACGACCGCCCCCGCCCGACCATCCGCCTGCGCTGACTGCCCGGTGCTGCCCGTCGTCCCCGCCCTCACCGGCGGGGCCGGCGGAGAGCGCCGGGAGCTCCCGCACGCTCCGGCCATCCGGCCGTACACGCGCACACAGCCCCGGGGATGCGCCCCCGGGGCTGCCTTCGTACCACCGGACCTTCTGGGAGGCCCTGATGAACCGCTCCATCGTACGGACCCCTTACTACGGCGCCGTCTCCACCGAGGCCCCGCCCGCTGGCCCCCGCGCGGCCTGCGCCGACGAGGACCCCGAGCTGTTCTTCCCTGTCGGCAACACCGGGCTGGCGCTGCTGCAGATCGAGGAGGCCAAGGCGGTCTGCCGCCGCGGCTGCCCGCTGATGGAGAGCTGCCTCCAGGGCGCTCTGGAGCGCGGCGAGCAGGGGGTGTGGGGCGGCACCGACGACGACGACCGCCGCCGGATGAAGCGCCGCGCCGCCCGCAACCGGCCCACGGCTGCCTGACCCGGATCTGCCGGTTGCCTTCTCCGCCTGTCCCCGCCCCGGCATTTCCCCGGTGCGCGGACGGGCGGAGTCGTGGGGAGCCGGACGGCCCGGACCGCCAGCCAACCCGGAGGAAACATGACCGATACCGCGCCGGAGCCGATCCGCTACACCGCCGACGTGGTGTGCGTCCGCGGCGCCGACGTGCTGCTGATCGAGCGCGGCTGGCCGCCCCACCAGGGCAAGCTCGCCCTGCCGGGCGGGCACGTCGACGAGGGCGAGACATCCCGGAACGCCGCCGCCCGCGAACTGCTGGAGGAGACCGGCGTCGCGGTCGCCCCGGACGACCTGGTCCTCGTCGGCGTCTACGACGCGCCCGCCCGGGACCCCTGCGGCCGGTACGTCAGCGTCGCCTACCTCGCCCGCGTCCCCGCCGACACCACCGCCCGCGCCGGCACCGACGCCACCGCCGTGCGATGGAAGCCGCTGAACAACCCCGGCGACGACCTCGCATTCGACCACGGCCTGATCCTCAAGGACGCCGGACGGCAGATGCCCGCCCAGGACCACGCGGCCCAGTGCCGCGCCCTCCCCAAGCCCTGACACCCGCCCCCGCTGTTCGAAGGAGACCTCGCCCATGGCCGGGATTTTCGCCCGTCTGACCAGCCCGCTGCGCCACATCGACGCTGACCCGGACGACTTGGTCCGCGAGGCGTACCAGCTCCTGAAGGACGCCGAGAAGAACCAGGGCCTGTGGCCCGCGATGTCGGCGTACAGCGACATGGCGAGCGTGAAGATCCAGCTCGCCCAGTACCTCAAGGAGCACCACGGCCGCTGACCGTGCCGCCGCGGCCCCGCCGGACCTCGTTCCGGCGGGGCTGGCGGTTCTCCCGCCCCGTCACCGCCGCCGCAGGGCCGTGACGGGGCCGGAGAGCCGGAACCGGCTCGGACAAGAAAAGAGGCCCCGGTCAGGGGGCCTCTCCTTGTTCCCGCGACCGCTGACAAGGAGCGCATCGCATGGTCAACGCTACCAGCGGAGGTGCCCGGTGAGCACCACCGCGACCACCCCCGGCTTCGAAAAGTCCACTGCCCCGCACACGGAGCGCAGCCCGGTGCCCGCGCTGCTGGCCACGCTCGTCGCGCTGGCCGCCGCCGTCCTGGCGCTGCTGGACCTCTTCGCCAACGGCTTCTGGCCCACCGTCCTTCACACCGCGGTCGGCCTGGGCACCTTCGGCCTCGTCCGGCTCTGCATGGGCCTGGCCCTCGAACCCCCCTCCCCCGACGACCTGCACGATGAACCGGAGACCAGCTCATGACCGCCCCCGTCGACATCCGCAAGCCCGACACCCTCCCGACCGCCGTCCCCGGCCCGGCCCGCCACCCCCGCCTCGACCACGACGACCAGGAGCACGACCCCGACGGCCAGGAGACAACCGCCCGGCAGGCCGGCACCGAGCCGGACGGCGACCCGCGCACGATGCGGCTGCTCGCCGTCATCGCCGGT
The DNA here is from genome assembly GCF_042724695.1 of Streptomyces sp. NPDC127068. NCBI lineage: Bacteria > Bacillati > Actinomycetota > Actinomycetes > Kitasatosporales > Streptomycetaceae > Streptomyces > Streptomyces sp. NPDC127068. The sequence goes on along the minus strand of NZ_JBHXEN010000056.1, from coordinate 40,650 downwards.
GCCGGCGGCCTGGTGCTCGCCGGGATCGGGTTCACCGGCTCCTACACCACCCTGAAGAACCTCGCCCTGGGCAAGGGCTTCGGTCTCTTCTCGTACGCGTTCCCGATCGGGATCGACGCCGGGATCCTGGTGCTTCTCGCCCTCGACCTCTACATGATGCGCAAGCGGATGCCGCTCCCGGCCCTGCGTTGGACCGCCCACGCCCTGACCGCGGCCACGGTGGCGTTCAACGCCGCCGCGCCGAAAGGCCCGTGGACGGACGACCCGCTTGCCGCGGCGATGCACGGTGTCATCCCGGTCCTGTTCATCGTCGCGGTCGAGGCCGCCCGCCACTACATCGGCCGGATGGCCGACCTGCTGGCCGGTGAGATGCCGCTCGGCTCGGTCCCGCTCGCCCGCTGGCTGCTCGCCCCGCTGTCCACCGCCCGCCTCGCCCGCCGGATGCGGCTCTACCACCTTCCCTACACCGAGGCCGTCGCCCAGGCGCAGCAGATCCGGATCTACCGCGAGAGCCTGCGCCAGAAGTACGAGACGAGCGAGCTGTCGTGGCGGAAGGCCGCGTCGCCCGACGAGTTGCTCCCGTTCAAACTCGCGCCGCTCGGATTCAGCGTGGAGCGTGCCCTGGGGGTGCCGCTGGAGGAGGAGACCCGGAGGATCGTCCGGGAGGCCGAGGCCGATGTTCAGCGGGCCGAGGCCGAGATTCAGAAGGTCGAGAAGGATGTTCAACTCGCCGGGGCCCGTGCTCAAGCTGAGGTCGACAAGATCCGTGCCGAGGGCCGGTTGAAGATCGCCAAGACCGAAGCGGAACGGGAGGCTCAGGCCGAGATTCAGCGGGCCGCAGCCGATGCTCAACTCCGCGAGTCCGAGCGGGGCCACGCGCTCAAGCTCAAGGAGGACGAGGCCGCGGCCCGCGTCCAGGACCTCGCCGACGAGACCGAGAAGCGCCGCACCCTCGCCCGGATCGAGCGGGAGAAAGCACAGTCGGCCTGGAGCCTGGAGCAGCAGCAGATGACCGCTCAGGCCACCGAGGCAGAGCGCCGTATCGCCGCCGACGCCGCCGCCCGCACCCGCCGCGACGAGATCGCCCGCCAGGCCGGCCTCGCCGAGGAGCAGCAGCGCCTGGCCGCCGCCGAGGCCGCGGCGAACGAGGCCCTGGCCGAGGCCGCCGAACAGGAGCGGATCGCGGCCGAGCACCGAGCCCAGGAGGCGGAAGCCGACAGGCTGGCGCAGATGGACCGCGAGGAGACCGCCGCCTCGCTCGCCCGGGAGGAGAAGGCGAAGTCGGAGGCCGCTGAGCACCAGGCGCGCGCCCACGAGTTCGAGGCCCGGGCCGTTCAGGCCGCGGCCCTTGCCCGGATGAACCAGGTCGACTGGGACACCCACCGGGTCATCGCCATGATCCGGGCCCGGGGCGAGAGCGCGGTCACCATCCGCGTCATCGCCGACGAGTTGGGCACCAGCACCGGCTCCGCCCAGGACCGCAAGAACCGCGCCGTCGAAATCCTCAAGCAGGAGGTCGGTGACGGTTCGGTCCCGGAGCAGTCCGCCGCCTGAACCGGAATCCCCAGCCAGCACGACTCCTGGCCTCACGGTCGCCCCCGCGCCCCCTGCCCCGGCATCACGCCCCGGGCACGGAGTCGCGGGGCCGGCCGTGGCCGCCAGGCCACCGAGTATGACCCGTACCGGACCGGTTATCGCCGCTCCCCTGCCCTCGAATCCCCCTGACCGCCCCCTTTGATTCAGCTACGGACTGTAGCGGCGAGGCGAGGCGAGGCCAGGCGAGGCGAGCCGGAACACCCCCAACCCCCGCCTCGGACGGCTCCGACACGGGTGGGAGGGGGTCTGGTGCTCGCCTGGCCTCGCCTCGCCTGGCCTCGCCGCTACGGTCAGTGAGGAGAGTCGTCGTGGCAGACACCGCGACCCTTGACCCCCAGCAGGTCCCCGACACCTCCGCGGCCGACACCACCACCGTGGTCCAGGCCGCTCCGGACCCGGCCGCCGCGCCCGCTCCGGAGGCCACGGCGCCGCGCCGTGGACGGACCCGCGCGGTCCCGCTCCTCGTTCACGGCACCAACGCAACCGGAACGGCCATGGGCGCCGCTTACACCGCCGCCGGGGTTCCCGGACTCGCCGCCGCCGCGGGCGTCGGGACGGCGGTCGGGCTCGCCGCCCTGGCCGGCCGGAGGAAGAAGAACGCCGCCGCAGCGCGCAGGGCGGCCCGGAACCGGTCCGGCACCGGCTCCGGTGGCTCCGGTGGTGGCCGGTCGGGCCGGGGCGGCGGACTCCTCGGCACCGGGCGCGGCAGCCGCGGCAGTGGTAGCGGTGCCGGGTCGTCCGGAGGCCGGATGAACAACCGCTCCGGCGGTCTGAACAGCCGGGCCGGAGGGTTGAACGGCCGCTCCCCCGGGGCCCATGGGCCGGGCCGGGGAGCCTCCGGCCGGGGCGGAAACGCACCCGGATCCCCCGGCTCGTCGGGCGGCCCGCGCGGCGGTCTGAACAAGAACGGCGGCAGGTTGAACACCCCGGGCGGCAGGCTGAACAAGAGCGGCGGCGGCCTGAACGGGGCCGGTCCCGGTCGCCCCGGAGGCTCTGGCGGCGGGAAGAACGGGGGCGGGTCGCTGAACGGAGGCCGTCACCGCAAGAACGGGAGCGGCGGGGCCTGGCAGAGCGTCAAGAGCACGCTCGGCAAGCTCCGCCGCCGTGACCTGAACAACGGTGGCGGCACGACGAACACCACCACCCCGAAGACGCCCGGCACTGCCACGACCCCGAAGCCGGCGAAGCCGGGGCGCTCGCGGGCCTCCCGCCTGTTGAACACCGCACGGTCCTGGATGAACAGGCTGCGCCCCACCAAGAAAGCGAAGGCGAAGGCGGCGGCGAAGGGCGGCTCCGGATCCGGCACCCCGGCCGGGAAGGCACCCGGCCGGGTCTACCGCTGGCGGCGCCTGGTGCTCCGCAAGTCCGGACACTGGGCCCGCTGCGCCGGCGCCGGGATCCTCGCCGGACTCGTCGGGCTCGCCACCCTCCCCCTCGGCATCCTCTGGGGGACCTGGCGGCTGATCACCAAGCACCGGGACCCCCTGCACGGCTACCTCTTCCCCGTCCGGATCGCCGGACGGATCTGGCGCCACTTCTTCCGCCGCTCCCGGGCCCGGCACGACGCCGACGCCCGCGCTGAATCGCTCACCCTCACCGTCAACGACCCCCGGAAGGACACCGACACATCCATGGGTTCCAGCCTCGACACCAGCAGCGCCGTCCTCGACGGCAAGAACAGCAAGTTCGCCCTCGCCATGGCCGCCGGCCACGCCTCCTACGCCGGATACCGGCCCCTTTCGATGATGGAGGTCGCCGCCGAGTACGCCGGGCTACCCAATGCCCTGCGCTCGGCCGCCGCCACTGTCCGGGACATGGCCGTCGCCTCGGACCGCAGGTACCCGTGCAGCAAGCGGGCCCTGGTGAAGCTGGCCGAGGCCGCGCAGCGCACCGCGAACGCCGCCGCCCGCACGGACGACATGGTCGTCCTCTTCCGTACGGCCCACCAGTTCGACATCGAGCGGATCCTCCACCCGCGGACGGGCGAGTGGATGTGGAACGTCACCCCGGTCGGCGCCGCCGTGCCGGAGGGGGCAATGTTCATGCCGGGCCGGATCGAGTCCGGATGCGTCTTGATGTCCGCGCTGTACCGGACGTTCGAGCCGGTCCACATGATGCAGGTCGGCGCTGAGTACGAGGGCATGAGCCTCGGACTGGCGTCGCTGGCCGACTCGGTGTCCCTCCTTCACACCCGCACCCGCGACGTCTACCCCGTCGACGACCGGGTCACCGACGAACTCGGCACCATCACCGCCACGCTCCGCGCGGCGGCCGACGACGCCGCGATGGCCGCGAAGCTCTTCGCCCACGACCACCGCCGCGAGATCAGCCACAACGTGAACCCCCGCAAGGGGCGGTCGTCCGAGGAGATGTGGAACACCCCCCGCTGACCCCGCTCCCCCTGCACCACCCGGTGGCCGCCCGCACCCATGCGGGCGGCCACCGCCGCATCCCCCTCCCCTCTCCCCTCGGTTCTGCTTCCCCCTTCTTCCTTATGAACGGAGTTCGTCATGTCGCGTCAGTGGGACTGGTCGCCGCCCGCCGGTCACCCCACCTTCCTCGGCTACGCCGGTGAGACCGCAGCGACCGCGGTGATGCTGGCCCCGCTGACCGGGATGCCCTGGCAGGCCGCCGCCGTCACCCTCGCCGGCGCCGCGACCGCCGGAGCCGCCTGGGACATCAGGCAGTCCACCACCACCGTCACCCTCACCACCCGTGCCCTGACCTGGCTGACCGCCGGGGCCTGGACCTCCTGGGCACTCGCCGCCGCTCCCCTGACGATGACCGGCTGGGCGTCCGGCCTCGGCGTCGCCGCCGTCGGCTTCGCCCTCAACGCCAGTGTCAACCGCACCGAGGAGACCCGCTCCGAGCGCAAGGCCCTGATGCTGCTGCGCCGGGAATCGGTCGGGATCCTCAAGGACTGGGAGGACCGGCTGGAGCGGGTCGCCCGGATCAAGGACTGCCACGGCCGCGACGTGCGGCACTGGCCCGGGAAGGTCGGCTACACCGTCGAGATGGACCTCCCGCCGGGCGGCACCACCGCCGACGACCTGGCCGGGTACGGGCCCAAGTGCGCGGCGGACATGCGCCTGCCGGACGGCTGCGGCGTCGAGATCGCCCCGGGCGCCAACCGGGGCACGATCCTGATCGACGTCACCCTCGAAGACGTCGTCTCCCAGGACCTCCCCTACCCGGACGACTACAGCGACCTCACCCTGACCGAGCGGTTCCCCTTCGGGCTGCACCGCGACGGCGAGCCGGCCCTGGGGTCGCTGTGCAACGACTGCGGTGTCCTCGTCGGCGAGACCGACGCGGGTAAGACCAACACGTTGCGGGTCGTCACCGCCCAGCTCGCCCGGATGCCGGACGCGTTGATCTGGGCGATCGACATCACCGGCGGCGGTGTCGCGCTCCCCTGGATCACCCCCTGGGCGACCGAGGGCACCGCCGCGGCGCCGGTGGTGGACTGGATCGCCCACGACCTGGCCGAGGCGAAGCTGATGCTGACGATGGCAGGGGAGATCATCGCCGCCCGCAAGGCCGGCTACCAGCAGCTCATGCGGGAGAAGAAGTCCGACAACAAGCTCCCCATCACCGGCGACATCCCCGGCATCGTCATCGTCTGCGACGAGACCGCCTCCCTGCCCCACGACGTCAAGGAACTCCTCGACAAGGTCATCAACGAGGGCCGCGCGATGCGGGTCCGCACCCTGACCTGCGGGCTCCGCGGCACCCAGGATGTGATCACCGCCGCGATGAAGCTCCAGGCGAAGTGGCGGGTCGGCATGACCGTGAGCGACGCGGAAGAACTCGCCTACCTCTTCCCGGGATACATCAAGCTCGACCCGAAGGACGCGCCGGTCGCCGGGTCCGGCTGGACCATGCACACCCGTCTCGGACCGAAGAAGCCGGCCGCCTTCAAGGCGTGGTACATCACCGACGAGATCACCGACAAGGTGTGCGCCGCGACCGCCTCCCGCCGCCCCGCCCTCGACCCGCTCTCCGTCAACGTCGAGAGCGGCGCGCTGTATCCGCAGCGCTGGGCCCGGGCCCTGCCTGTCCTCTACCAGGGCCAGAGCCTGACCGAGTCCGCGCAGCACGCGGTCGACAACGCCGGGGAGCTGATCGACACCACCACCGTCATCACCCCCTCCCCCTCCCCCTCCCCCGCACCCGCTCCGGAGGGCGGCCCGGTGCCGTCCGGGTACGAGGGGTTCGGCGCCGCCGCGGCCGAGCTGTTCGCAGCTGTCGACGCCGCCCTCGCCGGAGCTGACACCGGACCGGGCGCGGTGCCCGCCGACCCGGACCCGGAGCCGGTGCGAGCGGTTCCGCAGAACGTCGTTCCGCTCCAGCCCCGGCCTGTCGCCCGTCCGGTCGACCCGCGGGAGACGGGGCTGGAGCTCCTGGCCGCCGCGGGGACGTCCGGCTGCACCCCGAAGGAACTCCACACCGCGCTGCGGCACGCGCTCGGTGACGATGTTCCGGCGGAGCGGACCGTTCGCGGCTGGATGGCGAAGTGGGCCGAGGAGGGCAAGGTCGTCGCCGATACGAGCGGCCAGTACACCCGCTACATCTCCCGCACCGCCACCCCGCTGGCCACATCACCGGCCGCACCTGCGGCGCAGAGTCCGGACCCGGCGGCACCGGACCGGGCGGTGCCGGTCGGGCCCACTGGCCCCGGACCGGACGCCCAGCCGGGTCCGGGGCTGCCGGAGGGGGAGGACGGGCTCCTCGTCCTCCAGGCCGCCGAGCTCGTCATCGCCACGCAGTTCGGGACCGCGTCGATGCTGCAGCGCAAGCTCCGCATCGGCTGGGCGCTCGCTGGACATGTTCTCGACGTCCTGCACGAGCTCGGCGTCGTCGGCCCCGCCCGCGGCAGCCAGGCGCGCGATGTCCTCGTCCTGCCCAGCGACCAGGCCGACACCCTCGCCCGCCTTGCACACGAACTGGGCATCAGCAACGCCGACATGACCGCGGCGGGACTCACCTCCCATGCCACCGACCCGAAGGAGTAGCGCCCGTGGAGACACCGGACGAGGAGATCGCCCGACTGGAGGCCGAGCGGCACTCCTACAGCGAGACCTTCCGGAACACGGCCGAGGCCGACACGGTCACCCGGGCCCACCTCCAGGAGGAGATGGACGTCCGTACCGCCCGTATCCGCGAGTTGCAGGATTACGAGCCGTTCGGGTTCCTCGCCCGCTGGGGCCTGCGCGCCCTCGCGCTCGCGGCTGTGTGGGGTGCCGTGGAGATCGACTGGCTGTGGGCCCGGATCGCCCTCGGCGTCCTCGCCGCCGCCCTCGCCCTCTACAGCCTCGCCTGACCCACCACCACACCACTGCCCCCAGGGCCCGTCCGGCACCCGCCGGACGGGCCCTTCTGCATCCCCGCCGAGGAGCCCCCTGTGAACACCACCATCCACACCGTCCCGGAGCCCGCCGCCCTCACCACGCCGCTCCCCTCTCCCGGCCCGCCCGCCTCCACCGCCCAGCTCGCGGGCCTCCCGGAAGAGGACCTGCGCCGCATCTGGGCCCTGTTCCCCGGTTCCCACCCCCACGCCGCCGCGGTGCAGCAGCCCGCCCACGACCCGGCCCTGCTGCTCGCGGACGACGCCTACCTCGCCCGCGTCCACGACCTGGTCCGCCGCGAGGAAGCCCTCGCCCCGGTGCCGGCGGCCGTTCGGCTGCTCCCTGCCGCGGCCCCCGAGCCGGTCGCGCAGCAGCGGGTGCCGGCCTTCGTGTGGAAGTACAGCGCGCTGGCGCTGTCCACCGGCGGCGGCGTCGCGCTCGCCGGGATCGGTGTCGGCGCCGCCGCCCCGGGACTGGTCGCCCTCGAAGGCGTTCTCGCCGCCACCGGACAGGCCGTGATGAGTCTCGCCGCCCTCATCCTCCTCATCGGCCTGGCCCTCACCGGCCGAAGCACCACCCGCGGCAGCGGCGCGTCCGGCACCACGGTGAACATCCGCAAGGCCGTCTTCCGCCGCAACAAGTTCCATGGCTGATCCGGACCACCCGCTCCGTCTCCCGCACCGCCACGGCGGCCCGGGAGACGGGACAGGCCGCCCGGCCCCGCACCCCCGGATCAGAAGGAGCAGCCCCGCCTTGGCAACCAACAACAACGACCTCGACGTGACCGCCGACGCCGGAATCCCCACCCCGATGAAGAAGGACACCCCGCTCGCCGACGCCCGCGCCTGGTGGAACACGGCCTGGACCACCGGCGGCGTGCTCCACGACCGGTGGGAGGACCTGCGCCTGGCCCCGCAGCTCGGCTGGCACCCCATGGCCACCTGGATCAAAACCCTGATCGCCGGCATCGGCATCGCGTTCGTCATCGTGCTGGCCGCCGACGCCGCCGCAGTCCTGATCGCCGGGACGGACCAACTCCTCACTACGCTCGCGTCCCCGGAGGCCAACCGCACCACCCACGACATCTGGGCGGCCATCGACACCCCCGCCCGCACCTACCTCACCACCCACACCCAGGACCTCCCGGTCGACGCCTCCACCACCTACGCCCTCTGGCAGACCGCAGGCCTGGTCGGCCTGGTCGGCGGGTTCCTCCGCATCACCGCCGCCCGCACCCTGTGGATCACCTGGGGCGCGGCCAGCATCGCCATGATCTGGCAGGCCACACCGGACACCGGCCGCACCGTCGCCACCGGCATCGCCGCCCTCATCTGGATCCTCGCCAGCGCCGCCGCCCTGCGCGGCCTGACCCTGCGCCCCGCTATCCGCCGCGCCCGCCCCGCGCACCGGCCGGCCCCGGCGGACGACACCGGCGTTCAGACACACCGCACCCGCTGACCCGCCGATCTGCCTGGCCCTCGCCCCCACAACTCCCGGGAGCGAGGACCGGGCAGGCCGACCGGCCGTCTGCCCTCACCCGTACCGAAGGGAACGCCCTGTGAAGATCCGACTGCCTTGGACTCCTCGCGCGCACCGGGCCCGCTGGGCCGAAGCACGCACGCTCACCGACCTCGGCCGACTCACCGCCGACTGGTTGGAGGGCACCCTCCGGTACCACCCCGGCTGCCCGGGCGCCGGCCCCGACCCGGAGACCGCACCCCTCGTCCCCGCACTCGCCCGCCTCAACCGCGCCGGACTGGTCACGGCGAACTCGCAGCCGGGCCACTCCCCCACCGTCGGCTGGGACGGCGCCGTCTACAGCCAGCGCGCCGCGGTCGACGGGTGGACCACGAACCGTGCCCTCTTCCGCCTACTGATCAAGGCCGCGCTGGAGCACGACTTCCACATCGTGATCCACGGGCTCACGCCCCGAACCGACTACACACGCATCCCGGTCACTTGCCGCAACGGTGAACCCGTCACCTGGTTCGGGGACCCCTACCACCCCGACGACCTCGCGGCCGTGTGGTCCGGCATCGACCCCGGCGCCCTCACCGCCCTTCGCAGCGCCGTCCACATCACCGTCACTGACACCACCTGGGGCCCCTCCACCCGCCTCTGGACCACGCTCACCCGCGGCCTGTGACAACCACCCCGTCCCCGTGGAGAACGGAGAAACCCACCTTGCCCATGCAGAACACCACCCCCACCACTTCCAACGTCGACAGCCGCACCGACAAGAACCTCGACGCCGCCTGCGCGGCCACCGCGAGCGAGATCGCCCGCACCGACGTCAAGGCGTCCTTACTCCTCGCCTTCAACGGCGCGGCCCTCGCCGGACTCACGACCCTCGCCGACAAGGACCTGCCGCCCCCGACCAAGACGCTCGGCGCCCTCGCCATCCTCGCCCTGAGCGTCGCCGCCGTGTTCCTGCTCCTGGTGGCCCGGCCTCGGATCAGCCGCTCGGACCGGAAATCGTTCCCGTACTGGGCCACGCTCACCCCCAGCGCAATCCGCGCGTGCATGACCGAGGACACCCGCGCCGCAGGAATCCAGGTGCTGTCCACCCTCGCCGTCACCAAGTTCACCCGCCTGCGGTACGCGGTCGACCTCAGCCTCACCGCCATGGCCCTACTCGCCCTGGCCGCGATCAGCACCGCCCTCTGAACCCACGCCCAACCCCGGCCACCGCCCCGCACGCCCTCCCCAGCACACCCACCACACCGACAACAAGGAGTAGGCATGGCCTTCACCCTCTTCACCCGCCGCCCCACCCCCGCCGAACCGCCCGCCCCCGAGCCGTGGCCCGAGACCGGCGAGACCTGGACCCCCGAGGGCGTCACCATCGCCCAGCGCTACTACAACCAGGCGCACGCGGTCGTCCTCGTCTACACCGCTGACGAGGGACCGTCCGGCACCTACTACTCCGTCGCCTGCCTCGGCTGCCACTACGCCACCCGCGAGAACGGCCAGCGCACCTACAGCACGCGCTACGGCCTCGCCGACGCCGCGAAGGTCGCCAACGAGCACGCCACGACCTGCCGGGCGCTGCCCCGCGACATCCCCGCCCGCCCGGACGACGACACCGTCCGCGAGCGGCTGCACTCCTGGGTGCGCGACGCCCGTCACCAGGAGGGGGACGTCCAGCTGTGGGTCTCCGACCTGGACCTGATCCGCCTCACGCTCCAGCGCACCAACGGCTGGATCGTGGACGTGCTCCAGCAGCTGGTCGTCGACCAGCCGGACGTCGCGCGCATCGAGCGCAGCCAGTTCGGCGACTACGTCTCCTACTACGCACGCCGCCTCTCGGAGAACTGACCGGCGCTCTCCGCGCGTCCCCGCCCGCCGCACGTCGGCGGCCGGGGGCGACGCGGTGTCCGCCCGGTCAGCCGAGACCGGACGACCGGCCCTCCCCCGGAGGTCACCGTGTCCCTCGCCCGCCGCTCCCTCATGGAGGCCGCCGCCCGCTTCGGCTGGCGCCGCGCCTACGGCGACACCACCGCCGTCGACGAGCTGCTCACCGAGCAGACCGAGACCGCGTACACCGAGGCCACCGACCACGCGGCCCGTACGGGACCGCACTCGCACGACCGCGCTTCACCAACTCCCTTTCCCTGAACCTGAAGAGGATGACGATGCTCTTCCTTGTTCGTCACGCCGAATCGATTGAGAACGCCACCAAGTACACCGGCTTCTACGAGAACCCCCGTCCGTGGACCGGGCCGGCCGCGCATGCCCTGTCCCGGGATGTTGTCGGGCTGACGCCCCGTGGCTTCTTTCAGTGCCTGTGGCTGCGGCAGACGCTGCGGGACCTGACCGGACCCAACCCGGTGATCCGCACCTCGCAGTACCGCCGCACCCTCGACACCGCCGTGCTTGCTCTGCCCGGCCTGCCCTACGAGGTGACGGCGCTCCTCAACGAGCAGCACTACGGGGAGGCCACCTACATGACCAAACAAGAGCTGTACGCCACCTACCCCGAGGGGGCGGAGGACCGGCAGACCCGCAAGCACCTGTGGACGCCCCCCGGCGCCGGCGGAGAGTCCCTCGCGGGCGGCGTCCTGCGGCGGGCCACGGCGTTCGTCGATGGCCTGCACACCGTCTCCGCGGCGGATGTCGTGGCGTTCACGCACCACACCGCGATCCTCGCGCTGCGCGCGGTCTTGGAGCGCCGGCCGGTGACCGAACTGGTCGACGAGGCCCGGGAGCACAAGACGTCCAACGCCGCCGTTCTGGTCTACGAGCAGGCCGACGGCCTGTTCCACGCCCGCGACACCGTCCAACCGGACTGCTGAGGAGGCCCCGAGCCATGAACGTCCTGTACCTCAACGGGCCCGTACAGAACGGCCCCTTCACCATCGCCGAACGGCCGGGCAAGGCAGCTGGCATCCGCGCGGCCGACGCGCTCAACACTCTCCTTGAGGCCGCGCCAGCCCCGCATCTGTGGAACACCGCCACTCTGGCCGGAGACCTGCGCCACCGCGACGCCCCGGACCGGGACACCGTCGGCCGACAGGAGCGGGAGGAGCGCGCGATCGCCGCGAAGTACGGAGCGGGAGCAGCTCCGGCCGGTGGCATTCTCACCGACACCGCGCCCGTCGTGGCCGCCCTCGCTCTGAAGATGACCGAACGCCTCCTGCAGGACGGCGTCCTGACCCTCACGCCCGTCGCGGTCCATCTCTGCACCCGCTGCGGCCACATGACCGGCACGGTCGCCCACGCCTGCCGCGCGTGCGGGCACCAGGGCTCCCGGCCGCACACTCGGCGGTTGCTGGTCTGGGACCGGTCCCCTGGCACGCCGGTGCTTGCGCGTGATGACTTCCACGCCCACCAGGCCAAGCCACCAGGGCATCTGCTGACCATCGCGCAGAACGTCCCGGAGCGGCTGATCTTGTCCCGCACCCGCGAACACGGCATCAGCCTCGCGCCGCTCGGGCTCGACGGCCTGGTCCTGGACCCGCGGGTCGGCGTGCACATCGCAGTCCTGGCCGCCGCCGCTCGGCTGGGTGTCGGGCAGCCGGTGATGACGGTCACCGAGAACGCCGCGGCGAACGTCGCTGCCTACGGGGCACCGTTTCGGCGGCGCGACGGTACACGGCTGCGGTACGCGCTGCACGGGCGCATCCCGTACGACGACACCGCGTCGTTGCAGCGGCTGTGTGAGGTGCACCGCGTCAGCCCGGCGCAACGGGAGCTGTTCCTCGCCTGGTTCCTGCCCTTGTGCTCACTGCACATCCGGGCGGGTATCACCGCGGCCCAGCTTCCGGCCCTGCTGAAATTCTGGCGCCGGGCGCACCTGGCCCGGCCGGAAACACCCGGGAGTGACGGCCTCGCCGAACTGCGGCGCCGCGTCGCGGCGGGTGATATTCGCTGGGTCATGGACGTGACGACCCTGTCCCGGGCCATCCCCGAGAACCCGCCCACCCACGGCTTCACCGAGGAGCCGGAAGGAGCGACCTGATGAGCGACAGCAACGCCTGGCGGTTCGTCAAGAAGCGGACCGCCGCCGACGGCGCGGTGTACGTGTCTGCTGACGGAACGCGCTACCGGCGCACCGGCGGAGCCGAGCTCCAAGCAGAGGCCGCCTTCCAGCGCCGGGTCGCGGACCTGGACTACCCGGTCCCGCGCGTGCTGGAGGAGGGCGTCACCGACGACGGCCACTTCTACGTCGTGGAGGAGTCGCTGGGCGACCAGACCCTGCACGACCGGGCGGTGGCGTCCCTGGACGGCGGCCGGGACCTGCCCGACGACGTCGCCGACACCGCCGCGCAGGTCGCCGCCCGCCTGCTGCGTGCCCAGGCCGTCCACTGTGTTGAGCCCACGCCCGGCGCGTTGCGTCAGTGGCTGGACCGTGCCGGGTTCACCCAGAACGTCTTCCAGGAGAACCCCGACCTGGACAACACCCGGACCCGCGCCGCGCTCGAGGACGCGCTGGACCGCCTGGCCACGGTTCCGCTGGTGCACGGCCACCTCGACTACGGCCTGCCCAACGTCATGCCGGCCGGGGTCATCGACTGGCAGCACCACGGCCTGGTCCCCCTCGGGTACGACGTCCTCCCGGCCCTGGAGATCATCGCTTTCAAGGGCGGCACCAAGGGCTACACGGCCAGTCCCGACCAGCGGCACCGCTACCTCACAGTGCTGGACGACGCGGCCAGGAACGCAACGGGACAGCCCATCAGCCAGCACCTGGGCGCGTACCTGCTCGTCAAGGCCCTGTTCTTCCTCGCCCTGATGCGGCCCATCGACCCCTCCCGCACGGACAAACACCTGAAGTGGCAGTACCGCCGGCACCTCTTCACGAAGGGACTCGAGCAGTATGAGCACACCGGGACGATCGATACCGCCCTCTTCCCCGGACTCGAAGAGTTCGCCGCTGGGCACCGCGCTGGCGACCATCCGTGACCGCGACTACCTCCTCGACCGCGCCGGGGTGATCTTCAAGGTCATCGGCGATGTCCACCCCGGCACGCACTTCCTGGGGTACGTGAAGTACTACCCGGACGCCCGCGGCGACCGGGTGCTGTTCGGCCGGACGTACCGCCAGAACAGCGTCGTGTCCAAGGCATTCGGGCTCCTGGCTGACCGGCCCGAGTGCTACATCTACTCCCCCGCCGTGGGGTGCGTCATCACCGGCGTGCCCCGCGAGGACGTCGTCGCCCACTACTCCTGCCGCCAGACCCTCGCCGCACTGAACCAGGACCCCGGCCTCCTGGACCAAACGGCGGTCAGCGAGGACCTGCTCGCCGTCATCAACTGGATCGTCGCGGCCGGCGCAGCAGACGTCATCGGCGTGACCGGGTCCTTCCTGGTCGGCGCCTGCAACGCCCGCTCCGACATCGATCTGGTCTGCTACGGGCCCCGCGGCTACGAAGCGGCACAGGCCCTGTTCGCTGAACGCACCCTCATCCGCCCGTACGAGGGCGAGACTCTCACCCGGCTGTACATGCGGCGCGCCAAGTACATGGTGGGGGGAAACTTCGACGCGCTCATGCGTCAAGAGGCCCGCAAACTGCAGGGCCTGACGGCCGGTGCGGGGGCTCACATCAACTGTGAGCCCCTGAGGTCCGACGGCGACAAGACGTTCGCCGGGGTGGTCGCCAAAGAGGTAGGGGCGATCTCCGTCCTTGCCCGGATCACGGATCACTCCGAGGGCCTGGTCACGCCGGCGCTCTACGGGATCGAGGTGGACACGGTCACGGAGTCCACGGTCGACGAGCCGCCCGTGTTCGCCCGCCGGATCACCCACCTTCGCAGCTACCTCGGTGCGTACACGGGGGCGTTCCGCACTGGCGACGTCGTCTACCTGTCCGGCCGGCTGGTCCACATCCAAGGCCCCGATAAGCACAGCGGCTTTGGCATCGAGCTGACCCCGTGGTCGGCAGCCGAGTCCTTCCTCGCCAACCTGACCCGCTGACACCCACCCGCCCGGCCGCCGGGACCACCACGGTCCCGGCGGCCCCGTTCATGTGAGGGCCGATGCCCGCCACCGTCTTCGACCAGTTCACCCGCCGCATCACCAACGTCACCACCCAGCTCACCAGCATGGGCATCCCGCTCACCGTGACGACCGACGCACCGCCCGCCAACCCCGCCGACCCGTGGACCAGTACGTTCCCCATCGCGATCGACCGCTCCACCCTCGCCTGCTGCACCGCTGCCCAGATGCTCGCCGACCACCACCACACCACCATCGACCACCAGACCCCCGTCGCCGACGCCCTGCTGCGCGAGCTCGGAGTCCGCGGAACTCCGTACCCCCTTGAGGGAGGCCCCCTCGTGTGCCTTGAGCCTTGAATGCGAGGCCCGACCTCGGTTTACCGCGGTAAACCAGGCCCGCCCGATTCACGCACCTCAGCACGAAATGGCGGTGTTGCGTACCTGGCTCTGAACCGCATCTGAAAGGATGCTCCTGCCCGAAGTACCGGAACCACGGGAAGCACACGGAGCATCACATGCCCTCTGCTGTCTACGTTGTGTCCATCGATCCGCAAGCCTCCACCGTGTGGTGGGCCAACAGGATCACGGACCTACCCTTCGACTTTTCTCAGGAGCACGAAACACCGCAGAACCTTGCCGTCCTGAAAGACACAGGCGCCAGGGTCCACGTCATCGCGAACCAGAAGGGTGGGGTTGGAAAGACCACGACCACGCTCAACCTGGCCGCCGTCGTGGCCGAGGTACTCAAGAACCAGAAGCGGCTGCACCACATCTTCATCGACACCCCAGGCAGCCTCCAGGACGAGAACCTCCTCCTCGAAGCCCTGAAGTACGCCCACGATGTCATCGTCCCCATGCCCCCCGAGGGCCTCGCCTTCGACCCCACGGCGCGAACCATCCAGAAGGTCATCGAGCCCACAGGGCTTCCCTTCCAAGTGGTCATCAACAACTGGGACCCCAGGGACGGCGTAGCAGACCTCGAAGACACGCAGGCGTACGTCGACGCACAGGGGTGGCCGCGGACCCGTACCGTCATCCGCCGATACAAGGTCCACACAAGAGCATCCGTCGAAGGCCGAGTCGTCACCCAGTACCCCAAAAACCGTGTCGCCATGGAGGCCCGCGAAGACTTCTTCCGCCTCGCCCTCGAACTCGGCTACGGAGGTGCTGCGTGATGTCAGGACGACGCACAAGCCTCGCCTCTCTGGCCGGGGCGAAGGTCGACGACGTGCCGGGACAGAGCGACCTGCTGCTGCTCTCCCTGCCCTTGGAGAAACTGGTCCCCACACGCTTCAACCCGCGTCGCAACTTCGGAAGCGAGCAGGATCTCCGCGAGTTCGGTCAGAAGCTCGTGAAGAAGCAACTCCAGCCGGCGGTCGTGGTCTCCCGTTCCGCATACCTGAAGCTGTGGCCCAGTGAAGCAGACGCAATCGGCGACGCAACGTACGTCATCGTCAATGGCGAACGTCGATACCGGGCCTCCGAACTGGTCGGGCGAAAGACCCTCGACGTCGTCCATAACGAGGGGGTCGCCAACTCCCGGGCCGACTTCCTCGACGCAGTACAGGCGGAGAACAACGATCGGGAGAACCTCGACCCGATCGAGCGGGCGCTCGGTATCGACACCATGGTGAAGGAGCTCGGCGGAGCGGGCCCGGTCGCCGCCTACTACGACAAGACCAAAGGCTGGGTGAGTCAGCAGCGCAAACTGCTCAAGCTCACTTCCGAACTTCAAGACCTCGTCAGCTCAGGTGACCTGCCTGTTCGCATCGCACGGGACATCGCTGGGCTCCCCGATGGCGAGCAAGGAGAAGCTTGGAAGGCGGAGCTGCATCGCCGCGCCGAGGCGAAGGCAGCTCCGAGAGTAAGGCGTCTCGCACAGAAGCAGGTGGCCCCACAGCTTCAACCCACTCCGAAGCAGCAGTCCGACAGCCGGTTTACCGCGGTAAACCAGCTCGCTGCTGGAGCCGGCAAGGGCGAGAATCCACCTCTCCGCCGGTCCGACGTCACGGCAAACCCTCTGCCGGAGCCTCGTAAAGATGACGCCTCATCGTCTAGTGGTCAATCGGCCGGTGGCGCCCCCCGCCCGCTGCCGTATGACGACGGCGAGTACATCGCACTCCACCTGATCATGAGGATGAAGGGGCCCGAGTTCACCAAGATGGTGAACCTCCTGGTCAAGGAGAATGACAAGCGAAGCACCGACGCCGAGGGCGCGGAGGTGGAGCAGAACAGATCCACCTGAGCCCCGTCATTGGCGCAGCGCTTGTATCGGCTCCGCACGCAACATTTGGTGCGGAGCCGGCTGAGCTCTGACCGTCGCTCTCGCGGAGAACTGGTTGAGTCGCCTTGCTGGCTGCGGTCGCACCGAGGACGGACGGATCAGCGCGAATGGAGGGTTCTGCTCTACCAGCCGGTAGAGCAGAACCCTCCATTCGTGGGCGAGGTCGGGACGTGCACCGATTGCCGAGGCACTGGCAGCGGCAGTGGCAGGAGGGTGTGCGGCGAGTACGGGAGTGGTTCATCCGCCAGGAGCGGCGGAAGCTCCAGGGAATCGCCCCGACCATCGGCGTCCACGTCCGCTGAGAACCGCTCCGCGCCGACGACGGTCGGCCTGCGAGCGTCACCGCGAACGAGGTCGGCGTCGTCACCCTTCCCGCCTAGACCACCGGCCACTCCCAGGAGCGACCGCCTCCGCGCTGTTCTGAGCGGAGGCCGCCACCATTCTGTTCGCCGCCGTTGTGGGTATCTCGTCGTTCGTCAATCTCGTGCTGTCGGTACGGTCGTGCATCGGGCCGCGATAGAGGAGGAACGGGTGTGGGCGTGATGGTGCGGTGTCAGGAACTGGAAGTGGAGGTTGATCACTATGGGTTCGCGTTTCAGGACGTAGACGACACGGTTGTGCCGGTCGAGTACCCGGAAGGGCGGGGGAGTGGTGCTCTGCTGACCGAGTTCCCGGGTCGGCTGGACGTGGAGAGCGCGGGCCACACGCACGTTGCGGCGATGCTGGTGGAAGTCTGGGACGCGGAGCCCGTTGCCCAGCCTGTTGCCGACTGGGATGACCGCGGCGACGCGGAGATCGTCTTGGCGTCGGGGGAGCTTGCTGTGTGGGGTGTGACGGCCGGCCCGCTGGAGGAGACGCTGCGGCTGTCGGATGGGCCGGGACGGTGGGCGGTACGCCTGTACGTCCGGGGCCGCGCCGAAGTCGCCCGCTTGGCGCAGGAGGGTGTCCCGGTAGGCGTCGAGCGGTATCTCGTCCAGGTCTGGCCGACCGAGGCGTAACCGGTCAGGGGCCGCGCCAGGCGTGGCGGCCCCTGACCGGCTACAGGGTCAGGAAGTGATCTTGACGAGGAATCCGTCGTCCGGTCCGTCGATCACCCGGTTCTTCTTGTAGAACTGCCCCAACAGCGTCCCAGCAGAGCCATTGTCGTCGCGGGGCACAGGCATCGCGGAGAAGTTCTTCTTCTCCGCGTACACGTTGTACTCGGCCTCGGCGCACCCCTGGTAGGTGGTCGCGAAGGGGTACTCGTCGCACTCCTTGCCGCCCGTGGCGTAGTCGGCGCCGTAGTACCGGCGGCAGGTGGACACCGCGCGGGCCCGGTTCGTCTTGCGCCGTTCAGCGTCGTGATAAAGGCGGTGGAGCGGTTCGCTGGCCTTCTGGCCGTGAACGTCCTTCAACGCGTTCGGTGGCTTCGTCGCGTTGGGCCTGGTGAACGCCTTCTTGATGTGCAGAGCCACGGCCTGCTCCGGCGCACCGTCCTTCGAGCTGTAGCGGAGGGTGGCCAGATAGCTGAAGACAGCGCCGCCCTTACGCGCGGGGACCCCGCCGCCGGTTGGGTTCCCGAGGTAGCTGGCAGCGTCCCACCGCGGGGCGAGCATGAACAGATCACCACCTGTGGCCCCGCCCATCTGCCACGCCGGTGGCGGCGTGAGCTTGACCGACGGCTGGTAGATCGCGAAGACCGTGTCGACCCGACCGCTCATCCCTTGCCCCGGCCGGTTGTGCACCGTGTGCTGGAAACTACCGAGCCGTCCCATCTCCGGCCACGACTTCGTCACCGGCAGACCGCCCGCCTGTGTGAACGTCGCACGCGCCGGCCAGTGCTGCGGCAAGGAGGCGGACAACTTCACCCTCATCAACGACGCACCGGTGCTGCCCGTGGTCTCCATGTCCGTGATGTGGTGCGTGAACTTGATCGTGCGGCTGTTGGACGCGATGGTGCCGACCACGAACACGTTGAACATGCTCTCGCCCACAGGCCGGTTGTTACGCAACCACCTCTGCACGAACGAGGCACCTGAGCACACCGCGAACCGGCTCTTGATGAAGAAGCTCTTGTCGGTGCCCAAACCCCGCTTGCACTCGGCAGCGGACATCGTCCGCGACGGCTCCGGATACGACACCGCCGCAGGAGCAGCCGCTGCCCTCCGAGCGAGCCCCGGCAGCGCGTTGCCCGAGGCACGCTTCGCCAACACCGACGAGCGGGCAGCCGGCCCCACCGTCTCCGCCGCCAGCCGCGCGCGGGGCTCTGCGGCCAGGGCAACGCGGTTCACCTCCGCAGCATCGCCGCCCAGCCTGAGCTGCTTCATCGCGTCGAGCCCGCGGCCAACGGGTACCACGTAGGTGTCGAGACGGCTTTCCGACCGTTCCCCCGCCGCTGCCGGAATGGCAAGCGGCACCACCATCGCGGCGACTGCCGCACCCACCAGGTGTGTACGCGAACGTGGCCTCTTGCTCATGACCATGGACCCCCCAGTCCTCGCAACCGGCCAGTGCACCACTGGCCGGTGGCTTCCACTCCTATCGACATTGGCGTCGTTTGTCCCGCAGAACCCACTGCCTCCGTCGTCGATGACGCAAAGTCACCGGCTCGCGGCTAGTACCTGACGTGAGCGGGCAGGGACTGGGGGACAACGCGAGTACTCCACGCGGTGTCGGACGGAGTGCTCTCCGTGTCCGCGGGGGCCTGAGGGCTTCCGTCTGACCGTCGGGGGAGTGGGACGGTGGTTAGGGTGATGGCATGGGTGAGTTACGGATAGCCATGCAAGTCCACATCGAACGTTCACTGTTCGGGCTGAGTGTGGAGGGAAGCCCAGTCCTGTGGACGGACCTGCCGATGGGGCCCACGGGGGCCGTGCACGTGGTGGATGGCACGGCGTTGTTCATTAGCTGTGCTCAGGAGCATGTTGCCACGTTGACGCTGCAGGTCAGTCGTATGAAGACGGAGAGCCTCGGCGACGGGTGTGTCCTGGTCGGGAGCTGGGCGTTCCAGAGCCATCTGGGGCAGTTGGTCCTGGACACCATCAGTGGGGGTGGGTGGGTGGACTTCCGTCTGGAGCCCGGCCAGTTGTACACGATGTACGTGTGGCGCAGGGGTGGGGAGTCTGCTGAGGAGCGGTTCTACGGCGAGTTGCGGGGCGTCACACCGAAGACGGGCCTTGAGGACTACCTGATCGAGTTCGTGCCCCAGGACGTGCACACTGCTGCCGCAGGTACGCGGGTGTCCGTGCTGCCTTCGATGGATGGGACGGGGCCCATTGCGAGCCCGCCCTCGTCAGCTGCGGGATGACCGCCCAGTCACGGAGTTCCACCGTTCCCACGCCCGGTCCAGCTCCCGGCGCGCGGATGCCGGCCGGAAATCCGAGCGCTCCGCTTCGGCCAGCCGGTCGAGGTCCGCACGGGCCGTGTCCACCGCATCGGTCCCGGCCTTGACCCGGACAAGGGCCTCCACTGCCGTATCCAGCTGCGCCTCACGATCCGCCAGCGTCGTCTTCTCCGCTGCCACCGTGTTCGTGACCTTGCCCGCGAACCCGCGCACCTCGTCTTCCGTGTGCTCCTCGAACGGCAGCGCCACATGCCGCTCACTACCATCCGGCAGCGTGGCGTAGAGGAACTGACTGACCCTGCCAAGCTCTATCCGAACCGTCAGCCCCGCGAGCGGTAGTTCCTCCTGGCCGACGACCAACGCGTGTTCGTACAAGGCGGCCTTCACACCCAGCTGGCCAAGGAGCTGCCCCGGTCCCGGATGCCTGATGCCCTCCACTCGCAGCTCCGCCGCTCTGACACGCCGCCGGTAGACGCTCTCCGCCTCCCTGAGACGCGCCTCAGCGGCAGCTCTACGCTCCGCCGCTTCGCTCCGCAGACGGGACACCTTGCCGCGGGCCCGGTCGAGTGCCGCACGTTCCCCTGCGTACTCGGCCCCGAAGGCGTACTTCCACCCGCCGGGGTACCGGCACAGCCTCCACACCAGCAACCCTCCGGCCAGGAGGATCCCCCCAACCAAGTAGCGGACGACGTCCATGACTTCCCTTTCACAACGGAACGGTGCCCCCTACGTGTAGCGCCTCCGACGGGCGACTGGAGGGTGAACACGGAGACGGGTCCGGGACCTGGTACCGCGGCACCCAGGGCCTGCCCGATCCAGAGCCGGGGCCGACGCCCAGATCGAGCGGAAGCCCGGCTCGCCGCCGCGCCCTGGCCCGTCAGGCTGAACACCAGGCACAGGTGCGGCGGGCAGCGCAGGAAGAACAGGCGGTGAAGGCGGCGGCCGAGCGTGAGGCCCGCCGTCCTCTATGCCACCGGCTGCGGGGCGAAGTTCACGGACGACCGAGCGCATCGGCACGGCCCAAGAGCCCCGACCGTCGCTGTTGGGGGACTGCGACCAGCGGCACGAGACCTGCTGGGATCACGCCCGGCCGGGCGTGAAACGCTGGGACCAGGACCGGGCATGCCCGAGCAGAAGGCCACCGGTTGGTTCTCGCGTCTGCGCGCCGCTGAGCCGGACAAGCCGCCGACTGGCGCCGGAAGCCCACCCCGGGACACCGTCGCGGCCTTGGCCAAGGCGGAGCGGGCCCGGGTACCGGGACATCGGCCCAGAGTACTGAACCCGCCGACGCCGCGGCCGTCTGCCAACGGACTCAGAACAGCCACATCAGCCTTCACAGCAGATCGAGGCTCTTTCCCTGCACACACCGACGACGCCACGCACCCCCCGGTTTCCAGCCGTGCGGAGCGGGGGATACGCAGTGACACTGAGGGCATGGCACACGGTGTTGGCGGACAGGAGCCCAGAGGTCCGCAGCCGGAGGCCGCAGCGCGGGTCGACTACACGGGGGCCGTGTACGGGTCGCTCCTCGCCGCGTCGGTGGTCGTCGGCACGGACCCGCTGGAGTCGTTCTCACGGTTGCGTCTCGTGCTGCTGCTGCTCGCCACCGGAGTGGTGTTCTGGGCCGCACATGTATTCGCCCGCCTGTTCGGGGCGCGGGTCGCGGAGGGGACTCTGAGGGGCCGGGCGGTTCGGCAGGATCTCGTTGCGGAGTGGCCGATCGTGAAGGCGGCGGTTCCGCCGGCTCTCGCCGTGGCTGTCAGTCCGCTGCTCGGGCTCGGCACGGAAGGGGCCCTGTGGCTGGCCCTCTGCGTCGCGATCGCTGGTCAAGTCGGCTGGGCGACCCTTGCCGCGTTGCGGGCGAATGCCACAGGGCGGCTGATGCTGGTCGCCGGGGCCGCGAATCTGCTGCTCGGCCTGCTGATCGTGCTCCTCAAAGTCGCCCTGCACTGAGTGCTAGACACGAAGACGAACGATGCCTCGCCGCGTCGTCGTTCTCGCTCCGAGCCCGACTGCGCACCCCGGCCGCGCCCACGTCGTCGCCACCGGCGCGGTGGCATCAATTCTTCCAGGCGAGGGCTGCGGAGGCGCGCGAGGTGGTTCCGGCCCGCAGGGAGAGAATGAGAGCATGGCAATGTGCAAGAAGTGCGGTGCGGACAAGCGCCGTTGGCCCCGTGACTGCTCCCGATGCCGGTCCCGGTCGGACCTGGGAGGTGCGGCAGCGGACGCGGCCGAGCTGGCCGTGGAGACCGGGGGGCTGCTCGGCTGGCTCGGGCGAGTGGTCATGGGCGTGGTGCGGCGCGCGTTCGACTGACCGAACCCATTCCGTGAGCTCGGCGGGAACAGCCCCGAGGGGTACCTGCCGCAGGCCATCACAGTGCCCGACCCGTATGACGTCACGCGGCACCGCCCGCGTGGCCATGGGGTCCGGCGGCCACGCGTCCGCGCCGCGCTGAGGCGCGAGACGCGGGCCACGAGCTTCGTGCCAGCGTCGGCTGCCCACCGCTTAAGGCTGCTCACCTGGCACGATTTCTCCATGAAGACCAACGGGACACGGGAATCCCTGCCAACCGTCACCGTGCGCCTGTGGCACGCTGATGCCGTTGTGCTGTTTGACTGGCTGATGAGTACCGATCTGAACTCGGTACCGGTCACGCACCCAGCTCAGAAGCAGGCGCTTGCCGACCTGCTCTCCCGATTCGAGTGGGCGGCTGATGTAGATGTCACAGGGTGCACCAACGAGGAGATCGCCGTGGCACAAGCGGCGGTCGCCAAGGAGATGGGCTGGTAGGAAACTACGTTGAGCTCGGTCCTCGCAGCAGGCCCAGCCGCACCCGCAACAACACCCACGCCGATACTTCTGGTGGTCGGTGCGCGTGCCGCGTGAGGGCGCCAGGAGCCGGTTCTACGATCCGCCCGTGGGAAAGACCGCGGCACGGAGGACTGCTAAGGGGCCCGCGGGCAGCAGCTGAAGGAGCGGCCTGAGTTCCCGCATTCCAGCCGAGTAACAGAGCCGTCTGGTCAGGGGCCAGTGAGGATGTCGTGGCCGCCGATGCGGCGCCAGATGACGTGCGGATGGCCCGTACGGCATGAGGTCCCGTACTGCCAAGTGGCGCGCCCCGCCGGGCCGGTGCCTGCGGACCAGGTGAGTTCGTAGATCCCGGGGAACCCGCTGACCTGCTTCACACGGAGCCCGGGACGGAACCCACCGCCGGTGCGGAGGTCGTGGACGAAGGTGTTCACGGTCCGCCGGAAGCGTTGGCGTTGGGCGGGGGTGAGGCGGTGGAGGTCGTTGTTGAAGCGGGTCATGGTCTCGTAGGTGGGCACGTCGGTCCTCCAGACAGTAAGAAGCCCCCGGCGTTGCCGGGGGCGGAGAGCGGGTGACGTGGCGCGGGATGGTGTGGCTGGTCGCTCTTGCGTGGGGGAGCGGTGAGTGAAGGTGTGCTGGATACCGGTGGAGGCGCTACGTGGCCTTACTCGGCGTTTTTGAGGTCGGTGGGGTTGGTGTGGTGGTTGCCGCGCAGCATTTGCATGGCCCGGCCGGTGCCCGCCCGGCGGGGTGCGATGCCGCCGCCGGCTCCCGCGGTGCGGGATCGGCGGTGAACGTTCGGTGAACCCTCCCGCCTCACGGGATCAGGCTTTTCCCCAGCTCAGGGCAGGTGTCCTCTGGGGTGATGCTGAGTGTCGCGAAGATTCAGAGGCGTAACGCCTGGCGGTACTTCGTGCGCGGGGTCGCGTTCGGGGACGGCCGTCGTCCGGCTGGTCAGTCGCTGAAGGACGCCCAGGAGGAGGCGGGGCTCCCGCCCGGGGTGTGGATGGGCCGCGGTCTTGCCGGGCTCGGGCTGGCCGCGGGGTCGGTGGTGGGGGAGCGGGAGCTGGAGTTGCTGTTCGGGGAGCTGCGGCATCCGGATGCGGACCGGATCGAGCGGGAGCTCCTGGCCGACGGGGCCGACCCTGTGCTGGCGCGGTTGGCGACGGTGTTGGGGCAGCCGGTCGAGGAGATCGAGCAGCGGGACCTGGTGCCGCTGCTCGGGTTGGAGTTCGTGTTCCGGCCGCAGGCATCCCTGCTGGTGCTGTGGGCGCTGGGTGACGAGCGGACCCGGGAGGTGATCGAGCGGGCGCATCAACGCGCGATCGAGAAGGTGCTGGAGTGGCTGGAGGACGAGGTCGCGGAGATCCGCTGGTCCTCGGGCAGGAAGCGGGCCAAGCCGCCGGGTCTGGTGGTGGCGGCGTTCAGGCACTTCGACAACCGCGACGGCTTCCCGCTGCTTCACCACCACCTTTTGCTTCTGAACCGGGCCCTGCGCGCGGACGGCACTTGGTACGCGGTCGACACCGTCCGGCTCTACCAGCACGCGGTCGCGGCGGGGACGCTCTACACCCTCGCCATGACCACGGAGGTGTGCGAGGAACTCGGTCTGGCCACCGCTCCTCGTGAGGTGACTCCCGGGCTGCGGCCGGTGATGGAGATAGCCGGGGTTCCCGCCGAGCTGCTCGAGTGGAAGTCGACCCGCCGCGAGCGCATCGAGGACGTCCTGGAGACGATCACCGACGAGTACGTCAAGGAGCACGGCCGGCTGCCGGACGAGCGCGCCCGGCACGGGCTGGGGTGGCGGGCGGCGCAGGACACCCGCCCGGACAAGAAGACCCCGCGCCCGCTGGAACAGCTGCTGGCGTGGTGGCGCGCGTCCGCGATCCTGAACTTCGGCAAGGCCATGATCGCCGGGCTGCTGGAACGCTGCCGCGCCGCAGGGGCGGTGATCCGGGCCGGGGTGCGCCCGCTGGTGGACACCGCGCTCGCGGCGGTCGATGTCGCCGCGGTCGTCTACACCGTCCGCAACACCTTCGCCCGCCGCCACGTCCTGGCCGAAGCACGACGGCATCTGCTGGAGACGCTGCGCGGCCGCGCGTTCCCGCCCGGCGTGGACGGCTACATCGCCGACCAGGCCCTTGCCCGCCACAGCCGCCAGTTGACCGTGCCCCAGGAAGGGCGCCGCACCCCGGCGCCGGACCAGATCACCTACACCGCCGACTTCCCCTGGCCCGCCCGCTGGTTCATCGCCGGCACCGACGGCGGGCCGCCCCGTTCGGCGACCCGGTACGAGCGGGCCCAGGTCGCCGGCCTGGCCCTGCAGAACGCGATCCGCACGGCCCGCACCACACCCCCTGCGCGGGACGGCGCCCCGGCCGCGACCACACCACCCCCGCACACGGGCGACCGTCACCGCCACGACGACGACCGGCCGGCGGCCGATCGGCCGCACGCCGTCGACCACCCCGGCCGGGACACCCGGCTCACCCCCGCCCAGCGGGCCGCCGCCGTCCACACCCATCTGCAGGCCGCGATGCCCCAGGAATACGCGGAGGGCCGGACGACCGACCCCGAGACGTGGACGACCGCCCCGGAACGTCTGGCTGCCCTCGCCAAACTGACCGCCGCCACCGAGGCCCGCAAACGCAGCCTCGCCGAAGCGGACGCCGACCGTCGTGCACGGGCCGACGGGAGACTCCCGGGCCCGGCCGCCGACCCGGAGATGGGCCCGCGCCGCCAGGAGCACGAGCAGCAGCGCCAGCAGCCCGACCCCGGCCAGGGCCAGGGCCTCCGGCCGTGACGCGCCGTGCGGCCCGCACGGCGGGACGGACGGTGAAGTCACCGTGCCAGGCGCTGGGACGCGACCGCCCGCCCACCCCGACGTCACCAGGGAGCAGGGGAGAGTGCCGGGAACCGCCCCCCTCAAATACACGGAGACCCTGATGGATACCCCGACCCCACCCCCGTCGCGTCTTTCGCCGGAACAGCGCGAGCGCCTGGAGCAGCTCGCCGACGCCATCCGGCTGCGCGCAGCGCTGTACCAGGCGCCGAAGCCCGCCCGGCGCCGCTCCCGCGGCGCACGGCAGTACCCCGGTGGCCGGCCGAACCCGTGGCGTGCCGGGCGGGGCCGCCGCCGGGGGTGAGTGGACACGATGGACTCCACCGCCCGCCCGTACGGAGTGGAGACCACCGTGGCGGTCCACCCGGTGGACTCCACCCGGTGGGGGAGCGCGGAACATCCCGGCATCCGTGCGCTCGGTGCGGTGCATCAGGCGCACCGGTGCGCCTGATGGCGATGCCGTGCACTCCCACTCACCGCACCACCGCACCACCGCACCGCACCGAGCGCACCGGCGTGCCGCACCACACGTTCCACTGACGCGCGGCGGAGTGGCGACCACTCCCGCCCGCTCCAGCCGATGTGTCTACGGAGGGTGACGGTGGATCGGGTGCGGTGGACTCGGTGCACCCCCTTGTCCAGGTGTGCGGTCGGATTCCACCCAGCCCATCGGGTGGAAAGCAACCCTTGGCCACCCAAGGGTTTCGGCGGGATCTTCGACGTTCTTCCTTGACACACTCCGCTACCGCCACGGAGACGCCCGCGCCGGGCTTGCGATGCGCGGTGGCGGAGGGGAGATTTCTCCTTCCCGGCACACCCCGCACCGTCACGGTCCGTAGGAGTGGTGCGCGGTGCGGACGGTGCCGTGGGTTGCCGCACCGCGGTGCGTTCCACCGGGTGGAACCGTGCGACGACGTCCGCACTGAGTGGAGAGTGGAGGCCACCGCGAAGCGCACCAGGTCCGGGTGGAGTCCACTCGATGCGCTCCACGGGTGGGGGAGTGCGTTCCATCGTCCGCACCTCGGCGCACCGTGCGCGCCCCGGTCCGCACCCGCGCGCCACCGCCCCCGGGACGGCCGGTGCGCGTGGCGCGGGCCGTCTGCCGACGTCGGCTTCTACGATCCCGGGCGTGGGACAGACCCCGGCACAGAAGGCCGCCAAGGCGGCCCGGGCCAAGCAGCCGAAGAAGCGGCCCGGCAAGGCGCAGCGCGAGGCGATCAAACGGGCGCAGGCGGCGAAGAAGGCGGGCGGGAGGAAGCCGACCGCGAAGAAGACGGCCGCGAAGAAGGCGGTGCCGTTGCCGCGCGGGTCGCTGCGGGCCGCGTACGGCGGCACCTGCCCGGCCTGCTTCAAGGACTACGCCAAGGGCGAGGTCATCACGAAGGTGGCCGACGGCTGGGGACACCCCCGCTGCGCGCCCAGGAAGTTGTCGGCGGCCGAGCGGGAGTTCGCCCGGAACAAGGCCCGGATTGAGGCTGGCGAGACGTTCCGGGGCCAGAAGCCGTCGGACTGGCGGCTCGGTTCCTCGCCGTCCAGCACCCGGCCCGCCCGCTGAACCGGGCAGGGGCGGTGTGGTGTCGGCCACGGACGAACCCTGCGGTCAAGGGGTGGTCAAGGGGTGAAACGGACACTGCGGGCCGGGGTGAGGGGAGCGCGGACAAGGGGCGATCGAGCAGGGTGGCCGTCGGCACCGCGCGGGACGGACGTGCGCGGTGCGGATGAACACTGCTGCTCTGTCCCGGCCCGGCCGGGAGGAACGAGGACCCCGTGCCCACACCTGCCCCCGCCCCCGCCGTGTCCGGTCCGGGCCCGGCCGCTCCTTCCTGCCGCTGTGGCCGCCGGGCACGATGGAGCCCCGCCGATCGCGAACCCGCCGACCGTGCGCCCGGTGTCCGGTCCGGGGTGTCCGTGCCCGGCCTGCGGCGGGCGGCGGCACGTCCTGGTGGGCTCCTGGCGCTGCCGCTTGCGTTCTCACTGCCGAAGCCACTTCCGTGCCCGGCGCCCACCCGTCCGGTATCTCCCCTTGTCAGCGCCGGTTTCCGAGCCGCCCCCGGTTTGTCACAACCCTCTTCTCTCCCCTCTGACCTGAGTTGGTTGTCGGTGGGGAGGGAGATCATCGGGTGCGGGGGCCCGGCCTCGTCCGCGGCCGGGGCCCGGCGCCCGGCCGGTAGCCGACCGGGTGGTGCGCCCCGTGGGGCGCGCGTACGGGGAGGGCGGGTCTGATGGCGGGCCGGCGCAAGACGAACGCGGCCGGGTCGTCGAACGGCCTGCGCGGCGACGTGCTGTCCGTGCTCGGAGTCCTCAAGGTCGCCACCGCCGACCAGATACAGCGCCTCGCCGCGCCGCACCTGACCTACCGCCACACGGACAAGCCGACCCCGGCGAAGCGGAAGGAAGCCCGGACCGCCTCCCATCGGGGCGCGGCGAACGACCTCCGGCGTCACGGCCTGGCCGTCGACGGCGGCCGCACCCGCGGCAACGAGGAGGTCCGCATCCTCACCGCGGCCGGCCTGGCCGCCGCCGCGACCGACCTTGACCGTGAGCCGGAGGAGATGGGCGGCATACCCAAGGGCGCGGGCCGCTCCGGAGCCTCGCACCCGATGACGGTGAACGAGACGGTCATCGCCCTGATCCGCCCGAAGCCCGACCTCGACCTGGTCACCGGGGAACCGGCCGAAGCGGTCGCCGCCGCGCGGGCCGCCGTCGACGCACCCGACGGGATCGGCACCCTCACCTCCTACGCCACCGAGGTCGCCCTCCCGGTGAAGGGCACCTGGAAGAACCCCGCCATCGGCAGCGCCCGTGCCGACATCGTCGTCACCACGCCGGGCGACGGGGTGCCGCTGCTGTTCATCGAGGCCGACAACTGCAACGAGGCGGCCGGCCTCATCGCGGCGAAGTTCGACAAGTACGCCCGGTTCTTCCAGCGCAAAGAGAAGGACACCGACGGTGTCGAGAAGCAGATGTGGCGCACCCGCTGGCCCGGAACCGCCTGGGAGGGCTACGAGTGGGTGCACCCGCCGGTCCTGCTCGTCTTCCACCAGGTCGGAAGGCGCTCCGCGAAGAAGCAGATGGAGGCGGTCGCCGACCTCACCCGCCACCACTGGAAGGGCCGCTGGGACCGTGAAGACGGCTACCACTCCTACGACGGGTGCATCCCGATCGTGGCGACCACCCTGGAGCGGCTGCGCGAGCACGGCCCGGCCGGCCCCGTCTTCTGGCGATTCGGCCGCGACCGCCTGGAGCCGCTGCTGGACGCGATCGGCAACCCGCGCCGGGACGCCGCCCTCGCCCGCCGCCGCCAGGCCGCCCGCGAGGAGGGGGAGCGCCGTGCCGAGCGCGAGGCGGCGGAGCGGGAGGCGCGGCGACCGGTATGCACCACCTGCGGTACGAAGTTCACCGACGACCGCTGGCAGTCGGTCCGGTCCTCCTGGCAGAGCGAGACGGACGGGCTGTGCGGACCGTGCGAGACCGAGCACTTCGCCCGGCTCGAAGCCGAACGCGTCGCACGGCGCGAGGCGGAGGAAGCCGCGGCGCGGGAGGCGGCCGAAGCGGAGGCGAGGAAGAACCGCCGCCGGTTCCGCCGGCCGGGGAGATAGACGACGGAGCGTCTCGGACCACCGAGCTCGGCCGGTGGCCCGGCCCGGAAGGTGACGTGGGAGACCGGGGCGGGTATCGGCGCGAAAGGTGGCGATCATTTCCGCCGCGATCGTCGTTGAGCCGGGTATGGGACTGAACGAGCAGGCCGCGCCCGGGGTTGAGCAGCGGGCCGAGTCGGTGGTGGTGAGCGCCTGTCATCTCGCCGACGTCGTCGCGCCCACGGCCTGGAGCGCTGCGGCGGCCGAGGACGCGCTCGACGCAATCGACGTCCTGGCCGCCGCGCTGTCCGGGATCAGCCCGGATACCGCCCGGGCGCTCGCCGCAGTGGCCGCCGCCACCGCGGACGTCCGCCGCCAACTCGGCCTCCCCGCCGACGCCGACACTGCTGCGCCTGTGCCCGCGGCTGGTGCCGGGGGACAGGCCGTACCCGGGAGACTGCCCCGGCCCCGGGTGCGGCGGCGCGGGCTCGGGCCCGGATACCAAGGCATCCTCACCCCGCCCTGAACCGCTCGACCGGCCAAACGACAGAAGCCCCCAGCGGCCCCGGAAGCGGCCAGGCCCGTAGGCGCTGCGCATCCTGCTGCCCCGCAACGCGGCTCAGTCACTCTCCTGAGTGAACCACCCTCGGAACCTGTGGCCGCGGGGGCAGACCAACCGGTCAAACTGGCCGTCCTGCCAGTAGACGTGAGGGAGAGATGACGGAGTTGGCGAAGACACTCAGCACCACGTTGAGCGACGGCCGCCGGGTGGAGTTGCCGGGAACGATCCGCACGATCCGCCAGGCCCTGGACCCGGAACTGGCGGACGAGTTCACTCACGAGGTGGAAAATGTGGGCGTGGACGAACTGCCGGGTGTTCTGGCCCGGTGGGCGCTGCGCACCCCGCAGGCCCATGACCCCGGCGAGGAGGAACAAGTCGCTCGGATCCGCGCCGGCGACATGACCGGCCTCATCCACGCCGACCAGGCTGACGCCTACCGGAGTGCCGGATGAGCATGCGGGTCGCCTACACACCGGCCGCCGACGCCGAACTCCGCAGCCTTCCCCCGGAGCGGCGCAAGGACTTCGACCGGGGCATGCACGCCCTGGCCCGCTCGCCGTACGGCTGCGGATCCAGCCCGATCCGGGGCGAAAGGGACCGCAGAGACGCGACGATCGCGAACATCGCGTTCATCACCTACATCGTCAGCGAAGCCGTCGTCACCGTCACCGTCGTCAAAGCCGTACGTTTCCCCTGACCGCGCAGCCACAGTGCCCGGCCGCTTCCAGACGTCCAGCACGATGATGTCCACCTACCTCCGGGAAGACTGATTCCGAAGGGCCGGCTCGCTCAGCTCTCGTTGTTGCCTGTGCCTGCGGCGGCCTGGCGTTCGCGGCGCTTCGCCCGTGTGCCGGTCGCTTGCCTTCCCGCGGTCTCCCTGTCCGGCTCCGGGCCTGGGTCCTTCGTCGGGATTTTGGTGACCTTCAAGCCGGCGGTCCGACCGCGGGTGTGCTGGCCGGTGTCACAGGTCAGCAGGTGTACCTCCCGGTTCGCCAACGCCTGAATGTGCACAGCCCGGTCGATGATTTCGTCATCCGCGATCGCGAGCCGCACGTGCCCGGGTGGGTCAAGGACGATCTCGACGTGCACGTCACCTCGGATGTTCAAGAGCCCGTTCTCCTCCTGAAACGTCGTCGCTCTGTGCCAGAGCCCAGAGGTTGAACCGTTCAGCAGCCTGTCCAGGAGACCGAGCGTGTGAGTGGCTCGCCACCGGCCATGCTGCTTGCTCGTCTCCTTGAGCCCATCGAGTTCGTCTACGACTGTGATGGGCAACAGCAGCCGAACATTCATGTCGGGACGCAGATCGAGGATGGCATGGAGGTCGATGTCCTCGAGTCTTTCTGGGTTGTGACAGTAGAAGCTGGAGTCGGCGACCACGAAGACCTCTTGGCCGGACCAGCGACGCAACCGGTCGTCCAGGGCTTCTACGGCGGCGCGGAGGTCCGCGGCGCGCTCAGCGAGCTCGAGGTTCACCAAGCCGTTCACGAGGCGCTCTTGGTCATTCCCAGCGAGGGTGCCGCAGCTACCGAGGAGCACTTCGTATCGCCGGGTCAGGATCAAACGGTTGATGTCCCCGTCGCTTATCTGGTGCCGTAGGGTGCCCGAGGTGTCCGTGGCCCACTCCAGGTACTGCAGGAGCCGGTGGTAGGTACTGGCGTTGTGCGCACTGCGGAGGTTGTCGGCTGCGAGGTGAGCGCTGCTGAGCGCGTCGCGGATGTTCTGAGGGTGGGCGCCGGGCCTCGGAGTGATGAGCATGCTCACGATCCTGTCAGCAGGCCCGGTTGGTGGTCACACGGTTTCCTTAAGCCAACGCTGATCACCACCAGGGTTCGGTTCGGTCTGCCGGAACCCGAAGCACGCCCCCATCACTGGTGGGGGTGACCTCCCGTCATTTCCCGGCCGATCTCCAGTGCCCGGAGACAAGACTGGCTGCTGACCACTTCACCCCGAAGTAAGGAGCCGACCGTGGCCCAGAACCGTGCCCGCCGTACCACCTCGAGGGCCGGCAAGCCCCGTACCTCGCGGTGGGCCGTTCTTCGTAGCCTTCTCGAGAGCCTTGCCCAGTTCGGCGACAAGGCGACGAAGACGGTTCGGGGAGTGCTCAGGACATCCCAGGATGCCGAGGCCACGTACCGGTGTGTGCGCGACATCGTCACGGCGGTCAAGAGCTTGTGGGAGGGACCAGCCGAGGCGACCGGGCACGCCTGATCTCTACACCGGCCTGTCGGAGCCCGCTGCCACACTGGGCGAACCGGGATGTCGGACCGGCGAGGAGCGGGCGGCGGCCTGACCAGCAGGTCGGAGCGGCGCCCACTCAGCCCGAGGCTGGCCAGCGCGGCGAGCTTGTTGGCGGCCCGCTTCGTGTGCCAGCTCTTGGCGCTGCTCGGGAACATCTCGATCTTGACCTTCGTGCCGTCCTCCAGACGGCCTGGCTGTCATGGTTGCGGTTGGAGGCTGCTGGTCACCGCGGAAGTGCTGAGTAGTTGAACAAGGAGCACCGCGATGTGAACGGCGGCTTGGGCGGCTTCCAGGGTGATGGGTGCGCTGGTCTGTCCTCCGGGGTGTCGGTCGCGGTGCCCGTGCCAGAGGAGTCTCATGAGGGAGAGCACTGTTTCGACCTTGGCGGGCACTGCCTTGTTGTCAAGGATCACCATCGAGTAGGCCGTCCCGTTGTCGTTCAGTTCACGGATGACGGACCCGAGGGTCGCCCGGGGGTCGGCGCTGGCGTACAGGGGTATCGCGACAGCCTCTACCGCCCGCACCGCATCGATGTAAGCGCCACTTGGGTCTGGGTGCAGGGCGTACGCCTTTGTCCAGGAACTACGTAGATAGACGCTGGCGTCGTCGCGGCCGGAGGATTCGGCCTGCTGCATGGCCGTGACGGCGGAATCGGCGACGGTGGCGTCGACGACCCGCGCCAGGCCGGCGTGCGAGACGTCGTCGGCATCGCGAACCTGGTAAGCGGAGGCGGAATCGGCGAGCAGTGCGTCCAGTGTGTCGACCGGATTCACGAACTTCGCGGGCTTGGCGAAGATCGCCGCCAAAGGAGAAGCTGTGTTCGGGTGCTTGACGAGGTACTCGTGATGGGCGACCTCGCCGATATCGAGGTAGAGCAGACAGTCGACGACATTGAGGAGCAGGTCGGCGGGCACCCCGGACAGATCACGTGCGCTCGACGGGAGACGGCCGTTGCCGAAAGCATGGGCGTCACTGTTCAGCCTCAGCGCGGCTACAACGCGGTGGACCAGCGATTCCGTCACTACCGAATCCTGGATCCACGACCGCAGTCCCGGTTCCAGGTGCTCGGGAACTCCTTCATGAACTGTCTGGTCGACGGGCAGCCCGGCCTCGCGGTCGGAGAGCGGCTGCCAGGGTGATGTCGTCATTCCTGGACCGTAGCGCTAGACACTGTCAGCGCGCGGCTCGATTTCCTGGTCGGCGGCGAACCGACTGGACCGCCTCACCGAACCCGCCCCGGCCGCCACGTAGTTCGCCGGGGGAGCGGCCCGAAGATCCCAGGCCCTACACGCACACCAGTGCGATGCCCCAGCTCAGGCCCCCGGGCATCGCACCCCAGTGCGTGTAGGGCCTGGGCCCGGTGCCCCTGGCTCCGGACAGCGAAGAACCCCGGGCGCCCTGCCCTCCGGGTCCTGTTGCCGGTCCCACCGCCGCTCACCAGTCGTCAGGTGCGCTGCCCACCCACGCGATCGGCCGGCCCCCGCTGGTGCGGCCCCAGTGCGGTTCCTCCATCGAGGTCTCGTGCCCGCCGGACAACACGCAGATCTGTCTCCAGCGGCCACGCTTGCCCGCACAGAGCCCGGCGAGTGTCGCCCTCCGCCACGGCCCCTGGTCATAGCGATCCTGCAACGCCTGGAGATTGGCGCAGCCCAGCTCCAGGCCCAGCTCTGTCTCCGCCGCCTCCACCCGCTCCCGCGCCTCCCGCACCCCCGGGTCGGACAACACAGTCGAGATGACGTCCGCCGCCTCCGCGAAGGCCCTGGCGCGGGTGTGCCGCTGCACGGCGTCCTGCATCCGCTGCCCGGTGGCCTCCTGGTCGCTCGCGCTCATCATGTTGCCCCTTCCGTGGCCGCCCACTCCAGCCCGACGGGTCGTTGGTGGCCTGGGGCGTTGTGGGTTCGTTGAGAGGCGGAGTCGGCGATTCGACGGGTGGCCGGGGTGTGTGGGCTGGGGTTATGTGTTCTGTGCTGAGCGGGGCTGGGTCTGTTGAAGGTCGTTCTAGCTTGTAAAGGCCCGGACGCCCGACCCTGATCAGTGCCTAGAGGAAGAGTTGGCCCCGAACTTGCGATGCTGACAGCAGAGTGGCTTCACAGTATGGCACTTGACAAAATATCAGTAAAGGATGTTCAATAGGGCTTGACCATTCGCCTGTTGAGCAATTGCCGCGCTGTCGGGTTCGACTCCCGTGTTGGCGTGGCTGCTTGCAGGAGCCGCCCTCTTTGGTGCTCTTTGGGCCACTTGGGAGGCGGTTGCATGTGTTCGAAGTGTGCTGAAGCGACATGAGGTCGTAGGAGCATCGGAGCGAAGGGAGTCGTCAGACTCGGAAGGGAGGCACTCATGATGGGTGACTGGAGGAAGTGGGGCGAATCCGCCCTGTGTGTTGTAGCAGCGTCAGCCGAATGGTTCGGCGTGGCTTCTGCTGAGTAGGCGAGTCGGTCTCCAAGGGCGTGCACCCAGGCGGGTGTACGCCCTGTTGTGTTTCCGTACGTGCTCTGGCCCAGGACGGCGTTGCTCGGCGGCCCTCGACTACCACAGGCGCTGTCGGCGATAGTCATGGAGTCGGCCCGGCGGAGGGTTCTGCTCATGGCCGACGCCGGGCCGTCGACCAGGCCGCCGCTACGGCGGACGAGGGATCTGACCGGCGGGGAACAGACACACAACGGGCCCCGGGGGATCAGCCATGGCGTCCTCCGGGCCCGGAGCAGGTTCCGCTGCCCAACGACCACCCCAAGCCGCCGTTACGCGGTGGTCGGCTGAGCGCACTCGCAACCGCTGTGGCGGCTTCGCCAGATGGATTCCTCCGACGTCAAGGTTGTCGGACGCTCGCAGGCGTCTCAGGCACTGTCGTCCACCCGCAGGCTGAGCAGGTAAACAACGTTGGCATCAGCGTAAACCCGCTGGGCGTACTCGATACCTAACGCTCGGAGGGGGTTTGTTGGTGGCCTGGGGTGTTGTGGGTTTGTTGGGAAGTGGTGTTGGTGGTTCGGCGGGGGTGGCCGGGGTGTGTGGGCTGGGGCTATGTGTTCTGTGTTGAGTGGGGATGGGTCTGTTGTAGGTCGTTCTAGTGTGTATAGGCCCGGCTAGTGTTTGTGCTGGTCAGGTGTGTTCTGCTGTTCGGCGGGTGGGCCTATCGGCCTCGGCGGGGGCGATGGTGGGTTTCAGCGAGGTGGTCGAGAGCCGACCTGTATGCCGCCCGCAGCGCGGATATCGACATGAGCCGGTGGCGGGCGGCGAAAGCGCACCTGCTCGCCCGCCCCTGACTCCGGCCCCGATCCCTTCACCCGAGAGGACTCCGCATGCCCACCGCCGTTCTTCGCCCACCGAGCTGACTCCGCTGGAGGAACTGGCCCACGCTCACCGGCCTACCCAGCTCGCCTCCTGGGCGACCTGGCCCAGACACTGTCGGCCACCACGGCCGTGACGCACCTGCTGGTGCGCGGCTTGCTCGCCGCTGGCACCGCGGACCGGTCTCCGACGTCGACCTGGTCGCCGCTGTCCGCGACGACCGGCTGACCGCCCTGATGGACAGTCTGGACGCGATGATGGCCACCACCTTCGGCATCCTGTTGCCCGGCTGGCGCGACACCATCGTCGGCAACCTGGGCGGCGCCGGATTCGTCTACCTGCTGCCGGTCGCACTTCATGGTGGCTCGGTCTACGACCTCTTGTTCCTTGGTGTCGACGCCGACGCGAGGTAGGGGCTCACGCGGTCCGCTCGCCACCGCCTCGCCGTCTGTCTCGCGAACATCTCGAGCCTCGTACTCCGAGGACGCATGTAGACGTAGCGGTCGGCAGCTCGAATCTGCACGATGTTGATTTGGTCCAAGAGGGCCCGAGGGATGGTGCCAACGATGTTCCTCCTTCCCAGGGCCAGCAGATGGCGGGGAGTGATGGGCAGAACGATGGAGTGCGCGTCACCGATCGCCATGTTGTACGACCAGGGCCGGGTATCCGTACGCACGGTCACCGCCGGATTGTCGCCGATCAAGAACTGTCCGTTCTCTGGTGTCAACACCTCCAACTGCCAGTTCGATGCCATGGCACGCACTCTGTTGAACATGCTCTCGAGGCTGGTGCGAAACAGCGCACCTGTTCCGAAGTCCTGGGTGATCTCGGACTGCTCGACGAGACGCTCAGCGAAGGCATGGAGGGCCCCCTCGCTGGCCAGGTGCAGCCCGGTCTGCCGCAACGCCTCACGGCGCAGCGGCTCTGGGAACCGCTCGACGACATCCTTGCGGACCTTCACGCGCACAGTCTCGAACGCGTTGGCGTACACATCGCGATAGCGGTGTGACCGCACATAGTGCAGCACGATCAGGTCACGCATAGTCTCAACATGCAAGGGGTCAGCGAACGGCGCGCCTCCGTGCACAGCCTCGAAGGCGGCAGGAGCCCGCCTTTCTACGGAATTCCACAGATCCTCGGCAGTTGCGGAGTCGTAGGCGACGAAGGTGTCGACCCAACCGCACGCCCGAGTGCTCTTCAGCTTGTTCGGACGTTCTGGGTAGCGCACATCGACGGGAAGCACCTGAGGGCCTCGTGCATCCGGCCCGCCCATGGTGAATTGCTTGAGCAGGACCTGAGAGACGAGGTGCTGCCGGGATATCTGAGTTGCCTTCACTCGCCCGATACTGCCAAGCGCCCGGCGTACGGCCCAAGAACTTTCCTTCCCTTCAGCTGCCAGAGGTGTCTCCGTGCGGCGCCTGTACACCCGGCCGGACCGTCTCACCGAACCCGCCCTGGTGGCGGCCCCAGCGGCAGATCCGCACGACGCGGCGGTCGGGCTGCGCAAAGCCCAGCAGGACCACCTACCCGGGATCACGCTCGCCGCCCTGCGATGGGCCCGCGCCAACAACCCCGACTTCCCCGCCCCGGCCGACAAACGCGGCGCCGAACTCCTCTACCGCGTCCGCGACCTCAAGAAATGGGCCCGCAACCGGCCCCGCTCCGCCACCGACACCACCGGCCTTGACTGATCACCGGCCGGGCGGGCCGGAAACCCGACCCGATCCGACCCGCCTGCCACACAGCCCCGGGAGTCGCCCAACTCCCCACGGCCTACACGAACTCCAGTTCGATGCCGGGCCCTGAGCAGCGGCATCGCATCACCCTGTGTGTAGGCCGTGGGACGGGATCCTCCCAACCCTCGGACAGCAAAACAGCCCCGGGCGCACAGTGCGCCCGGGGCTGTTTCCCGCGTGTTCACGATGCCGCCCACACCACTTCGGAAGCGGCGTTGTGAGCGGGTTCTCTCACCAGTCGTCGGGGGCGCTGCCCACCCACGCGACCGGCCGGCCCTCGCTGGTGAGGCCCCAGTGCGGCTCCCCCATCAAGGTCTCGTGACCGTCGTCCAGGACGCAGATCCGCCCCCAGCGGCCGTGCTTGCCCGCACAGAGCCCGGCGAGCCGGGCCGCGTCGCCGCCCGCCACGGCCTGGTCGCGGCGGTCCTGGAACGGCTGGAGACGGGCGCGCAACTCCATGCCGAGCTCCGTCTCCGCCGCTTCCACCCGGGCCCGCGCCTCCCGCACCCCCGGGTCGGACAGCAAAGCCGAGACGACGTCCTCCGCCTCGGCGAAGGCCCTGGTGCGGGCGTGCCGCCGCACGGAGTCCGGCACCCGCTGCCCAGCGGCCCCCTGGTCGCCCGCGCTCATCACGCCGCTCCTTCCACGGCCGCCCACTCCAGCCCGAGGCCGGCCAGCGCGGCGAGCCTGTCGACGGTCAGCTTGCCCCGGCGGCTCTTGCTGTTACTCAGGAAGACTCCGAGCTTGATCTCCGTCCCGTCCGGCAACACCTCCACATGGGCCCTGGGGACCGTCACAGAGCCCGTGCGGGCCTTGTACTGCACCAGGGCCGCAACGCCCCTGTCGAAGGCGCTCACGGGCACCGTGGAGACCTGCACGGGCACGTCCAGCTCCACCGGGGCCGGGGCCGGGGCGAGCGGGGCGACACCGAGGGCCTCCAAGCGCTCGCGCTGCCCCTCCGAGAGAGCCGCCCAGACCTTCGGCGTGCGCTGGCGGGCCAGCCACTTCCCCACGTCCATCCCGTGCACGGTGAACCCGGGCATGACCTCCGCCGGACCGTCCTCGTCGCGTACCAGCTCCCGCAGCGTGGCGAAGTGCCGCTGCCACTCCACCGGCCACGACGGATTCCAGTCCTCGTCGACCGCCCGCAGCGCCGCGTCCCACTCCGGGCGCCCCTCCAGCGCACCCGGCCGCCGCAGGTTGGACAGCCACTGCCCCAACGGCTTGTCCAACGCCGACGCCAGCCGCGGCGCGCACAGCGTCCAGTGCTCCGCGAAGTACACCCGGGCCGCCGCCAGGTTCTCCTGGAACCGACCGTCAGCGGCCGTCCAGACCATGCCCAGCTTCTCCAGCCGCTGCGCCCGACGCCCCGTCATCTGCCCGGCCCCGTAAGCCCGCCGCTGCTCCGCGATCCAGTCCCCGAGCGGGAACGCGCCCTCCCGGTGCTCGCGCGGCACCTGGGCGTGGCCCTCACGCTCGGTGAACTCCTTGAGCTTCGCCCAGCCGCGCGCCCAGTCCTGCCGCTCCGTGTCGATCACGTTGAAGCTGACCCAGTTCGCGACCATCACCGGATCACGCGGAGCCGCAAAACGAAGCAGAAGCCGGGTTTCTTCCTCGTTATCACCCGGCGCGGCACCGATGTATTCAGAGGGCTGCGCGACGTCTTTCTGAGGCTCCTGCGGGATCGCCAGCAATTCCACGGCCTCCTCGTCGTGAGCCCGCAGACCTTCCAATACCTTGACCAAAGGCCGGTACGAACCCGAGGTGAACATATCCTCCGGTGTCTCGTCGGGCTGCAAAAATACCGGCACGATCAAAGACGCGAGCTTTCCCTCTCCGGGCTTCTGACGCAGCGCCCGGCCGATCGCCTGCACGATGTCGTGCGGCGCCCCCTTGGGGTCGAGGAGGGCGACGGAGTCCACGGCGCGGATGTCGACGCCCTCGCCGAGGACGCGGCAGTTGGAGAGCACGGCCCGCCGGGCGGTGGACCCGAACTCGCCCAGCACGTCCCGCCGGCGCTCCGGGACGTGCTCACCCATCAGCCAGTCCGCCCACACCGTCGCCGGGTACTTCTCCGGCTGGTCGGCGTGCAGCCGCTTCGCCACCCGCTCCAGACCCTCCGCGTACGCCTGCGCCTCTATCGTCCGGTGGTGGAAAGTGATGCACGTCTGCAGCTGGTGCTGCGCCATGGTGTGCAGCAACGCGGCCTGGAGAGCGCCCAGGCGCTCCCCGCGGACCTTCTCGCTGTGCCGCTCCTCGCCCATCAGCCGCTCCGGGGTGACCACCGGGTCCTGGAGCTCCAGGACGATGATCTGATACCGCGCCAGCAACTTGCGGGAGACGGCCGACGCCAGCGACAGCTTGTAGAGCACCGGCCCGAACACGGCCTCATCGTCCATCGAGGCCGCCATCTCCTCCGGCAGCGCGTCCCGCACCCCCTTGGCGACCTCCCAGTGCTCAGGCCGCTCCTGCCAGATCCGGGGCGTCGCC
Organism: Streptomyces sp. NPDC127068; assembly: GCF_042724695.1. Taxonomy (NCBI): domain Bacteria; kingdom Bacillati; phylum Actinomycetota; class Actinomycetes; order Kitasatosporales; family Streptomycetaceae; genus Streptomyces; species Streptomyces sp. NPDC127068. The sequence goes on along the minus strand of NZ_JBHXEN010000056.1, from coordinate 1,120 downwards.
GTCAGGTACAGCCGCCGGTGTGCGGGGATCTTCTCCTGGTCGTGGATGTCGGCCCACGCCTTACCCATCGAGCCACTGGTCCGGTGCGCCTCATCGACCACCGCCAGGTCCACCGGCGCGAGCTTCTGCCCGTAGACCCCCTCGAACGCCTCCGTGAGCACGCCCAACGAGGCGTAGGTGGCGTAGATGGTCACCGGCCCCTGCCTGTGCCACAGCGCCAGCTGCACGGGATTGGTGGTGGACCGGACCCCCAGGTGCCACAGCTCCGGGTCGTCCAGCGGCGAGCACACCATGACGGCCGGCCCCTTGTGGCCGGCTCCGCTCCACGCCTTCACGGTCTGCGCCAGGAGATCCAGGGTCGGCACCACCACGAGAATGCGGCCCTTGGGCACAATCCGCTTTGCCGAGGCCGCCGCGATGATGGTCTTTCCCGTTCCGCACGCGGCGTGTACCTGCCCGCGCAATCCATTCCAGGGGATTCCGCCCGGCGGGATATCGAGGCCGCGCACGATGGCGGCTACGGCCTCAATCTGGTGTTCACGCAGTTTCACGGCCATTCCCGTGTTCTCCCTTTCGCGGAATGCGGCGCGTCATCAGAAAGACAAGTCCGGCACGATGATCTGTGCCGGGGTGGTGGTGTCGAGACCCACACTCTACACAGCGGGTACCCGTGATGCATCATTCACACGGCAGCTTCACCCCCGAGGCTGAAACTTGACCGAATCCCGTCCGTGCGCAGCGTTCATGAGGTATGCTGGCGGGGCACTCATGAACGTGAGCAGCCGGTTTTCATGGTGGGGGAGGGGTTCGGGTGGAGCGCAGCGGAGCCCGTCACTACAGTGTGGCCGGCACCCCATCGCACCCGACAGTCCGTCATCCTCGTTGCGGGGGTGGTAGCTGGGAACCCCACACCCTACACAGGCCCGCACATGATGCACCTCCTCCTCTAGCCAGCGTCGTTGAGCCTCGCTTGCGAGGCTCCGTCAATTCGCGCTTGCGCGAATTGCCTTCCCTCGGGAATTCCGTTCACGGAATTCCATTCCGGCGCTTGCGCCGGAATCCGAATTGCGCTTGCGCAATTCGCCCTCTATGCCCCGGCTTGCCGGGGCATATCCCGCTC
>NZ_JBHXEN010000055.1:36947-56029 GCF_042724695.1 Streptomyces sp. NPDC127068 | reverse complement strand
GCGGCCCTGCGGGCCACCAGCAGGGCGCCCCGCACGAGGACGACCAGGGCCGCGACGAGGGTCCCCGCGTACAGCCAGCCGGCGTGCAGGGCGAGGACGGTGAACACGCCCATGACCCGGGCCACGAACCCGTTGCCGTCGGCGATGGGGACCGCTCCGGCGGTGAAGGCGAGGGGGACGCAGATGGGCGCGGTGACGAGGTCCGCACGGCGCACCCACAGCGCGGTGAGCGCGCTGAGCAGCAGGAACAGCACTCCGTACGCCCCGGGGGAGCCGCCGAAGAGGAACTCGACGAGACAGCCCAGCAGGGTCATGGAGCCGATGCAGAAGAGACCGCTGCCCAGTCCGGTCAGCCGGGGGTTCGGCAGTGCACGCAGCCGGCGGACCAGCGGGGACGGTGGACGGCCGGGACGGCGGGAGCCCGCGGCCGTGGTCCCGTCCCGGCCGTCCGCGGCGGACCCGCGGCCACGGGGCCCCGCCTGCGGGGGGAGCGGCGCGGGTCGTCGCGAGCGGTTCTGAGGGGGACGCGTCCTGGGTTGTTCCACTGGTCCAACTTAGGTCGGGTTATGTGCTGAATGGCCAGCGGGACACGCGCTTTGGCCGACCTTGGGGGTGTGTTCGAGGCGTAGGCGGTACCGGCGCCGCCGATCGGGTGAGGGCGGACGGGGTCCGCCGCGCCCCCGCCCATCGGATCGGACGGCCGCCGGACCGGTCAGACGCCGCCGGACGGGTCGGGCGCCGTGGCCGCGGACACCCGGTGCTCGCCCTGTTCCGCCGCCCGCATCGCCGCCCCGACGATGCCCGCGTTGTTCTCCAGCTTCGCGGGGACGACCTCCGCCCGGACGTCCTCGATCAGCGGCAGGAACTTGTGGGCCTTGCGGCTCACCCCGCCGCCGATGATGAACAGTTCGGGGGAGAACAGCTTCTCCAGGTACAGCAGGTACTTCTGGACCCGGTGCGCCCAGTGCTCCCAGCTCAGGCCGTGGTCGTCCTTGGCCTTGGTGGAGGTGTGCTTCTCCGCCTCGCGTCCGTGCATCTCCACGTGCCCCAGCTCGGAGTTGGGGACGAGGACACCGTCGACGAACAGGGCACTGCCGATCCCGGTGCCGAAGGTGAGCAGCAGCACCGTGCCGGTGCGGTCGCGACCGGCGCCGAAGCGCATCTCGGCGACCCCGGCGGCGTCCGCGTCGTTCACCACGACCACCGGGAGACCGCCGAGCCGTTCGGAGAGCAGGGTGCGCGCGTCGACGCCGATCCAGCTCTTGTCGACGTTGGCGGCCGTGCGGACCGTGGCACCGTCGGTGACGACCCCGGGGTAGGTGATGCCGACGGGGCCCTGCCAGTCGAACCGTTGGACCACCTCGCGCACGCCGTCGGCCACCGCGTCGGGGGTGGCGGGCTGCGGGGTCAGCACCTTGTGCCGCTCCGTAGCCAGATCGCCGCGGTCCAGGTCGACGGGCGCTCCCTTGATGCCCGAACCGCCGATGTCCACACCGAAGATCTCCATGCGGAACACGTTACGGTGCCCCGCCGCCCGTCACTTCCCGAACGGCTCCTCCGGGCCGGCCGCTCCCGGGCGCGGGAGCGAACTACTGCGCTCCGAGGCGGTCCGCGACCAGGGCCGCGGCCTCCGCGCGCAGGTCACGACGGAGTTCCTTGGGCAGCGAGAAGACGATCGACTCGTCGGCCGTCTTCACCAGCTCCACGTCCTCGAAGCCACGGGCCGAGAGCCATGCGAGGACCTCCTCGACCAGGATCTCGGGCACGGAGGCCCCGGAGGTCAGGCCGACGGTGGTGACGCCGTCCAGCCACTCCTCTTCGATCTCGCTGGCGAAGTCGACCAGGTAGGAGGCGCGGGCGCCCGCCTGGAGGGCGACCTCGACGAGCCGCTTCGAGTTCGAGGAGTTGCGCGAGCCGACGACGATCACGAGGTCGGACTCGGCGCCCATGTGCTTGACGGCGACCTGACGGTTCTGCGTGGCGTAGCAGATGTCGTCGCTCGGCGGCGAGATGAGCTGCGGGAACTTGTCCTTCAGGGCGTCGACGGTCTCCATGGTCTCGTCCACCGAGAGGGTGGTCTGGGAGAGCCACACGACCCGGGAGGGGTCACGGACCTCGACCTTGGCGACGTCCGCGGGGCCGTCGACCAGGGTGATGTGGTCGGGGGCCTCACCGGAGGTGCCGATGACCTCCTCGTGCCCCTCGTGCCCGATGAGGAGGATGTCGTAGTCGTCCTGGGCGAACCGGACGGCCTCCTTGTGGACCTTGGTCACCAGGGGGCAGGTGGCGTCGATGGTGGCGAGTTTCCCGCGGGCGGCCTCGTCGTGGACGGTGGGGGCGACGCCGTGGGCCGAGAACATGACGATCGAGCCCTCGGGGACCTCGTCCGTCTGTTCGACGAAGATGGCGCCCTTCCGTTCCAGGGTCTGCACGACGTACTTGTTGTGGACGATTTCGTGCCGGACGTAGATCGGGGCCCCGTACTGCTCCAGGGCCTTCTCAACGGCGATCACGGCCCGGTCCACACCGGCGCAGTACCCACGAGGGGCGGCGAGCAGGACCCGGCGGGCTGGCGAAGCAGTCATACGGACCATCGTAAGGCCCTGTCCGACAGGTCATTGATCGCCTTCTTGGGGAGACTGGGTGTGCCGGAGCACGGCCGCCCGCGCACGGGGTGCGTCACCGACGGTCCCCCGGGCCCGTTCCTGCGGGGCGACCACCCCCACCGCTCCGGGGGTTCGGCTCCACGGAGGCAGCGCGATGGCCGCGAGCGGTACGACGGACGACGAGGTCGGCGGTGGTGGCCCGGGCGGTTCCGGCGCCCCCCGACTGCGGCGCACCCTGGGCTTCCGCGACCTGGTGGTGTACGGGTTGCTCTTCATCGCCCCGATGGCCCCGGTCGGCGTGTTCGGGGCGTTGGACGCCCGGTCGCACGGGGCGGTGGCGCTGGTCTACGTGGTCGCCACCGTCGCGATGGGCTTCACGGCGTACAGCTACGCCCAGATGGTGCGGGTGGTGCCGCAGGCGGGCTCGGTGTACGCCTACGCGCGGGCGGGGCTGGGCGAGGGGCCCGGGTTCGTCGCCGGGTGGATGGCGATGCTCGACTACCTGCTGATCCCGGCGGTGGCGTACCTGTTCTCGGGCATCGCGATGCACGCCCTGGTCCCGTCGGTGTCGCAGTGGGTGTGGACGGCGCTCGCGGTGGTCGTCACCACCCTGCTCAACCTGTGGGGGGTGCGGGCCGCGGCGCGGGTGGGGTTCGTGGTGCTGGCGATGGAGATCGTCGTCCTGCTGGTGTTCGTGGTCGCGGCAGTGGTGGTGCTGGCCCGCGACGGGGCGCAGCGGGACCTGTGGTCGCCGTTCGCGGGGGACACCGGGTTCGCGTTCGGGGCGGTGCTGGGGGCGGTGTCGGTGGCGGTGCTGTCGTACCTGGGGTTCGACGCGATCGCCTCGTTCGCGGAGGAGGTCACCGGGGGTTCGGCGAAGGTGGCCCGGGCGGTGCTGGTGTGTCTGGTGGTCGCGGGGGCGCTGTTCGTGGCGCAGACGTATCTGGCGGCGCTGCTCCAGCCGGTGTCCTCGGCGGAGTTGGCGGCCGAGCCGGGGCGCCAGGGTTCCGCGTTCTACGACGCGGTGGACGCGTCGGTGGGGACCTGGTTGCACGACCTGGTGGCGGTGAGCAAGGCGATCGGGGCGGCCTTCGCGGCGCTGGCGGGTCAGGCGGCGGCGGGTCGGCTGCTGTTCGCGATGGCCCGTGACCGGCGGCTGCCGCGGGTGCTGGCCAGGACCGGGGACGGGACGCCGCGGGTGGCGCTGTCGGTGGCCGCGGTGATCACCCTGGTCGCCGCGGTGTGGGCGGCGCGCCGGGACGACGGGTTGGACCACCTGGTGTCGGTGGTCGACGTGGGTGCGTTGACGGCGTTCACCCTGTTGCACGCGAGCGTGGTCGGCTGGTTCGTGGTGCGGCGGCGGGGCGGCCCGGTCGTGTGGTGGCGGCACGTGTTGCTGCCGGTGCTGGGTGCGGGGGTCACCGTCGCGGTGATCGTCGAGGCGTCGCGCACCGCGCAGGTCGTCGGGGCGACGTGGTTGGTGGTGGGCCTGGGGGTGCTGTGGGTGCAGCGAGGCCACCCCCGCAGTTCCCCGCGCCCCTGACGGTGCGCTGTGGCCCGCGTGCGCTGATCCCGTGCGGGTGCCCTGTGGTTTTGCGCAGTTCCCCGCGCCCCTGATCATCCCGGTGACCGCCCCGACCGCCAGGTGGCCCCGGCATGCCTGACGGACAGGGGGTGCCCCGATAGGGGCGCGGGGAACTGCGCGAGCAACCCCCACTCACCCGCAGGGGAGAACGGACCCCCCAGGAGGCCCCCCAGACCGCGCACCTACTGTCAGTGGGTGCCGTTACGCTCGGCACATGGCTGTCACCACGTCCGCGGAGAACCCGCTACCCGTCGGCGACGTATCGCGCCTGATCGGCGGGTGGATCGACCGACTGGGCGCGGTCTGGGTCGAGGGACAGATCACCCAGATCTCGCGCCGGCCGGGCGCCGGAGTGGTGTTCCTGACCCTGCGGGACGCCTCGCACGACATCTCGGTCGGCGTCACCTGTTACCGCCAGGTCTTCGACGCGGTCGCGGACGTCGTCTCCGAGGGCGCGCGCGTGGTGCTGCTGGCGAAGCCGGAGTGGTACGCGCCCCGCGGCCAGCTGTCCCTGCGGGCCACCGAGATACGGCCGGTCGGCGTGGGCGAACTGCTCGTCCGGCTCGAACGGCTACGGAAGTCGTTGACGGCCGAGGGCCTGTTCGCCGCCGAGCGCAAGCGTCCGCTGCCCTTCCTGCCGCAGCTCGTCGGGCTGGTGTGCGGGCGGGCCTCGGCCGCCGAACGCGATGTGCTGGAGAACGCCCGGCACCGCTGGCCGGCCGTCCGCTTCGAGGTGCGCAACGTGCCTGTCCAGGGGGTGCACGCGGTGCCGGCGGTCGTGGCAGCGGTCAAGGAGTTGGACGGCCTGCCCGAGGTCGACGTGATCATCGTGACGCGGGGCGGCGGCAGCGTGGAGGACCTGCTGCCGTTCTCGGACGAGCAGCTGGTCCGGACGGTCGCCGAGTGCCGCACCCCGGTGGTGTCGGCGATCGGGCACGAGCCGGACCAACCGCTGCTCGACCTGGTCGCGGATCTACGGGCGTCCACGCCGACGGACGCGGCCAAGAAGGTCGTCCCCGACGTGGGCGAGGAGCTGGAGCGGGTCCGGATGCTGCGGGACCGGGCACGCCGCGCGGTCGGGGCGTTCGTCGAGCGCGAGGAGCGGGGTCTCGCCCATGCGCTGCGCCGGCCGGTGATGGAGGACCCGTACCGGATGGTGGAGGAGCGGGCCGAGCAGGTCAGCGCCCTGGTGGACCGGGCGCGGCGCGCCCTGGGGCACCATCTGGACCGCGGTCTGTCCGAGCTGACGCACACCCATGCGCGGGTGGTGGCCCTCTCCCCCGCGGCGACGCTCCAGCGCGGGTACGCGGTGCTCCAGCGGGACGACGGCCAGGTGGTGCGGGCGCCCGAGGAGGCGCCCGAGGGCTCGGTGCTGCGCGCCAGGGTCGCCGAGGGGGAGTTCTCCGTCCGGGTGGCGGACGGATCGACGCATAAGGTGGGGTCATGAGCGGGACGGACGGGGCCGGGCCGGGGTACGAGCAGGCCCGTGACGAGCTGATCGAGGTGGTGCGCCGCCTGGAGACGGGCGGCATTCCGCTGGAGGAGTCCCTCGCGCTGTGGGAGCGGGGCGAGGAACTGGCCAAGGTGTGTCGGCGCTGGCTGGAGGGGGCGCGGGCCCGGTTGGACGCGGCGTTGGCCGACGAGGACGCCTCCGCGTCGTCCTGATCCCAAGCCGGAATCCCGAACGGCATCCCGACCCGGAGGGCCGCGTTTCGGTCGCTTCGGTTCGCCGTCCGCCCCGGGCCGGCCCCACCCGCACGTCACCCACCGCACCCGCGGAACGGCGTTCGGTGGCTGACCCTCACCCCATTTGTTGAAAGTTCAATCGAATGTGCGTTAGGCTGTTCGTGAATGTTTCGGAGGGCTCGCCCGGCGCGGACCCCACCCCCGCACACGAAGGTATTCATGTCTCTCGTACTGGACCCCACCGCTCAGGACCTCCTCTTCCGTGAGGCCCGCACCGCGAACTCCTTCACCGACGAGCCGGTGACCGAGGAGCAGGTGCAGGCGATCTACGACCTGGTGAAGTTCGGCCCGACGGCGTTCAACCAGTCCCCGCTCCGGGTGACGCTCGTCCGCTCCCCCGAGGCCCGCGCCCGGCTGGTCGCCCACATGTCGCAGGGCAACCAGGCCAAGACGGGCACCGCCCCGCTGGTGGCGATCCTCTCCGCGGACAACGAGTTCCACGAGGAGCTGCCCGAGCTGTTCCCGCACTTCCCGCAGGCCAAGGACGCGTTCTTCGCGGAGCGTCCGGTGCGGGAGAGCAGCGCCGGGATGAACGCCGCCCTCCAGGCCGCGTACTTCATCATCGGCGTCCGGGCCGCGGGCCTGGCCGCCGGCCCGATGTCGGGCTTCGACTCCGCGGGCATCCAGAAGGAGTTCCTGGACGTCGACCACACCCCGCTGATGGTGGTCAACATCGGCAAGCCGGGCGACGACGCCTGGTTCCCGCGCTCCCCGCGCCTCGACTTCGAGCAGGTCGTCACCACCGTCTGAGCCGACGGACGCGCAGCGCGACGCGCATCCGTACGTGAGTGGGGCCCCGGCCACGTGCCCGGCCCCCCCCCCCCACCACGACCCCCCCCGGCGGGGCGGGTCAGGGAGGCCCACGAGGGCGGCGCGTCACCACCCCGTGTCCGCGCCCCCCGCCCCCGGCGCCCCCCAGCCGGTGTGGGGGGGGCGCCCCCCCCCCGCGCCCCCCCCCCCCCCCCCCTCCCTCGACCCCGCCGGGCGGGACGGTTCAGGAAGCGCCGAGCGATCCGACCATCATCCCGAGCCGGGTGAAGGAGGCGGACCCCAGGACGACGGTGGTCGCCCCGTCCTCGGTGCGGACGAGCGCGTCGTACCGCTCGCCCTCGTACTTGCGCCAGGTCGCACCGTCGACGGTCTGGGTGACACCGGTGTCACGGGCGCCCCGGGTGACCCGCTCCACGAACGTGCGCGGCTTCTCGGTGGACTGCTCCACGGCCACGTACCGGTTGTCGGGCGAGCGGAAGCCGAGGTGCCAGTGGTGGGACTCGGAGCCCCGGTAGCGCACGGAGGTCGCCCGCCACTCGTCGTCCAGCCCCTTGGGGGCGGCCACCGGGTAGGGCGCCGCACGCTGGGCCGTGACCAGCTCGACGCGGTAGTCGACCGGCTTCAGCACCGGGTCCTTGTCGCCGTCGTGCGGGAGGAACAGCCAGATGAATCCCGCGAAGAGCACTGCCACCGAGAGGGACAGCATCATGTTCCGTACGCTCTGTTTGCCGAGTCGGCTCGCTCCTGCCACGCGCCCCATCGTCGCAGGTGCCCTTCCCGCCCCCGGCACCGACCCCGGGCCGCTCAAACGTGACCCTCTCTGCTCATTGCTGCAACCTGCGGATAGAGTCGCATTACACCCTCATCCGGCCGTCGTCGTATCAGAAAGGTGCGTCTCGATGACCGAACATCATCAGTTGCCGACCGAACTCGAAGTGCCGTCCGAGGCCCCGGACCGCAACCTGGCCCTGGAACTCGTCCGGGTGACCGAGGCCGCCGCCATGGCCGCGGGCCGTTGGGTCGGGCGCGGCGACAAGAACGGCGCCGACGGCGCTGCCGTCCGGGCCATGCGGACCCTCGTCTCCACCGTCTCGATGAACGGCGTCGTCGTCATCGGGGAGGGCGAGAAGGACGAGGCCCCGATGCTCTTCAACGGGGAGCACGTCGGCGACGGCACCGGCCCCGAGTGCGACATCGCCGTGGACCCGATCGACGGGACGTCCCTGACCGCCAAGGGCATGCCCAACGCGGTGGCGGTCCTCGCGGCGGCCGACCGGGGCGCCATGTTCGACCCGTCCGCCGTCTTCTACATGGACAAGCTGGTGACCGGCCCCGAGGCCGCGGACTACGTCGACATCGACGCCCCGGTCGCCGTGAACATCCGCCGGGTCGCCAAGGCCAAGCGCTCCTCTCCGGAGAACGTGACCGTCGTCATCCTCGACCGGCCCCGCCACGAGGGCGTCATCAAGGAGATCCGGGAGACCGGCGCGCGGATCAAGCTGATCTCCGACGGCGACGTGGCCGGTTCGGTGCTCGCCGTCCGCGAGGGCACCGGTGTCGACCTGCTGCTCGGCATCGGCGGCACCCCGGAGGGCATCATCTCGGCCTGCGCCATGAAGTGCCTGGGCGGCACGATCCAGGGCAAACTGTGGCCGAAGGACGACGAGGAGCGGGAGCGGGCGATCGCCGCCGGCCACGACCTCGACCGGGTGCTGCACACCGACGACCTGGTCTCCGGCGACAACGTGTTCTTCGTGGCGACCGGCATCACGGACGGCGAACTGCTGCGCGGGGTGCGCTACCGCTCCGAGACGGCGACCACCTCGTCCCTGGTGATGCGTTCCAAGTCCGGCACCATCCGTCAGATCGACTCGGAGCACCGGCTCGCGAAGCTGCGCGCGTACAGCGCCATCGACTTCGACCGCGCCAAGTAGCCCCCGTACCACCACGGCTGAGGCCGTGGACCCCGGTACGGCGACGGGGGTGCCCTGCTGTGCGGGAGGGCACCCCCGTCGGCGTACGCAGTCCGACGGGGCGTCCGTGCAGGTGGCCGGGGCGCTCCCCCGAGCGGTCAGCCGGCCGCCGCGATGTGGTCCGTGGTGTGCGCCGCCTTCTTCAACTCCACGTCACGCCGACGGCGACGGGCGAGCACCACCCTGCGCTCGGCGGCGGTCAGCCCGCCCCACACCCCGTAGGGCTCGGGCTGGAGCAGTGCGTGCTCCCGGCACTCGATCATCACCGGACAGCGGGCGCAGACGCCCTTGGCGGCCTCCTCGCGGGAGAGCCTGGCCGCGGTGGGTTCCTTGGACGGCGCGAAGAAGAGCCCCGCCTCGTCCCGGCGGCAGACCGCTTCCGTGTGCCACGGGGAGTCCTGATCCCGATCCTGTGCTGGCAGCCGCGGCGGTGGAACGGCGGCGACCTGCAAGTTCTGATGCGGCGGATGCAGCACGATCTACTCCTGACGACGGCTTCGCAAGGGAGCGGCGATGGAGCAAGCCCTACCCGCTGTGCGTGCGCCTATGCACTGCGTTCCCGTACAGAGGTGTTCTCGGACAGGTACGGACCAGTGCCGGAGCCCTCGCGCGTCAGCCGGAGCCGTCGGGCGTCAGAGGCCGAGGTGCTTGCGCACCCGGTCCCCCGGGCGGTCCTTCAGCGCGTCGACGATCCGACGGCCCTTGCGGGCGGTGGCCTCGATGTTGCCGAGGACGGACCAGCCGTCCACGTGGACCACCGGCGCACCGGACTCGGCCGAGTCGACGGTGTCCACCTCGAAGTTGCCGAGGATGCCGCCCCCGTTGCCGCGCAGCGAGACGTTCTCGGGGACGACGATCTCGACGCTCCCGAAGAGGCTGAACGCCTTGATCATGATGTGCGGGTGGGCGAAGACCGCCTCGCTCAGGTCGATCTCCACATTGCCGAAGATCGCGTAGGCGTGCGTGCGCGGGGAGACCCGCCAGCGACCCCGGCGGCTGCTGCTGCTGAACACGGCCACCAGGTTCTCCGGCGGCGCGAACGGCACCCCGCCGACCGGGGGCCGGGCGGGCACCTGCTGCGGGGCGGGGCGCGGCGGGGCGAACTGGGCACCGGCCGGGAGGTCCTGGACGAACGGCGCCAGCTCGGCGACCGTCTTGGCGCTGTACACCCCCTCCACCCGCTCCGAGTGCTCCTCGGCGGTGAGGCGCCCCTCCGCGAGCGCCTCCCGGAGGATGTCCGCGACCCGGTCGCGGTCGGCGTCCGAGGCGCGGAGCCCCACGGGCTTCGACGGGGCCGGTTCCTGGGCTGCTGGGCGCTTTTCGAGGTCCACGCACCCAGATTACCCAGACGCGATAGATCGCGACTAGGGGCCGCGGCGGAAGCCGTACCTGCGAAGGGAGGGACGCGTCCACCCCGGGGCGGGTTGCCGGGGGTCGCGGATTACGCTGAACGGTGCGCCGCCGACGCCGGCGGTGCTCAGGGCCGCTGAGTGAAGGAATGGGCGTCATGCCAGAGTTTGCGTACTCCGATCTGCTTCCGCTGGGGGCGGACCACACGCCGTACCGCCTGGTGACCGCCGAGGGCGTCAGCACCTTCGAGGCGGACGGGCGCACGTTCCTGAAGGTGGAGCCCGAGGCGCTGCGCAAGCTCGCCGCCGAGGCCATCCACGACATCCAGCACTACCTGCGGCCGGCGCACCTCGCCCAGCTGCGGCGGATCATCGACGACCCGGACGCCTCCAGCAACGACAAGTTCGTCGCCCTGGACCTGCTGAAGAACGCCAACATCGCCGCCGCCGGGGTGCTCCCGATGTGCCAGGACACCGGCACGGCGATCGTCATGGGCAAGCGCGGGCAGCACGTCCTCACCGAGGGCGGCGACGAGGCGGCCCTGTCGCGGGGCATCTACGACGCGTACACCGAGCTGAACCTGCGCTACTCGCAGATGGCCCCGCTCACCATGTGGGACGAGAAGAACACCGGTTCCAACCTGCCCGCGCAGATCGAGCTGTACGCCACCGACGGCGGTGCGTACAAGTTCCTGTTCATGGCCAAGGGCGGCGGCTCGGCCAACAAGTCGTTCCTGTACCAGGAGACGAAGGCCGTCCTCAACGAGACCTCCATGATGAAGTTCCTGGAGGAGAAGATCCGCTCCCTGGGCACGGCCGCGTGTCCGCCGTACCACCTGGCGATCGTGGTCGGCGGCACCTCGGCCGAGTTCGCGTTGAAGACCGCCAAGTACGCCTCCGCGCACTACCTGGACGCCCTGCCCACCGAGGGCTCCCCGCTCGGCCACGGCTTCCGCGACGAGGAGCTGGAGGAGAAGGTCTTCGAGCTGACCCAGCGGATCGGGATCGGCGCGCAGTTCGGCGGCAAGTACTTCTGCCACGACGTGCGCGTGGTGCGGCTGCCGCGGCACGGGGCCTCGCTGCCGGTCGCCATCGCCGTGTCCTGTTCGGCGGACCGCCAGGCCGTCGCGAAGATCACCGCGGAGGGCGTGTTCCTGGAGCAGTTGGAGACCGACCCGGCGCGGTTCCTGCCCGACACCACCGACGCGCACCTGGCGGAGTCGGGCGACGTCGTCCGGATCGACCTCAACCAGCCGATGGACGACATCCTCGCCGAGCTGACCAAGTACCCGGTCAAGACCCGGCTGTCGCTGTCCGGGCCGCTGGTCGTCGCGCGGGACATCGCCCACGCGAAGCTCAAGGAGCGGTTGGACGCGGGCGAGGGCGTGCCGCAGTACCTCAAGGACCACCCGGTCTACTACGCCGGTCCCGCGAAGACCCCCGAGGGGTACGCCTCCGGCTCCTTCGGCCCCACCACGGCGGGCCGCATGGACAGCTACGTGGAGCAGTTCCAGGCCGCCGGCGGTTCCAAGGTCATGCTGGCCAAGGGCAACCGTTCCCAGCAGGTCACGGACGCCTGCGGGGCGCACGGCGGCTTCTACCTCGGTTCCATCGGCGGCCCGGCGGCCCGGCTCGCCCAGGACTGCATCAAGAAGGTCGAGGTGGTGGAGTACGAGGAGCTGGGCATGGAGGCCGTCTGGCGGATCGAGGTCGAGGACTTCCCGGCGTTCATCGTGGTGGACGACAAGGGCAACGACTTCTTCAAGGACCCGGCCCCCGCCCCCACCTTCACCAACATCCCGGTACGGGGCCCGGGCCTGGGCTGACCGCCCCGCCGGACCGCGGGTCCCCCGTGGGGCGTGGGACGGGCGGGAAAGTCGGGTCGGTGGGGAATACGTGGGGCGGAGCCGTCCGCTACCAAGGCGGGGACCACGAGCACCGATCCGACGCACCGGTCCGACGCGCGGACCGACCCACCCAGGAGGCAGGACGAGATGGCGACCGCTCACGACGACCGCACCGGCACCACCACGGGAGACGACCACCGGGTGGAACACGACTCGATGGGCGAGGTGCGGGTGCCGGCCCACGCGAAGTGGCGCGCCCAGACCCAGCGGGCGGTGGAGAACTTCCCGATCTCCGGGCAGCGCCTGGAGCGCGCCCACATCGAGGCCCTGGCCCGGATCAAGGGCGCCGCGGCGAAGGTCAACGCCGAGCTGGGCGTGGTGGACCGGGACGTCGCCGAGGCGATCGTCGCGGCGGCTTCGGAGGTCGCGGAGGGCCGCTGGGACGAGCACTTCCCGGTGGACGTGTTCCAGACGGGTTCGGGCACCTCGTCCAACATGAACACCAACGAGGTGCTGGCGACGCTGGCCAGCGAGCGGCTGGGGCGTGGGGTGCACCCCAACGACCACGTGAACGCCTCGCAGTCGTCCAACGACGTGTTCCCGTCCTCGATCCACATCGCGGCGACCGCGGCGGTCACCCGGAACCTGGTCCCCGCCCTGGAGCACCTGGCCGCCTCGCTGGAGCGCAAGGCGGAGGAGTTCGCGGACGTCGTGAAGTCCGGGCGGACCCATCTGATGGACGCGACCCCGGTCACCCTCGGCCAGGAGTTCGCCGGGTACGCGGCGCAGGTCCGTTACGGGGTGGAGCGGCTGCGGTCCTCGTTGCCGCGGCTGGCGGAGCTGCCGCTGGGCGGGACCGCCGTGGGCACCGGGATCAACACCCCGCCCGGGTTCTCGGCGGCGGTGATCGCCGAGGTCGCCGCGGACACCGGGCTGCCGCTGACCGAGGCGCGGGACCACTTCGAGGCGCAGGGCGCCCGGGACGGGATCGTGGAGACCAGCGGGCAGCTGCGGACGATCGCGGTGGGGCTGACGAAGATCGCCAACGATCTGCGGTGGATGGCGAGCGGGCCGCGCACCGGGCTCGCGGAGATCGAGCTGCCGGACCTCCAGCCCGGGTCGTCGATCATGCCGGGCAAGGTGAACCCGGTGGTGCCGGAGGCGGTGCTGATGGTCGCCGCGCAGGTCATCGGCAACGACACCACGATCACGGTCGCCGGCTCCGCCGGGAACTTCGAGCTGAACGTGATGCTCCCGGTGATCGGCAAGAACGTGCTGGAGTCCGTCCGGCTGCTGTCCAACGCCTCGCGGCTGCTGGCCGACCGCACGGTGGACGGGATCACCGCGAACCGGGAGCGGGCCCGGGAGTACGCGGAGTCCTCGCCCTCGGTGGTGACGCCGCTGAACAAGTACATCGGGTACGAGGAGGCCGCGAAGGTCGCCAAGCGGGCGCTGGCCGAGCGCCGGACGATCCGCGAGGTGGTGCTGGAGGCCGGGTACGTGGACCGGGGCGACCTGACCCTGGAGCAGCTCGACGCCGCGCTGGACGTCCTGCGCATGACCCGCCCCTGACCGCCGGGGCGCCCGGCCCGGGGCACCCCGGAGCCGGGCGCCGGGTCCCTCACACGCGTGACGGGGGCCGTCGGTGGGCCACCGGGATGACGTATTCGGCGCGTCGCCCGGCCCGGGAACCTACTATCTGGGCATGACGGGCGAAGACGGGGTGCGCGGACCGTGGGACGCGGGGGACCAGATCCTGTGGCGGTACCGGGCGAACGGCGGCGACGGGTTCCACATCTGCCGTCCGGTGACCGTCGTCCGGGACGCCCCGGACCTCCTCGCCGTCTGGATGGCCCCGGGCACCGAGTGCGTGCGCCCGGTCCTCGCCGACGGCACCCCGCCGCACGAGGAGCCGCTGGCGACGCGCTACACCAAGCCCCGCACGCTCCGGCGGGACCGCTGGGCGGGCACCGGCGTGCTGAAGCTGGCCCGCCCCGGTGAACCGTGGTCGGTGTGGCTGTTCTGGCACCCCGACTGGCGGTTCAAGAACTGGTACGTGAACCTGGAGGAACCACGTGTCCGCTGGGACGGCGGGGTGGACTCGGAGGACCACTTCCTGGACATCTCCGTGCAGCCCGACCGCAGCTGGCGGTGGCACGACGAGGACGAGTTCGCGCAGGCGCAGCGGGCCGGGCTGATGGCCCCGCGGCAGGCGCGCCGGGTACGGGAGGCGGGAGACGCAGCGGTCGAGGCGATCAGGGCGTGGGGGGCGCCGTTCCGTGATGGTTGGCCGGCGTGGCGGCCCGATCCGGTATGGCCGATTCCGGCCTTGCCGGAGGACTGGGATCGTACGCCCGCGCATGTGTCCTCATGAGACCCTTGATGCGCCCCCGTGGGTCAACCGTAGGATCGTCCTCCACAAGGGCGCACAGCAGCAACTCCTTGGGCTTGCGCGAGGTCTGACCGGATGTCATCGAGGGGTGGCCAGAACGTGAGCGAGCGCGACGAGGCGTACGCGGCCTACGAGGGACCGGACGAGGGTGCGCCCGACCGTTCGGGCCAGGCGGAGGCGTTCGACGCCATCGGTGGGCGTTACGACGAGGCGTTCCCGCACAAGGAGGGGCAGGTCACCGCGGTGTCCCGGCTGCTGGCCGAGCTGCCGCCGGGTTCACGGGTGCTGGACGTGGGGTGCGGCACCGGGATTCCGACCGCCCGCCAGCTGGTGGACGCCGGACACGCGGTCCTCGGGGTCGACCTCTCCGAGGGCATGCTGGAACTCGCCCGCACGAACGTGCCGGAGGCGGAGTTCCAACAGCGCGATCTGGCCACGCTGCGCGTCTCCGGGCCCGACGGCTTGGGCCACTTCGACGGGATCACGTGCTTCTTCACACTGTTGATGCTGCCCCGATCCGAAATACCCTATGCGTTGCGGCAGTTCCACCAGCTGCTGAAGCCCGGCGGAGTCCTGGCGATGTCCATGGTGGAAGCTGACCTGGACGATGCGGAGATCCCGTTCATGAGCCACTTCATCCGGGTGTCCGGCTTCCTGCGGGAAGAGCTGTCCCAAGTGGTACGGGAGGCCGGGTTCGAGATCACTGACGAGGACCTGCTTTCGTACGCGCCCTCGCGGGCGGACGCACCACCCGAGCACCAACTGTTCCTCAACTGCCGACGCACCTGATCACCGTGTGCCGCGCGGACAGCTCCGGCACCTCCCGGTGACCGCCTGGCCGCGCGGTGCGCAGCCCCGGACGGACGGATTCGACACGCGTGACGGAGCATCCCCTCCCCCCTGAGGGCCGCCAGTACGGCACGGCCGGTCCTCCCGCTGCCCCCGTGGACCCCCGCGGGGCGCTGCTGCGTGCCCAGACGTCCCCGGAGGCGAGCGCTCCCGGGACGACGTCCGCGATGCCGTCCCAGCCCCGCCCCGGCGGGGCGCGCGGCGGCGACGCGGAGTCCGGCACCGAGCACGCCCAACCCGGAGCCGACGGTTCGGCCGCCCACCGTGCCCGGCCGGCCCCGGACGAGGGCCCGGCGGGGCACGACGGCGTCCGCACGGACGGCCAGGAGACCCACGGCGAGAGTCCCGGTGACACCCGCAGCGACCCGGAGGGCCCCACGGAACACGGTGAGAGCGCGACGCGTCAGAGCGAGGGCGGCCCCTCGTCCGCGGGGAGTCCCGGACCGCCCGACGGCGTCGAGCGGCGGGGCGCGGGGGCCGGGGCGGGTGTCCAGCCCGGCATGACCCACATGCGGCGGGACGGCGACCGGCTGCGCTTCGTGGGCGCCGCCACCCGGCGGATCGCCCGCGGCCTCGACCTGGACGAGATCGTGATGGGGCTGTGCCGGGCGACCGTGCCGACCTTCTCGGACGCGATCCTCGTCTATCTGCGCGATCCGCTGCCCGTGGGCGACGAACGGCCGATGGGCCCGGTGGTGCTGCGGCTGCGGCGCACCGACCGGATTCCCGAGGAGCGGGACACCGAGACGGGCGGTTCGCTGCCGGCGCTCCAGCTCGACCTGGACGCCACCGGGACGACCGAGCTGTGCACGGTGCGGCCCGGCGGGGCGCTCGCCGAGGTGTTGCGCGGGGTGCGGCCGGTGTTCGCGGAGGACGCCCTCGACGCCCTGCCGGAGCTGCTCGGGGAGACCCGTACGGTGCCGGGCGGGCGGCACACGATCCTGGCACCGTTGCGCGGGCGCCGCCGGGTGATCGGCGCGGCGATCTTCCTGCGCCGTCCGGACCGGGTGTCGTTCGACAGCGAGGACCTGCTGGTGGCGGCGCAGCTCGCGACGCACAGTGCGCTGGGCATCGACAAGGCCGTGCTGTACGGGCGCGAGG
Source organism: Streptomyces sp. NPDC127068 (assembly GCF_042724695.1). Classification (NCBI taxonomy): domain Bacteria; kingdom Bacillati; phylum Actinomycetota; class Actinomycetes; order Kitasatosporales; family Streptomycetaceae; genus Streptomyces; species Streptomyces sp. NPDC127068. The sequence continues at coordinate 39,810 of NZ_JBHXEN010000055.1, read as the reverse complement.
CGTACATCGCGGACGAGTTGCAGCGCACGATGCTGCCGGAGACCCTGCCCCGGCCGACCGGGGTGCGGCTGGCGTCGCGGTACCTGCCGGCGGCCGAGACGGCGCGGGTCGGTGGTGACTGGTACGACGCGATCCCGCTGCCCGGCAGCCGGGTCGCGCTGGTCGTGGGCGACGTCATGGGCCATTCGATGACCTCGGCCGCGATCATGGGTCAGCTGCGGACCACGGCGCAGACCCTCGCGGGTCTCGACCTGCCGCCGCAGGAGGTGCTGCACCACCTGGACGAGCAGGCGCAGCGGCTCGGGCACGACCGGATGGCGACCTGCCTGTACGCGGTGTACGACCCGGTATCGCACCGGATCACCATCGCCAACGCGGGTCATCCGCCGCCGGTGCTGTTGCACCTGGGCGGCCGGGCGGAGGTGCTGCGGGTGCCGGCGGGCGCGCCGATCGGGGTCGGCGGCGTGGACTTCGAGGCGGTGGAGCTCGACGCTCCGGCCGGGGCGACGCTGCTGCTGTACACGGACGGTCTGGTCGAGTCGCGGCTGCGGGACGTGGTGGCGGGGATCGAGCAGTTGCGGGCCCGGTTGGCGGCCACCGCGCAGCTCACCGGCCCGGACCATCCGCCGCCCTTGGAAGCGCTGTGCGACGAGGTCCTGGACATGCTGGGGCCGGGCGACCGGGACGACGACATCGCCCTGTTGGCGGCCCGCTTCGACGGGATCGCCCCGAGCGACGTGGCGTACTGGTTCCTGGAACCGGACGAGAAGGCTCCGAGCCGGGCCCGGCGCCTGGCCCGGGTGGCCTTGGCCCGGTGGGGTCTGGAGGAGCTGTCGGACTCGGTGGAGCTGCTGGTCAGCGAGGTCGTGACCAATGCGGTGCGGTACGCGTCGCGGCCGGTGACCTTGCGGCTGCTGCGGACGGACGTGTTGCGCTGCGAGGTGGGCGACGACGTCCCGCAGCTGCCGCGGCTGCGGCAGGCGCGGGCCACCGACGAGGGCGGTCGGGGGCTGTACCTGGTGAACAAGTTGGCGCGGCGCTGGGGCGCCACCCGGCTCAGTACGGGCAAGGTCGTGTGGTTCGAGCTGAACCGGAACCCGGGCCCGCAGGCGTAGGTCCCCGGTGCGGGGGCGGCGCCCCCGCACCGGGACGCACCGGCACGCACCGGGCGATCAAATGTTGCCGACCTCCTGTCGGCGGAGTTGACTGGCGTGGTGGACGAAGCGACCACGCCCCGGGGGACATCCCCCGTGTCCCCCGGCTCCCCCTCATGCATGGGAGGACGCTCGTGACCGAGGCACCGGATTCCGCCCCGTACACGACGAACAACGCCGGCATCCCCGTGGAGAGCGACGAGCACTCGCTGACCGTCGGCTCGAACGGGCCGGTCCTGCTCCAGGACCACTACCTGATCGAGAAGATGGCCCAGTTCAACCGGGAGCGGGTCCCGGAGCGGGTGGTGCACGCCAAGGGCAGCGGCGCGTACGGGTTCTTCGAGGTCACCAATGACGTCAGCCAGTTCACCAAGGCGGACCTCTTCCAGCCGGGTCGGCGCACCGAGGTCCTGGCGCGGTTCTCGACGGTCGCCGGTGAGCAGGGCTCCCCCGACACCTGGCGGGACCCGCGCGGCTTCGCGTTGAAGTTCTACACCGAGCACGGCAACTACGACCTGGTCGGCAACAACACCCCGGTGTTCTTCGTGCGGGACGCGCAGAAGTTCCAGGACTTCATCCGCTCCCAGAAGCGCCATCCGCGCACCGGTCTGCGCAACAACGACATGCAGTGGGACTTCTGGACGCTGTCCCCGGAGACCGCGCACCAGGTGACCTGGTTGATGGGCGACCGGGGCATCCCCAAGTCGTACCGCTTCATGAACGGCTACGGCTCGCACACGTACATGTGGGTGAACGGGGGCGGCGAGCGGTTCTGGATCAAGTACCACCTGAAGACCGACCAGGGCATCGACTTCCTCACCCAGGCGGACGCCGACGAGTTGGCGGGCACCGACGCGGACCTGCACCGCCGGGACCTGTACGAGTCGATCGAGGCGGGCGAGCCGCCGTCCTGGACGGCGTACGTGCAGATCATGCCGTTCGCGGACGCGCCGGACTACCGTTTCAACCCGTTCGACCTGACGAAGGTGTGGCCGCACGGCGACTACCCGCTCGTCGAGGTGGGCCGGATGACCTTGAACCGGAATCCGGAGGACTACTTCGTCCACATCGAGCAGGCCGCCTTCGAACCGTCGAACCTGGTGCCGGGCATCGGCCCGTCGCCGGACAAGATGCTGCTGGGCCGGCTGTTCTCGTACCCGGACACCCACCGGTACCGGATCGGCCCGAACTACGCGCAGCTCCCGCCGAACCGACCGCACTCGGTGGTCGGCTCGTACGCGAAGGACGGCCCGATGCGGTACGACCCCGCGAACGTGTCGGCGCCGTACGCGCCCAACTCGTACGGCGGTCCGGCGGCGGACACCGCCCGGTTCGGGGAGATCGCCGGCTGGGAGTCGGCCGGCGAGATGGTCCGCGAGGCGTACGCCCTGCACCGGGAGGACGACGACTGGGGTCAGGCCGGGACGCTGGTGCGGCAGGTCCTCGACGACGCGGCGCGGGACCGGCTGGTCTCCAACGTCAGCGGGCACCTGTTGGCCGGGGTGAGCCGTCCGGTCCTCGACCGGGCGGTCCAGTACTGGCGCAACATCGACAAGGCGCTCGGTGACCGGATCGCCGCGAACGTCAACGGCGGCTGACCGCCGCGCCCACGGTCCGGGCGCCCGAACACCCCGGGGGGGGGGGCCCCGTCCGAGGGCGGGTGAGCCCCCGTGAGGGGGGCCGGGGCCCCGGGGGTGCAGGGCGGGTGA
>NZ_JBHXEN010000055.1:0-36937 GCF_042724695.1 Streptomyces sp. NPDC127068 | reverse complement strand
ACGGGGGGCTCCCCGCCCCCCCCCGGGCCCGGGCGCCGACCCCCGGGGGGGGGGGCCCCCCGGACCGTGGGCGGATCAGCCCTCGTCGGGGGCGCCGAGCGCCGGGGGTTCCGCGGACTGGCTGGCGGAGGCGCTGGGGCTGGTCGAGGTGGTCGGATCCGGGGTCTCCTCGCCCTCGCCCGGGTCGGGGCTCTTGCTGGTGGTCGGCGGCGGGGTGTTGGTCTCCGGAGCGGTCGGGGGCGTGGACGCCTCGGTGCTGGGGGTCGCCGGTTCCTCGGTCTCGCGGTCCGGCTCCCGGGAGGTCGGGGCGGACGAGGCGGGGGCGGACGGCGGCTCGGAGGACGGGGAGTCGCTCGGCTCGGCGGGCGGGGAGACGGCCGCGCCCTGGTCCGTTTCGAGGTCGAACTCGCTGGGCGCGCCCATCGCTTCGAAGGTGTACGCGGCCCAGATCCTGGCGGGGAAGCCACCGCCGCTGACCCTGCCCCCGCCCACCGCGCCCTTGAGGCTGGTCTGCGAGCCGCGGGCGACCTTCTTGCCGTCCTCGCCCTTGCGGTCCTTCGCCGCCTCGCCGAACAGGCCGACGGAGGTGACCAGGTCGGGGGTGTAGCCGGAGAACCAGGCGGAGCGGTTCTCGTCGGAGGTGCCGGTCTTGCCGGCCACGTCCTGCCGGGCGTTGCGCACGGCGCGGCCGGTGCCGTCGTCGACCACTCCGGTGAGCACCGAGGTCACGGCGTCGGCGGTGGAGCGTTCGACGACCTGGCCGCCGACCGGGTCGGGGAGGTTGACCGCGCGGTCCTTGTGGCTGGCGGACTTGAGGACGGCGGGCTTCACCTTCTTGCCGTGGTTGTCCAGGGTCGCGTACACCCCGGCCATTTCCAGGGGGCTGGCGCCCATGGACCCGAGGGTCTGTGCGGGCACCGCCTCCAGGCCCTTGACGTCCATGCCGAGCAGGCCGGCGGTGCGCATCACGTCGTCCATGCCGACGTCGACGCCCATCTGCGCGAAGACGGAGTTCACCGACTTGTTCATGGCCTTCTGGACGGTGACGTCGCCGTAGTCGACGTCGTCCTCGTTGGGCGGGGCGAACGCGACGTCGCTGCCCACGACGGGGCGTCTGCTGTCACCGTCGTAGACGGTCTTGGCGGAGATCTCCTCGCCGTCCTGGGTCTCGGCGTCCTTCTCCAGCGCGGCGGCGTAGATCAGCGGCTTGAAGGTGGAGGCGGGCTGGTAGTCGCGGCGGGTCGCGTTGTTGGTGAAGTGCTTGACGTAGTCGACCCCGCCGTACATGGCGAGGACGGCCCCGCTCTTCGGGTCGACCGAGGCGGCGCCCGCCTGGACGTCGCCGTCGACGGTGCGTTCCTTCGGGTCGAGCTTGCTGGTGAGTTCGTCCTTGACGGCCTTCTCCAGCAGGGCCTGCTTCTTCTTGTCGATGTTCAGGGTGAACGTCCAGCCGCCGGCCTGGACCAGCGTCTCGGCCTGCGACTGGGTCATGCCCTCGCGGACGAACTGCTGCTCCAGCTCGCGATTGGCGGCCTCCACCAGATAGCCGGCCTGGCCGCTCATCCCGGGCGCGGGGCGCGGCTCCTTCGGCACCGGGAACTTCAGGGCCCGGCGGTCGGCCTGCTCCAGCCAGCCCTTCTCGACCATGTTGTCGAGGGCCTTGTTCCAGCGCTCGGTGACCAGGCGCTTGCCCCGGTCGGAGGCGGCGGCCCAGTCGTACTGGCTGGGGGCCTGGAGGAGGGCGGCGAGGTAGGCGCCCTGCGCGACGTCGAGGTCCTCGGCGTCCACCCGGTAGTACGCCTGCGCGGCTGCCTGGATGCCGTAGGCGCTGCGGCCGTAGTAGCTGGTGTTGATGTATCCCGCGAGGATGTCCTCCTTGGACTTCTCACGGTCGACCTTCAGCGAGATGACCAGTTCCTTCAGCTTGCGGCTGACGGTCTGATCCTGGGTGAGGTAGTAGTTCTTGACGTACTGCTGGGTGATCGTCGAACCGCCCTGCTTGCCCTTGCCGGCCAGGGTGTTGAGCACCCCTCGGGTGGTGCCCTTGAGGTCGACGCCCTTGTCCGAGTAGAAGGACTTGTTCTCGATCGCGACGAAGGTGCGCTGGACGTCCTCCGGCACCTTGGCGAGGTCGACTATCTCCCGGTTGACCTCGCCGGTGCGGGCCAGGATCGTGCCGTCGCGGTACTTGTAGACGTTGCTCTGCTGCTGGGCGTGGGCGTTGCCCGCGGGCACGTCGACCACCATGTACAGGATGACGAAGCCGAGCATGCCGAGCAGGACGAAGCCGAAGAAGGTGCCGAGCAGCTTCCGCCAGGTGAGGAACCTGCGTATGCCGGTGCGACCCCCGTTGGTCGAACGTCCGCCCCGCGTACGCCGTCCGGCGCGCTGCCGGGCCCGTCGTTCCTCCGCTCGCCCCATGGGTCCGCTCGCTCCGATTCGTCTCGTCTGTCTCGTACGTACTGCTCGTCTTGTTTGCTGCGCCGTGCACCGTTCACGTACCCGCGGTCAGCTCTGCAAGCTAACACCGCACCTCGGGACAGACTCCGGCAGATCAGTCGATTTACTGACGTGACAATGAGCACCCGCCCCCTAGGAACCGACCGCCGGGGGGTGCAGAAGGTTGCCGTTCGGGTTAAAGTGATATCACTTTGCTAGAGCGGCAGCGGGTGGGCGGGACGTCCAGCCGCTGCCCATCGAGGAAACGGGGGCACCCATGGCCAAGGATCACCACGGACCGGGTACGGAGCACCAGATCACCGACGGCGGCACGGGCACCGCGCGTCGGAGCACGGAGCCGGGCGAACTGCCCGAGATGCCGACACCGCGGGTCACCGAGTTCCCGGCCCACAGCATCGGCGGCGGGCGCGCCCTATTGTTCGGGCTCGCCGGGGTGCTGGTGGGCGCCGGCCTGATCGTGCTCGGGGCGGTGAGCGGGAGCGGTGCCGCCCTGGCGACCCTGCTGCCCAGCGGCATCACCCTGGCGACGGTCTCGGGAATCGCGATGAGCGGGCTCAACATGGTCGCGCCCGGCGAGGCCCGGGTCGTCCAGCTCTTCGGCCGCTACCGGGGCACGATCCGCACCGACGGACTGCGCTGGGTCAACCCGCTGACCACCCGGCAGAAGATCTCCACCCGGGTGCGCAACCACGAGACCGCCGTGCTCAAGGTCAACGACGCCTACGGCAACCCGATCGAACTGGCGGCCGTCGTGGTGTGGCGGGTCGAGGACACCGCACAGGCCACCTTCGAGGTCGACGACTTCCTGGAGTTCGTCGCCACCCAGACCGAGGCGGCCGTGCGGCACATCGCCATCGAGTACCCGTACGACGCGCACGACGAGAACGGGCTCTCGCTGCGGGGCAACGCCGAGGAGATCACCGAGAAGCTGGGCGTCGAACTGTACGCACGGGTCGAGGCCGCCGGGGTGCAGATCATCGAGTCGCGGTTCACCCACCTCGCCTACGCCCCGGAGATCGCCTCGGCGATGCTCCAGCGCCAGCAGGCCGGCGCGGTCGTCGCGGCCCGCCGGCTGATCGTCGACGGGGCCGTGGGCATGGTCGAGGCCGCGATCGAGCGGATCACCGAACGGGACCTGGTGGAGCTGGACCAGGAGCGCAAGGCCGCGATGGTCTCCAACCTGCTCGTCGTGCTCTGCGGTGAGCGGGCCGCCCAGCCGGTGCTCAACACGGGATCGCTGTACCAGTGACCCCCGACGACCGGGACCCCGCCGAAGGCTCCCCCCCGGAGCAGTCGCCCGCCCCGCGCCGGAAGGCCGCCGCCCCGCGCAAACAGGTCCTGCTGCGCCTCGACCCCCTGGTCTACGAGACGCTCGCCCGATGGGCCGGCGAGGAGCTGCGCAGCGCCAACGCGCAGATCGAGTTCCTGTTGCGCAAGGCGTTGAAGGAGGCCGGGAGGCTCCCCGGGTCCGCGGGTCCGATCGCCCGAAGAGGGCGACCGCCCCGCCCCCCGGACGCCCCCGGCACCTAACACCACAGAATTGTGACAATCGGCTCTGACCTGGGAGGACACCACCTCGAAGTAGGCGGGCACCCGAGCTATACACACCGCGTATACATGGCATGTATACGCGGTGTGTACAGTTCTCGGCATGTCCATCGGTCACACATTGCTGGGACTCCTGGAGTCCGGCCCCCGCCACGGGTACGACCTCAAGCGGGCCTTCGACGAGAAGTTCGGGCAGGACCGCCCGCTCCACTACGGCCAGGTCTACTCGACCATGTCCCGCCTCCTGAAGAACGGCCTCGTCGAGGTCGACGGGATAGAGGCGGGGGAGGGTCCCGAGCGCAAGCGGTACGCGATCACCGAGGCGGGCGTCACCGACGTCCAGCGCTGGCTCGCCAGTCCCGAGAAGCCCGAGCCGTACCTCCAGTCGACCCTGTACACCAAGGTCGTCCTCGCGCTGCTGACCCGCCGCGACGCCGGTGACGTCCTCGACACCCAGCGTGCGGAACACCTGCGGATGATGCGCATCCTCACCGACCGCAAGCGTCGGGGGGACCTCGCGGACCAGCTCATCTGCGACCATGCCCTGTTCCATCTCGAAGCCGATCTGCGCTGGCTGGAACTGACCGCCGCGCGCCTCGACAAGCTCGCCCAGGAGGTGCGCCCATGACCCCCGCCGGTTCCCTGCTGACCGCGACGGACCTGCGCAAGACGTACGGTCCGACCCCCGCGCTCGACGGTGCCCACTTCTCGATCCACCCCGGTGAGGTGGTGGCCGTGATGGGCCCCTCCGGATCGGGCAAGTCGACGCTGCTGCACTGCCTGGCCGGGATCGTCACCCCGGACGCGGGCTCCATCCAGTACCAGGGCCGCGAGCTGAGCTCCATGTCCGACGCCCAGCGCAGCGCCCTGCGCCGCTCCGAGTTCGGTTTCGTGTTCCAGTTCGGTCAGCTCGTGCCCGAACTGACCTGCGTGGAGAACGTGGCGCTGCCGCTGCGGCTGAGCGGGGTCGCCCGCAAGCCGGCCGAGGCCGCCGCGCTCGACTGGATGCGCCGCCTCGAAGTCGACGACCTCAGCGACAAGCGGCCCGGCGAGGTCTCCGGCGGCCAGGGCCAGCGGGTCGCCGTGGCCCGCTCGCTCGTCACCGGACCGCGGGTGCTGTTCGCGGACGAGCCGACCGGCGCCCTCGACTCCCTCAACGGCGAGCGGGTGATGGAACTGCTGACGGACGCGGCCCGGTCCACCAACGCGGCCGTCGTCCTCGTCACCCACGAGGCACGCGTCGCCGCCTACTCCGACCGCGAGGTCGTCGTGCGCGACGGCAAGTCCCGCGACATGGAGCGCGTCATATGACGGCCACCGACACCCGGCCCACCCGACCCCGGGCCGCCGGCGGCCCGCCCCGGCCCGCCCCGGGCGGCACGAGCGTGCTGCGCGACCTGGCGATGGGCGTGCGCTTCGCCGTCACCGGCGGGCGCGAGTCCTGGGTGCGCACCGTGCTCACCGCCGTCGGCGTCGGACTCGGCGTCAGCCTGCTGCTGCTCGCCAGCTCGGTGCCGGACGCCATGGCCAAGCGCGACGCCCGCTCCACCGCCCGCTCGGACTTCGCGACCTCGGACGAAACCCGCCCCCAGGACAACACGCTCCTGCTGGCGATGGCCAACACGGACTTCCGCGAGGGCAACGTCCGCGGCCGGCTCCTCCAGCCGGAGGGCCCGAACGCACCGCTGCCGCCGGGGCTGAGCGCCTTCCCCGCCCCCGGCGAGATGGCCGTCTCCCCCGCGCTGCGCGAACTGCTGGAGTCCCCTGAAGGCAAGCTGCTGCGCGAGCGCATCCCCTACGAGATCACCGCCACCGTGGACCGGTCCGGCCTGGTCGGCCCGCACGAACTCGCCTACTACGCCGGCTCCAAGGACCTCGACAACGCCGAGGCCAGCCACATGGTGGTGCGGCTCGACTCGTTCGGCACGCCGCCCGCCCCGGAACCGCTCGACCCGGTCCTGATGCTGCTGGTCCTGATCATCCTCGTGGTGCTGCTGATGCCCGTGGCGGTGTTCGTCGCCGCCGCCGTCCGCTTCGGCGGCGAGCGCCGGGACCGCAGGCTCGCCGCACTGCGCCTGGTCGGGGCCGACTCCCGGATGATCCGCAGGATCGCCGCCGGCGAGGCCGTCGCGGGCGCCCTGCTGGGGCTCGTCGTCGGCGCCGGACTGTTCCTCGCCGGGCGTCAGCTCGCCGCCCGGATGTCCGTCCAGGACATGTCCGTCTTCCCCGAGGACCTCACGCCCACGCCGCTGCTGGCCGCCCTGGTCGTCATCGCCGTGCCGCTCGCCGCCATCGGGGTGACCCTGCTGGCGCTGCGCGGAGTGGTCATCGAGCCGCTGGGCGTGGTGCGCGCCGCGCTCCCCCGCCCGCGACGGCTGCTCTGGCGACTGCTGCTCCCGCTCGTCGGCCTGCTGATCCTCGTCCCCCAGATCTGGACGGGCAGCGGCGACTACTTCAACACCTACCTGGTGGTCTTCGGGACGGTCCTGCTGCTCTTCGGGGTCACGGCCCTGCTGCCCTGGGTGGTCGAGGCCGTGGTGGCCCGCATCGCCCGGGGACCGGTGGCCTGGCAGCTCGCCACCCGCAGGCTCCAGCTCAGCAGCGGAACGGCGGCCCGGATGGTCAACGGCATCGCCGTGGCCGTGGCCGGCGCCATCGCGCTCCAGATGCTGTTCGCCGGGGTCGACGAGGACTACACGCAGGACAGCGGCCACAACCTCCAGCGCGCCCAGATGGAACTGAGCTTCCCCCGCACGGTGTCGCTCGCCCAGGCGCAGCAGGCCGCCGAGGCCACCCCCGGGGTCCGGAGCACCGTGGGGATCAGCACCGCCTGGGCCTCGCACCGGCCGATCAACTCCGACGACACCCTGTTGGAAGTGGCCGTCGGTGACTGTGCGGCGCTGCGCGAGGTGGCGAAGCTCCCCTCGTGTCGCGACGGCGACGTCTTCCGCATCCACTCCGAGACGGAGCGGGGCAAGGACACCCTGGCCCGCGCCAAGCCGGGCTCCCCGGTGTTCGTCGACCCGCCCACCGGGGTCAAGGCCGCCGACGCGAAGTGGCGCCTGCCCGCGGAGCTGAAGAAGGCCGAACCGGCCCTCGACCCCCTCGGTTACGAGCGGGACGGCATCCTCGCGACGCCCGGCGCGTTCCCCGAGGACCTCGCGCCGGTGCTGCACAGCCGGGTGTTCGTCCAGATCGACAAGGGAACACCGGACGCGATGGAGCACGTCCGCACGACGGCGGCCGAGCTGAGCCCGTTCGCCAGCGCCATGACCTACTACCTCGTCGAGGAGTCCAACCAGTTCAAGAGCATCCGGACGGGCCTGTTCGTCGGGGCGACCTGTGTGCTGCTGCTGATCGGGGCGAGCCTGCTGGTCTCGCAGATCGAACAGCTCCGGGAGCGCAAGAAGCTGCTGGCCGTCCTGGTCGCCTTCGGCACCCGGCGCCGCACCCTGGCCTGGTCGGTGCTGTGGCAGACGGCGGTCCCGGTGGCGCTGGGACTGGTCCTGGCCGTGTTCTTCGGGCTGGTGCTGGGCATGGTGCTGCTGCTCATGGTCCAGCAACCGCTCTCCGTCGCCTGGTCGAGCATCGGTGCGATGACCGGGGTCTCGGCGGGGGTCGTGCTGCTGGTGACCGCGCTGTCCATGCCGGCGCTGATCAAGCTGATGCGCCCGGAGGGCCTGCGCACCGAGTAGCCCGCACGGGCCCGTGCACAGGGGGGTGCCCCCGACCGTTCGCAGCCGAACGGTCGGGGGCACCCCCCTTGCGTGCGTCCTACGCGGGTGCGTCCAGCAACCGCACGGGCAGGGCGGTGAGGCTGCTGCGCAGGGCTGCGGCCAGCGTCGCGTACTCCGCGGAGCGGGCGGCCCCGGCGCGCATGGCGAGGGCGACCCGACGGCTGGGGGCGGGCGCGGCGAAGCGTCCGGTGACGAGCCGTCCGTCGCGGGCGGTCTCCACGTCCACCGCGGTGCGCGGCAGCAGCGTCACGCCGAGTCCCCCGGCGACCAGCTGGACCAGGGTGGGCAGTCCGGCCGCGGTCATCGAGACGGGGCCCTCCTCGCGTCCGGCGTCCCGGCAGACGTCGAGCGCCTGGTCCCGCAGGCAGTGCCCCTCGTCCAGGAGCAACAGGTCGAGTTCGCGCAGCACGTCGCGCGAGATGCCCTCGCGTCCGCCCAGTGCGTGGCCGCGCGGGGCGACGAGCACGAAGTCCTCGTCGAAGAGGGGCAGCTCGGTGACCCCGGGCACGCCGAGCGGCACGGCGATCAGCAGCAGGTCCAGCCGGCCGGCGGCGAGTCCGTCCAGCAGGGACGCGGTCTGTTCCTCGTGCACCTGGAGGTCCAGCTCCGGGTAGGTGTCGTGGGTGAGGCGGAGCACCGCCGGCAGGAGGTAGGGCGCCACGGTGGGGATGACGCCGAGCCGCAGCGTTCCGGTGAACGGGGCGCGGACGGCCGCGGCCTCCTCCAGCAGTTCGCCGACCGCGTCCAGCACCTCCTTGGCCCGGACGGCGAGCCGCTCCCCGGCGGGCGACAGCAGCACCTTGCGGGTGGTCCGCTCCAGCAGCCGCACCCCCAGGACCTCCTCCAGTGCGGACACCGCGCCGGACAGCGCGGGCTGGCTCATGCCGATCGCCGCCGCGGCGTCCCGGAAGTGGAGGTGCTCGGCGACCGCCGCGAACGCCCGGAGCTGGGCGATGCTCGGCTGCTTGGCCCGGCCCGCCACGCCGGTGCCCCGACCGGTCCCCGTCTTCGCCGCCACTGGTACGTTCCTTCCGATCTGACACCACTCGATCCGAACCGGTCCCGCTCGGTCCGCCCCGATCCGATCCGGGCTCGGTGCGAACACTTCCGGACCCTGCCCGGACCTGGACGTTCCCCCAGATGTACCACCCGGCCGCATTGATCGGCGAACCGGATCACACTGACCGCACTGATCGATTTCACCGACGGTCGCGCTGTGTGACAGGGTGGATTTGTCCAACCCCTCACGCACCATGGAGTAGCACTGTGCTCACTGTCGGCGACCAGTTTCCCACGTACGACCTGACCGCCTGCGTCTCCCTGGAGACCGGCAAGGAGTTCGCCCAGGTCGACCACAAGTCCTACGAGGGCAAGTGGCGCGTGGTGTTCTTCTGGCCGAAGGACTTCACGTTCGTCTGCCCGACCGAGATCGCCGCGTTCGGCAAGCTGAACGACGAGTTCGCCGACCGTGACGCGCAGATCCTGGGCGCCTCCGGCGACTCCGAGTTCGTGCACCACGCCTGGCGCAAGGACCACGCCGACCTGCGCGACCTGCCCTTCCCGATGCTCGCCGACTCCAAGCACGAGCTGATGCGGGACTGCGGCGTCGAGGGCGAGGACGGCTTCGCGCAGCGCGCCGTGTTCATCGTCGACCCGAACAACGAGATCCAGTTCACCATGGTGACCGCGGGCTCCGTCGGCCGTAACCCCAAGGAGGTCCTGCGGGTCCTCGACGCGCTCCAGACGGACGAGCTGTGCCCGTGCAACTGGAGCAAGGGCGAGACCACCCTGGACCCCGTCGCGCTGCTGGCCGGTGAGTGACCGTGGCCCTCGATGAACTGAAGTCCGCGATACCGGACTACGCCAAGGACCTGCGGCTGAACCTCGGTTCGGTGATCGGCAACAGCGACCTCCCGCAGCAGCAGCTGTGGGGCACGGTCCTGGCCTGCGCGATCGCCTCCCGCTCGCCGATCGTGCTGCGCGAGCTGGAGCCGGTGGCGAAGGAGAACCTCTCCCCCGAGGCGTACACCGCCGCCAAGTCCGCCGCCGCGATCATGGCCATGAACAACGTCTTCTACCGCACCCGGCACCTGCTGTCGGACCCGGAGTACGGCACGCTGCGCGCCGGTCTGCGGATGAACGTCATCGGCAACCCCGGTGTCGAGAAGACCGACTTCGAGCTGTGGTCCCTCGCGGTCTCCGCGATCAACGGCTGCGGCCAGTGCCTCGACTCGCACGAGCAGGTGCTGCGCGGGGCCGGCGTCGAGCGCGGGGTGATCCAGGAGGCGTTCAAGATCGCCTCGGTGATCCAGGCCGTGGGCGTCACGCTGGACTCGGAGGCCGTGCTCGCCGGCTGAGCGAGCACGTCGCCCCCGCACCACGGGGAAGGGGTCCGTACCTGCCGTACGGGCCCCTTCCGCGTACCCGGGCACCCGAACCGCGCCGACCCCGGACCCGCTCAGACCGGGTCTTGCCCGCCCGAGCCGCCGTTCGACGGCTTCGTGGTGCCACCGGCTCCGGCGTCCCGTTCGCCGGTCGGCCGGCCCGGTGCCGCGCCCGGACCCTCCGCGGCGGGCTCGGCGGCCGACCGGGGGGCCGCCGGAACCACCGGGGCGATGCCGAGGGCCGTCGCCCCGTGCGGCGCGGGCGAGCCGCGCAACGCGTACCCGCGGGAGTACGCCCGCAGATATCCGACGACGGTGTTGGTGACCGCGACCAGCGGCACCGCGACGACCGCACCGCCGATCCCGGCGACCAGCCCGCCCGTCGCCACCGAGAGCACCACGGCCAGCGGATGGACCCGCACGGCCCGGCCCAGGATGAACGGCTGGAGCACGTGCCCCTCGATCTGCTGCACCGCGAGCACCACCGCGAGGGTCATGACCGCGGTGAACACCCCCTGGGTGACCAGCGCGACGACCACCGCGAGCGCCCCCGACACCACCGCACCGATCAGCGGGATGAACGCGAACAGGAAGATGAACACCGCGAGCGGCACCGCCATCGGCACCCCGAGGAAGTAGATCCCGAGGCCGATGAAGACCGCGTCGATCAGCGCCACCAACACCGTGCCCCGCACGTAGGCGGTGAGGGTCCGCCAGGCGCGCGGCCCGGCACCGGCGATGCCCTCCCGGGCGGCCCCCGGCACCAGCCGCAGCAGCCACTCCCAGATCCGCCGGCCGTCGTACAGCAGGAACAGCGTGGAGAACATCGTCAGCAGGATGCCGGTCAGCGCCTCCACGAGGACCGTGACGCCCTCCAGGCCCGCGGAGGTGATGGAGTCGGTGTTCGCGCCCACCGCGTCCCGCAGGGTTCCCGCGATGTCGTTGATCTGATCCTCGGTCACATGGAACGGGCTGGTGAGGAGCCACTTGCGCAACTCCTCGATGCCGTCCTGGACCTGGTCGGAGAGGTGGTCGATGTTCTCCATCACCTGCCACACCACGAACCAGCCGACCAGCCCGAGGAGGACGAAGCCGAGGACCGCGGTGAGCACGGTCGCGAGCCCCCGGGGCACCCCGTGGCGCTTCAACTTCGCCACGGTCGGCTGGAGCAGGGCGGTGATGAGCAGCGCGGCGACGAAGGCGAGGATGACGAGTTGCACGGCGCTGATGACCCGCATCAACACCCACACCGCGCCGGCGAGGACCAGCAGCCGCCACCCCGCCTCGGCGGCGACCCGCAGACCCCACGGCACGGCCTGTGCCGGATCGGGCCGCGCGGTGACGGCGGGCAGATAGGTGACGGGGGTCGAAGGACCGGCCGCGGGATCACCGACCGGCGCGGCGGGGGCTGCTGACCCTCCGTCCCCACCGGTGACGCCGGGCCCGCTGCCGCCCGGTGCGCCGGACCCGTCGGGCGCGTCGGGGTCGTCCCGCCGCTGCGCCGCGTCGCGCCGGGCCTCCCACCGCGCGCCGAGGCCGGTCAGCCCGGCTCCCCACCGGCCCAACCAGCCTGGCACTCGCGACATGACCCGTACCTTTTCCCGCCGTCCGCCGTGCTGCTCGCGCCCGGCACGTACCCCGCGTCCACGTCCGCCCTCGCGTACGTTGCGCACCGCTCCCCCCGGGTGTCCCCGGAGCCCGCCCAACCGTACATGCCACGGGCCCCTCACCGAAGGACGGCGAGGGGCCCGGAAAGGTTGAACCGCGAGCGACGCGGGGCGGGCTTCAGTACCAGCGGTTGGCCTGCCAGAAGTCCCAAGCGCCACAGGGGCTGCCGTAGCGGCCCTCCATGTAGCTGAGGCCCCACTTGATCTGGGTGGCGGGGTTGGTCTGCCAGTCCGCACCCGCGGAGATCATCTTCGAGGCGGGCAGCGCCTGGAAGAGCCCATACGCGCCCGAGGAGGGGTTGACGGCCTTGTAGTTCCAGTCGGACTCGTGGTCCACGATGTTGCTGAAGCACTGGAACTGGTCGGCGGGGACCACCGCGCGGGCCATCGCCTGGATCTCGGCGATCGTGTACGAGCCCTTGGCGGTCGTCGGGAGGCTGCCGGTGCCGGAGGCGGTGCGCGTGTCGGACCGACTCGCCTTCTCCTGCTTCTCCTTGGCCTCCTTCTCGGCGCGCTCCTTGGCCTCCTTCTCGGCCTTCGCCTCGGCCGCGGCGCGCTCCTTGGCCTCCTTGGCCGACTTCTGCTTGGCCACGGCGTCCTTGGCGGCCTGGACGCGGGCCGTCTCCTCGGCGGTCTTCTTCGCGGAGGAGTCGGCGGCGATCGCCTGGGCGTCCGCCTGCTGCGCCAGCGAGGAGGTCATGACCTGGGCCTGCTGGCCCGAGGGGATGTCCGCGAGGAGCGTCGCGTCGCTCGCCGTCGCCTCGAAGTCGTTCGAGGACTCCTGCGGGGTGCCCGAGGCGACACCGACGACGGCGCCGACTGTGGTGACCGCGGTGGCGGAGGCCACGGCGAATCCCCGGACGGAGATCCGGCTCACACGTTTTCCTTCCAGCATCGCCCGCACGGGTGACCCCACGGACGCGATCGTGCCCTTGGCACTGGCCTCCGATACTGCGGGGTCACGGGAGGCACGGGCCCGGTGGACAACTCCCGCGACGGGAGCGCCCGGTGGTACTCGGGCGGCATACGACGGGCTCTATGAAGTTCGGTGTACGGCAGTGTGCCACGGCGCCGATGGTGCTCTGGCGACCGGAAGGCGGCACGGTGTGTCGTATGCGGGGCCTGACAGGACTGAGACTCTGCCGCAGCCGCACACCGCAAGGCAATTCCGGGTTGAGTGGGATAGATCACACCTGGCACGACTCGGGCCTTTGTTCCGAACTCCCCCACCACGGGCCGCCGCCCGGCTAAGATCTCGTGCCTTTTCGGCTACGAGTCCCCACCGGGCGGCACCCAACACCCCCGCGAAAGGGGGCCAATCAGGACCAGCTCCCCTACAGGTGTCCGTCCTCCAACATCTCGGTCACCAACGCGGCGATCTGGGAACGCTCCGAACGGGTGAGCGTCACATGTGCGAAGAGCGGATGTCCTTTCAGTTTCTCCACGACGGCGACCACCCCGTCGTACCGGCCGACCCGCAGGTTGTCCCGCTGCGCCACGTCATGGGTGAGCACCACCCGGGAGTTCGCCCCGATCCGGGACAACACCGTCAGCAGGACGTTGCGCTCCAGCGACTGGGCCTCGTCCACGATGACGAACGCGTCGTGCAGCGAACGGCCCCGGATGTGGGTGAGCGGCAGCACCTCCAGCATCCCCCGCGCGGTGATCTCCTCGATCACCTCACGGCTCGTCACCGCCGACAGCGTGTCGAACACCGCCTGCGCCCACGGGCTCATCTTCTCGGCCTCGGAACCCGGCAGATAGCCCAGCTCCTGCCCGCCCACCGCGTACAGCGGCCGGAAGACCATCACCTTCTGGTGCTGGCGGCGCTCCAACACCGCCTCCAGACCCGCGCACAGCGCCAGCGCCGACTTGCCGGTACCCGCCCGGCCGCCCATCGACACGATGCCCACGTCCGGGTCGAGCAGCAGGTCCAGGGCGATGCGCTGCTCCGCGCTGCGCCCCTTGATCCCGAACGCCTCACGGTCCCCGCGCACCAACTGCACCCGGCCGTCCGCGGAGACCCGGCCGAGCGCCTTGCCCCGCTCCGACTGGATGCGCAGCCCCGTGTGCACCGGCATGTCCGCCGCCTCGGGCACGAACAGGGCGTCCCCCTCGAAGAGCAGGTCGACCTGTTCGGCGGAGAGCGACAGCTCGGCCATCCCGGTCCACCCGGAGTCGGTGATGGCCAACTCCGCCCGGTACTCCTCGGCGAGCAGGCCCACCGAGGACGCCTTGATGCGCAGCGGCAGGTCCTTGGAGACGACCGTGACGTCGTACCCCTCGGCCTGGAGGTTGCGGGCCACGGCGAGGATGCGCGAGTCGTTGTCGCCGAGTCGGTACCCCGCCGGGAGGACCCCCGGATCGGAGTGGTTCAACTCGACGCGCAGCGTGCCGCCCAACTCCCCCACCGGGAGCGGGGCGTCCAGCCGGCCGTACCGGACGCGGTAGTCGTCCAGCAGCCGCAGGGCCTGCCGGGCGAAGTACCCCAGTTCCGGATGGTGGCGCTTGGCCTCCAGTTCCGTCACGACGACGACCGGCAGGACGACTTCGTGCTCGTCGAAGCGGCTCATCGCGTTCGGGTCGGCCAGCAGGACGCTGGTGTCGAGGACGTAGGTGCGCCGGTCTGGCGTACGGCGCTTTGAGCTGGTCACCACGGAAGGACGTACCCCCTCGGATGAGGTCGGGGAGCGCCGGGGCGGTGAAACGCCCCCTGCGACACCCCACGGGGAAGGAACGAACCGGGTTCGGGCCGCGGGGCGCGGGCCGGACGCCGGCCCTCCGCCTCGTCCGTACGGTACGTACGGTGCACCTGGTGCAAAGAGCCTCCCGGGCGGGCGGCCTGCTGCCGTCCGCTGGATACGGCATCCCTCCCGGTACCGCCGACCGATACCGCTCGGATGCCGACCTGGGTGGCTTATTCCCTTCAAAACGCGCCGCCATGCCAGACCGGTTGGAGGCACCTGGATGAACACCTCGTGACACGGCCCCCGGTGGACGCCCTCCTGGGGGTCCGTCAGCCGCCGTAGCGCCGGTGGCGGGCGGCGTAGTCGCGCAGCGCCCGCAGGAAGTCGACCTTGCGGAACGCGGGCCAGAAGACCTCGCAGAAGTAGTACTCGGAGTGTGCCGACTGCCAGAGCATGAACCCGGAAAGCCGCTGCTCACCGCTGGTCCTGATGACCAGGTCGGGGTCCGGCTGGCCGCGCGTGTAGAGGTGCTCGGAGATCACGTCGATGTCCACCAGCTCGGCGAGTTCCTCGAAACTGGTGCCCCGCTGCGCGTGGTCCAGCAGCAGCGAGCGGACCGCGTCGGCGATCTCCTGCCGACCGCCGTAGCCCACGGCGACGTTCACGAGTATCCCCGTGTTGTCGATCGTGGCCTGTTCCGCCTCCTTGAGGACCGTCTGCGTCGGGCCGGGCAGCAGGTCCATCGTCCCCGCGTGGTGCACCCGCCAACGGCCGTCCCGCGCCAGCCCGCGCACCGCGTCCTCGATGATCCCGAGCAGCGGCACCAGCTCGTCCTCCGGACGGTCCAGATTGTCCGTGGACAGCATCCACAGGGTGACGACCTCGACGTCGGTCTCGGCGCACCAGCCGAGGAACTCGGAGATCTTGTCGGCCCCGGCCCGGTGGCCCTGCGCGGTGGTCTCCCCGGACGCCTTCGCCCAGCGCCGGTTCCCGTCCAGGATGACCCCGATGTGCTTGGGCACCTGGTCGTGGTCGAGGCGGCCCTCCACCCGGCGCGCGTAGAGTCGATACACCAGGTCGCGCAGGTTCACGTCTGTTCAGCCCCTTGGTGGAAATAGCCGTCCCCGAGGGGCGCCACCCTACCGGTGCGCACGAGGTCCGCCGAGCCGGGGGCGAGGCCCGGCTGAAGTAGTTTCGAGCACATGGACGACACCATCCTCTACCGAGCGCGACCGGACCGTTACGACTCCATGGAGTACCGGCGCTCCGGCCGAAGCGGCCTGAAACTGCCCGCGGTCTCCCTCGGACTGTGGCACAACTTCGGCGACGACCGCGCGCTGACGACGCAGCGGGCGATCCTGCGTCGCGCCTTCGACCTCGGCGTCACCCACTTCGATCTGGCCAACAACTACGGCCCGCCGCCCGGCTCGGCCGAGCTGAACTTCGGCAAGCTCTTCCGCCAGGACTTCGCCCCGTACCGCGACGAGCTGGTCATCTCCACCAAGGCCGGCTATCTGATGCACCCCGGCCCGTACGGCGAGTGGGGCTCCCGCAAGTACCTGCTGTCCTCGCTCGACGCCTCCCTCGCCCGGATGGGCCTCGACCACGTCGACGTCTTCTACTCGCACCGCTTCGACCCGCACACCCCGCTGGAGGAGACCATGGGCGCGCTCGCGTCCGCGGTCCAGCAGGGCAAGGCCCTCTACGTCGGGGTGTCCTCCTACACCAGCGCGCAGACCGCCGAGGCGGCCCGGCTGCTGCGCGAGATGGGCGTGCGGCCGCTGATCCACCAGCCCTCGTACTCGATGATCAACCGGTGGACGGAGGACGACGGCCTGCTCGACACGCTGGAGGAGGCGGGCATGGGCTGCATCGCCTACGTGCCGCTCGCCCAGGGCCTGCTGACGGGCAAGTACCTGAACGGCATCCCGGAGGGCTCCCGCGCCACCCAGGGCAAGTCCCTGGACCCGGGCCTCCTCAGCGAGGAGGTGCTGCGTCGACTGCGCGGGCTCAACGGCATCGCCGAGCGGCGCGGGCAGAGCCTCGCCCAGCTCGCCCTGGCGTGGGTGCTGCGTGACGAGCGGATGACCTCGGCGCTGATCGGCGCGTCGAGCGTCCGGCAGTTGGAGGAGAACGTGGCCGCGTTGGGCGGCCCGGCGCTGACCGCGGCGGAACTGCGGGACATCGACGAGTACGCGGTGTCGACGCCCGGGACGAACATCTGGGCCGGACGGGGCTGATCCCCTTCGGCGGGGGCGCTGCGGTCGGGCCCTGAGGTCGGGCGCCTTGGCCGGGCGTCTTGGCCGGGAAAGGAAAACGGGCCGGTCCGTGGGGGGGGGATACGGACCGGCCCGAGGGGGGGTTTCCACCATAACCCTTCGTATGTGATGTCGCGGGCATTGACGGCCGACAACTACTCTCCGCAGTCTCCCCGGGCGCGCACCGGGCGGCCGTACCGCGGGTGACGGGGGCAGCGGGCGGAGGAAAACCGCTGGTGCGGCGCGTTGTGGCGCTCGGCGCGGCGTGGCGGTCGACGGACGGCGGCCCGGTGCGGCCGTCCCTCTCCGGGGCGAGGGGGCCCGAGGCGTGAGGTTGACGCCGGAGACGAGTGGCGGAGCGGGAACCGGGGCGGGAAGCCGGGCGCGGAACGAGGGCTCGGGCGCGGAGCGGGAACCCGGGCGGCGGCTCCGGTGCCGGAAGCTACACGGCACCGCGCAGCCCCCTCCACTGCGCGGTGCCGCCCGCGCAGCTTTGCTCACGCGAATTACCTTGGTCTGAACTTACGCTATCTTTACCTGCGGATCGAGCCACACCCGATAACGATGTGGAGAACGTCGCTCGGGAAGGGCCGGCCGGGTCGTACCGACGGCCCCCACCGACCCGCCGTCCGTACCCGTCAGGCTTCCTCGACGCCCCGCATCGGACGGGCAGCACGGCTACCGCTCTGCGTACGGCCGGTACCGGGAGCACGCAGCACCCGGGGTGCGCGCGGGTGGTCGACGTCGATGTCCGTGTCCGGGTTCCCCGCCGCGGCGACCCGCGGGGCGGGCTCGGCGGGGGGAGCCCCGCCGGCGGCGGGCTGGACGGCTCCGGAGCGGAGGGACGCCGCGTACTCGGGGTGCTTGCGGGCGACGATCGCGGACATGTTCCGACCGCCCCACTCGCCGAGCGGGCCCAGCGCGGAGTTCAGCTGGGACCCGATCTCCGTGAGCGAGTACTCGACCCGGGGCGGAACCTCCGGGAAGACCTCACGGTCCACCACCCCGTCCGCCTCCAACTCCCTCAGCTGCTGGATCAGCATCTTCTCGCTGACCCCCGGCACCTGGCGACGCAGCTCACCGAACCGGAGCGGCCCCTCGGCGTCGTCCAGGGCCCACAGGATCAGCGGTTTCCACTTGCCGCCGACGACGTCGACCGCCGCGTCGAGACCGCAGATGTACGGGCCCTTGCCCATGGTCAACTCCTCACGACAGCTCATCACTTACCCGAACGACAGTACTGCCGGTCCGGAGTGCGGGCACGTTCGTTTCCCGAGCAGGGACGGGACGGGCCGCTCGATGCCCCCCGGAAGGGACATCCGAACGGCCTGGTGGGACATCCGGGCCCGGCTGCCTCAGGGGGCCGCCGAACCCGCGGCCTCGTCACCGCCGCGGCTCGGCTCGGCCGCCGCCCCGCCGCGGGGGAAGGACACCTCGACGCGTCGGTTCTTCCGCCGCCCCTGCTCCGAGGAGTTGTCGGCGATCGGATAGTCCTCGCTGTACCCGCGCACCTCGTAGGTGACCTCGGGGCCCAGGTCGGCGGCGAGCGCGTCGTGGACGGAGTCGGCGCGGCGCTTGCTGAGCAGCTTGCCGTGCTCGTAGGAGCCGAGGTCGTCGGTGAAGCCGAAGACCCTGATGTTCGTCGCCTTCAGCTTCCTGATCTCGTCCGCGATCGCCTTGATCCGGGACAGCGCCTCCGGGTTCAGCTTCGGGCTGTTCTTGGGGAACAGCACTTCGGCCTGGAGGGCGAACTTCACCTCCGTGTTGGTGTCCTCGCGCCGCTCCTCGCCGCCCATTTCCTCGACCACCGACTTGATGTCCAGCACCTTGGCGGGCGCGAGGCTGGCCCCGTCGGCGAGACGCAGGCCCGGGCTCTCGGGGTCCACCTCGGGCGCGGGTCCCCCGTCCGAGACGCTGCCCGGGGGGGTGCTGGGGTCGCTCGGGGCGGCTTCGGCCGGGGCTCCCGTGACGAGGAGGGAAAGGAGGGCGACGAGCGTCACGGGTGCGGCGATCGCACGGGTGCGGGGCATCTGGCGCGGGGCGCGGTCGGGGACGTTCAGCGGGGCTCCGGGGGTGGGGGCGGAGTCGGTCATCGGCTATTCGCCCTCGCTGATCTCGATGGATGCGGGGGGCATGGAGCCCACTTGGAAGTCGACCTTCGTCGTGCCTTCGGGGGGGGCGGGGAACTGAGCGAACCACTCGGCGGTGTCGCCGGACAGGACTCCCCCTGTGAAACGGGTGCACAGGCAGCGCCCCTCCGTGTCACGGAGGACGAGGTACTTCTTCTTTCCAGTGTTGTCCACCAGGCTAGCGCCAGCGATGGAACCGCCGTTCTTGGCCAGTTCGCTCTCGTCGCCACGCCACTCCCCAGCGGACCACGGTTGGCCAGAGCCGTTGGACACCGTCCCCTGCACTGTGACGAATCCACCTTCACTGCGCACCGCAGACGTGACGGTAAGTGTCAAGCCTCCGCCTTTGACCTCGGACAGTTTCTGACTGTCAGGAGCCGTGGCTGGAGACTCATCGGCAGCGCGCTCTTCGTTCTCCCTGCCCGAAGAAACAGCAGCAGACGGGTCTTGTCCCTGCTTTCCATCTCCATCCTGGCTATCCCCACCGCAGCCGCTCGCAGCAAAGAACAGAACAGCGGCAGCCACCACTGACATCAGAGTTCTTTGACCGGTCCTGTCGCGCCGGAGGTTCATGAGTAGGAATCCCTTTCATTCGGCCAGATGCACGGAGAACAGAACAGACGCGTCAGGCAGGTCACCTGGCCGAAATTCGTCGGGATCGACAACAATCGGATTGCCATCACAGTCGAGTTCAACGATGCCACCGAGGTCAACGTTCGGAGGCAACTCACAGCGGGGCTTCAGGACTGCCGTAGCTTTGGCTAGGGCTCTCAGGGACTCCGTGCCCGGAATGATCGAGTCTCCAACCGCGTAGTTGGTTTCGATTTCCACCTGAAATCCCGGATACCCGTTCACTACGGTCGAACCGAATCCCGTCACAGTTGCATCGTTCTCGCCGGCAAACTGCTCTGCTGCGGTAAGCGCTCCACCGCCATCGAGGACGTCTCCGGTGAGCCAATCCATCCAGTCCTCATCGCCACCAATGGCGATTTCCAAGCCGCTGAGTAGTTCATCACGGGATGCCTGAACCGCAGCCAGCGCGGCCGCATCGGCCGCCGACTGTGCACCATTGCGAGCAGAAGCCGCCTGCGCGAAGGCGAAGAAAGCAAGTGCAGCGAATAGCGAAATCGCCGAGAGCCAAATATAGATCGGAAGGGTTTGCCCTCGGTCTGCTCGGCCCGTTTCGGAGCCGATCAACCTCCGATGACGTCGTTCACCGCCTTCAAGATGCGGTCCGAGATCATGCCGTCCAGACCGAGTCCGTCGATCAGGGTGAAGATTCCCGCGATGATGATCAGTAGGCCGGCGTACTCCACGAAACCGGCGCCGCGGTCGCGTGCGGGGCCCCGTAGGTGGGTCAGGGTGCGGTGGCGCCAGGTGGTCAGGCGAGTCCTCATCGTGGGTCCTTCCGTCCGGGTGCCGTGCACGTCCGACTACGGAAAGGTACGGGACGGGGGCGGTCGGGCTCGTGGGCCCTGGGGCCCAACTCGCAGGTGAGGGGGTCAACGGGACCACCCTTCCCGTAGGGAGGGCGGGGCGGTTCCGAGCCAGTGGGCGATCGCTTCGCTCCGGCTCCCGCTCTGTAGCTTCGCGAAGATCCGGTTGATGTGGTTCTTGACGGTCTTCTCGCTGATGAAACAGGTGGCGGCGATCTGTTGGTTGTTCATGCCGGACGCGATGAGATCCATGACCTCCACCTCCCTGGAACTGAGACCGAAAGCGAACGGACCGCGCCCGCCGCCGCGTTGCTCGCGGGGGCGACCCTCACGGTTCCACCACGACTCTCCCACAAAGCGTTGCACCTGCGAAGCAGGTTGGGGTGATCCGGGCTGACGGGTCGGGTGATCCGAGACGTCCGGCCCCGTGGGAGGCCCCGTCGTGGACCACACGTCCCGTGCCGACGGGGTGCAGGTGCCGAGTCCGTCCGCCGTTCTCCGTACCGCCAGGAGGAGTTCGTCCGTGGTGAACTCCCCGTGCACCAGGTACCCGCGGGCGCCGAGTCGACGCGCCGCGCGGACCGTTTCGGGTTCCGCGCTGTAGGTGAGCATCAGGACCGGTGCCAGGCGGGCGAGTCCGGGGAGCGCGGTGAGACCGTCCGTGCCGGGCATGCGGACGTCGAGCAGGACCACGTCGGGGCGGTGCCGTCGGACCGCGGTCAGGGCTTCCGCGCCGTTCGTGGCCTCCGCGACGACGGTGAGGCCGGGGCCGGTGCCGAGGAGGGCGGCGAGTCCGGCCCGGACGACCGGGTTGTCGTCGGTGACGACGACCCGCAGGGTTGGCGGCTCAGGGGGCATGGTCAGCCTCCGGGAGGAGGGAGGGGACGGGACGGTTGCGGTGCGCGGGGTGCCGTGTCGGCGGGGTGGACCGGGGGACGGTCAGGCGGACGCGGGTGCCGGGGGTCCGGGCGGTCGGGCGGGGGTCCGCCGGGGTGATCGTCAGGGTGGCGTCGAGGGCGGCGGCGCGTTCGACCATGCCGAGCAGGCCGAACCGGCCCCGGGCCCGTAGTGCGGCGAGTCGTGGCGATCCGGGGGCGAGGGTGCCGAGGGCGGCGCCAGGGATGCCGTTGCCGTCGTCGGTGACGGTGACCGTCAGGGTTCGGGCGTCGCCGGTGACGGTGACGGTGAGGTGGGAGGCGCGTGCGTGTCGGTGCGCGTTCTCCAGGGCCTCGCCCACGATGGTGGCCGTTTCACGGGCCACGGACGCCGGGGCGGTGAACGTCGTTGCGGGGGCCCGCTCGGCGCGCAGGGCGGCGGGCGTGCCGGCGCGGGCGCGGAAGTCGGTGACGACGGCGTCCAGTTCGACGAGCAGATCGGTGGGCGGGGGGTGGGGCTCGGTGCCGCGGAGGTCGCGCAGCAGGGTGCGGGACTCGGTGGCGGCGCGGCGGGCGGCCTGGGCGACCTCGTCGGCGCGGGCCCGCAGGACGTGGGGGTCCACCCGGTCCGCCCCGGTGGCCAGGGCTTCGGCGGACAGGGCCAGGCCGTGCAGGGTCTTGGCGACGGAGTCGTGCATCTCGCGGGCGAGGCGGGCGCGTTCGGATTCCACGGCGTCCCGGACGGCGAGGTCGGCGTTGGCTTCGGCGAGGGCCCGGGTGGCGGCGCCGAACCGGAACATCAGGTTGCGCAGGGTCACGCCGATGATGCCGGCGGCGACGCAGAACCCGGCGAGCAGGGCGGTGCTGGGCCCGGTGCCGGGGCGGTGTTCCCAGGCGCGGTACGCGGTGAGCAGCGCGACGATCTGGAGGCCGGTGAAGACGCCGGCGCCGCGCCAGCCGTACAGCAGTCCCGACAGCAGGGGGGTGCAGACGGCGACGTAGCCGAGGGGGGAGGCGGGGGACGCGGTGAGCAGGAGTATCGAGCCGACGAGGAGGTCCGCCCCCATCAGGGTGGGGTGGGCGAGGACGCGGGGGCCGAAGCGTTCCCAGTCGCGGAGCATCGCGTAGGAGCTCATGAAGCCGGCGATGCTGGCGGCGAGGACGGCGTACCGGGGGGCGCCGTCGGCGGCGCCGGCCATGGCGAAGGGCACCCCGATCGCGATCATGGCGAGGCGGGCGCCGAAGACCTGGCGGCACAGGGCCTGGAGGGCGCTGAGCTGGATGCGGAGGCTGGGCGCGGGCGCGTCGTCCTCGATGGCGGAGGGCCAGGGTCCGGGCCGGGTGGCGAGCGGGGAGCCGGTGCGGCGTCCGCGGTGGAGCGCGCGGGCGAGCCGTGCCCGTAAGCGCTGGGGCGACGCCGTGCGGGGTGCGGGGTCGGGGGTGGGTCGCATCAGCGCCCCAGGATGGAGCCGAAGTCGCTGCCGGAGCCGAGGAACATGCCGGTGGCGATGAGGATCATCGTGGCGGGCAGCATGAACACCAGGGTCACCACGGTGGCCTTGGGGATGGTCTTCGCGGCGCGGCGGCGGGCGTTCTGGGCGTCGGTGCGGCGCATGTCGCCGGCGATCTGGATGAGGGTCTCGGCGATCGGGGAGCCGAGTTCCTCGCCCTGTTGGAGGGCGGAGACGAACTGGGCGACCTGTTCGGAGTCGTTGCGGCGGCGCAGTTCGTCGAAGGCCTGGCGGCGGCTGACGCCCATGTCCATCTGGCGGAGGGTGATGCGCAGTTCGTCGGCCCAGGGGCCTTCGTACCGTTCGGCGACCCGGTCGAGTGCCTGGCGGAAGCCGAGGCCGGCGGAGACGACGACGGCGAGGACGTCGAGGAAGTCGGG
This sequence comes from Streptomyces sp. NPDC127068, assembly GCF_042724695.1. Taxonomy (NCBI): domain Bacteria; kingdom Bacillati; phylum Actinomycetota; class Actinomycetes; order Kitasatosporales; family Streptomycetaceae; genus Streptomyces; species Streptomyces sp. NPDC127068. Next base: position 13,865 of record NZ_JBHXEN010000055.1, on the reverse strand, counting down.
GAGGGTGCGGTCGATGACGGCGCGGCGTTCCCGGACGGCCTGCCAGATGAGGGCGTCGGCGGCGAACAGGCCGAAGGCGAGGGTGAGGGCGGCGAACAGGGGTTGTGCGTTGTTGAGGAAGACGAGTCCGAGGACGACGCCGAACACCCCGTAGACGGCGCGGCGGGCCGCGTACCGGTCGACGGTGAGGCCGCCGGGGTTGCCCGCCCGGTCGATGCGGCGGCGTTTGGCGTCGACGCGTTTGGGGCCCATCAGGCGCAGGACGAGGGGGGCGCAGCGCATGCCGAGGCGGTCGACGGCGGAGTCCGTGGTGGAGACGCGGGTGGCGCCGACCTCCAGGGCCAGGGCGAGGTCGCCGGGGAGTTTGGTCTCCGTGCGGTACAGGCGGATGCCGAAGAGGGCGCCGAACACGGCGGCGCCCGTGAGCGCGGCGAGCAGCAGGGCCGTCATCGTCATCGGGGGGAACCTCTCACACTTCGATCTTGCCGAGGCGGCGGATGACGAAGAATCCGACCGCGTAGAGCCCGAGGGCGATCAGCATCAGGACCTGGCCGACCGGGGAGCCGGTGACCCGGGCGAGGGCGCCTTCGTTGGAGGAGTTGACCAGGAGCAGCGAGCCCAGGCCGAGCAGGGGGACGGTGAAGGCGGTCGCGTTGACCTCGGACAGCATGGTCCGCACCTCGCGGCGGGTCTCCTTGCGGTCCTCCAGGGTCTGGGTGAGGTTGCGCAGGGAGCTGACGACGGAGCCGCCGGCCTTGTTGGACAGGACGAGGGTGGTGACGAGGACGACGAGTTCGCGGGAGGGCAGTCGTCGGGCGAGTTCGCCGAGGGCGTCGTCGACGGAGCGGCCGAGGGTGAGTTGGTCGGCGACGAGGGAGAGCTCTTCGCCGGCGGGGGCTTCGAGTTCTTCGGCGGCCATGGTGAGGGAGGTGCGCAGGGCGAGTCCGGCGGCGGTGGCGTTGGCGAGGAGCCGGGCGACGTCGGGGAGCTGGTTGATGAACGCTTCGATGCGTTTCTGTCGCTGCCAGTTGAGGAAGATGACGGCGCTCCACACGCCGACGGCGGCGGCGAGGGGACCGAAGAAGGGGGCGAGGGCGGAGGCCGCGACGAGCCAGAGGCCGACGACGCCGGCGAGGGCGTAGGTGAAGAACTCGCCGGCGGTGAGGTCGAGTCCGGTGGCGGCGAGCCGCAGGCTGATGGCGCGGCCGAGGCGGGTGTGGCGCAGCCGGCGGTCGACGGCGACGAAGCGTCGGGTGCGGCTCGCGGGGCCGTGGACGGGGCCGCCGGAGAGGCGGTCGACGAGGGCTTGGCGTTGGGCGCGGCCGGTGGCCCAGCTGTGCAGTCCGGCGATGGCGAGGGTGCAGCACAGCAGGGTGGCGCCGAGGGCGAGGAGGGCGAGTTCGCTCATGCCGGGCTCCGCGGGTGTCGGTTCATGCGAGGGCCTGCCTGGTGTGGGGTGGGGCGATGCCTTCGGCGGCGACTCCGAAGGCGGGCGGGACCGGTTCGCTGGCGACGTACAGCTTCTCCGCTACGGCGCGGGGCAGGGGCAGGTGTTCGAAGTGGCCGTGCACGATCCGGTCGGCGCCGGGGGGCCGGGGGACGAAGCGGGAGACGGTGGCGATGCGCAGGGGTTCGCGTCCGTGGGAGACGAGGAGCGCGATCTCGACCACGCGGCGGGAGCCGTCGGCGTGGCGGGCGAGTTGCACGACGACGTCGACGGCGGAGTTGATCTGGTCCTTGAGCGCTTCGAAGGGGATGCGGACCTCGGACATGGAGCCGAGGGTCTGGAGTCGCATCAGGGCGTCCTCGGCGCTGTTGGCGTGGACGGTGGCGAGGGAGCCGTCGTGGCCGGTGGACATGGCCTGGAGCATGTCGAGGGTCTCGCCGCCGCGGACCTCGCCGACGATGATGCGGTCGGGGCGCATGCGCAGGCTGTTGCGGACCAGGTCGCGGATGGTGATGTGGCCCTTGCCCTCGACGTTCGGGGGGCGGGACTCCAGCCGGATCACGTGTTCCTGCTGGAGTTGGAGTTCCGCGGAGTCCTCGATGGTGATGATGCGTTCGCGGTCCGGGATGAGTCCGGACAGGGCGTTGAGGAGGGTCGTCTTCCCGGAGCCGGTGCCGCCGCTGACGATGACGTTGAAGCGGGCGCGGACGAACGCGGACAGGAGCAGCAGCATCTGTTCGTCGAGGGAGCCCAGGCCGATGAGTTCGGTGAGGGTGTAGGCGCGGGGGAAGCGGCGGATGGTGAGGGTGGGGCCGGTGAGGGACAGCGGGGGGATGATGACGTTGACGCGTTCGCCGGTGGGCAGTCGGGCGTCGACCATCGGGTTGGACTCGTCCACGCGCCGGTTGACGGTGGAGACGATGCGTTCGATGGTCTGCATGAGCTGTTCGTCGGAGGCGAAGCGGAGCGGGAGCTGTTCCACGCGGCCGGCGCGTTCCACGAAGACGGCGTCGGGTCCGTTGACCATGATCTCGGTGATCGACGCGTCGGCGAGGAGCGGTTCGAGGACGCCGAGGCCCAGGGCCTCGTCCACCACGCGGCGGATGAGTTGGCCGCGTTCGCTGGTGGAGAGGACGGGGCCCTCGCGGCTGATCAGGTGGCCGAGTACGCGTTCCAGCCGGACCCGGCGGTCGGCGGCGGCGAGCGAGGACATCTCGGCGAGGTCGATCTCTTCGAGGAGTTTGGCCCGGTAGACGGCGACGAGGTGGCTGTCCTCGCGTGGCGTGCCGGCTTCCTGGGGGGTGGCCGCCAGTCGGGAGCGCAGGCTCATGGGCTCTTCCTCCTTCCGTTCGGGTTCCGGTGCGGTGGTGCGGGTCGGATGGTCAGGGTGGTCGGGTGTCGGTGGTCAGTCGTCGGTGGGCATGGTGACCGTTCGGGTGACCTGCCAGCCGGAGCCGACGAAGGGCACGAGTACGGGGACGGTCACGGTGGCGGTCGCGCGGGAGAGTTCGCCGTCGTCCGCGGTGTCGACGTCGGCGTCGAGTCCGCCGTCCATCGCGGCGCGGCCCGCGGCTGCCCCGTCGCCGCCCTGGGCGGTGACGCGGGCCGCGGCGCGGGCTCCGGAGCCGGCTTGGCCGGCCGCGTAGCCGATCAGGCCGAGTTGGATGGCGGCGAGGCCGATCACCAGGAGGATCGGCAGGAACCCCGCGAACTCCAGCACGCTGACGCCCCGGTCGTCCTTGAGGACGCGGCGGGGCGGGGTTCCGCGGGGTCGGGTGCCGACGCCCGGGCTACGCGGTGCCCCCGCGCGTACGGGTACGGGGCGTCCCGCCCCCGCGTGGGCGGGGAGCACAGCGCCCGCTGCGGCTCCCGTGCCTGGTGCGTCGGACCGTCCCCGCTCGCGCGGGGCGCACGTGGAACGCACGTCGCCCAGCGGACCACCCCCGCGCGCGCGGGGAGCACCCGACGACGTTGCGGGCCACTGTGTCGATGGTCGGATCACCCCCGCGCGGGCGGGGGCGGCGCGTCGCACCCGCATGTGTACGGGTACGGGGCGTCCCATCCCCGCGTGGGCGGGGAGCACGAGCCGAACTCGCGGTGCTGCTCGCCGCCGGTGGGTCCGTCCCCGCTCGCGCGGGGCGCACTTCACGGTGCCGGTCGACTCGGCGTAACCCTCGGGACCACCCCCGCGCGTGCGGGGAACACCGGGCGAGGGCGCCCCCGCGCGCCGCACCGCCGTGCGCAGGACCCGGGGACGCCCCGCCCCTGCCCGGACGGGCACGTCCCGCCGCGTCCTGGCCTTCCGTACGGGCACGGTGCGCCGCGACCGCGCGAGGGCGGACGCGCGGGACCGGACCCCCGTGCGCAGGGCCCGGGAACGCCACAGCCCCGTACGGACGGACCCGCCGCGACGTGCCCTCGTCCGGGCCGGCGCGGAGGGCTGCGGCGCGGGGCGAGCAGACGCAGGGCGCGACACCGCCGTCCGGGCGGGCCAGGGCAACGGCAACCCCGTGCGCACGGCCGGGGGACGCCGTGCCCCCGTCCGGGCGGGCACGGTATGCCGCGTCTGTGTCCGGGCGAGCGGGGGCGGCGACGGCGCCCCCGTCCGGGCGGGCGCAGCGGGTCGCACCCGCGTGCGTACGGTCAGGGGCCCGCGCACCCTTGCGCGGGGGGTCACGGGGCGGCGCCCGCGGCGACTTCGTCGCCTTCGACGGCCGCCCCGGCCTCCGCGTCGACCGTCCACCCGGTGGTCACCCCGGGGAAGAAGACGGGCACCTCGGCGCTCACGCTGGCCCGCCAGACCAGTCCGTCCCGGGCGCAGGAGACGTCCGCCCCCTGCCAGGCCGCGGGCAGGTGCTGCTTCGCGGCGGCCACGCAGGCGCCTTCGCCGCCCTCGCCGAAGGCCGCCGCGGCGGTCGCGGCCCGGGCGCCCTCGTCGGCGGCGTTCCCGGTGAGCGAGAAGGTGTACCCGTACAGCGCGCACTGCCACAGGAGGGCGATGACGGCGAGCAGCAGCGGGAACATGCCGGCGAATTCGAGGGTGACCGCGCCCCGGTCGTTGCCGGCCGCGCGGCGGCGCAGGGCCAGCGCGCCGCGGTCGCCGCCGCGGCGTCTGCGGCCGGTGTCCGCGGGGTCGTCGGCCATCAGGCCGAGTTCCGCGGCGAGGGTCCACACGGCCTGTTTGACGGTGGACTTGTGGTCGAGGTCGTGGACCCGGCCGGCGTCCACGACGGCGTGGAGTTCCTTGAAGTGGGCGGGCACGCTGGTGCGGGCGACCCGGGTGCCGGTGACGCGTTCCACCAGTGACGCCTGGATCTCGGTGCCGCGGGCGTGGCGGTTGATGACGGTGGTGGTCTCCTCGGCCTTGCGGATCTGGAGCCGGTCCCAGAGACGGACCATGCGTTTGGCGGCCCGGATGGCGATCACGTCGGGGGTGACGAGGAGCAGCGCGCGGTCGGAGAGTTCGACGGCGGCGGCGCCCGCGGCGCTCATCTGGGTGCCGCAGTCGATGACGACGACCTCGTAGCGGCTGCGCAGGGCGGCGACGACCTGGCGGGCGACCCGGTCGGTGACCTCTTCGCCGCGTTCGCCCTCGGCGGGGGCGAGCAGCAGGGAGAGGCCGCTCTCGTGGGAGAAGAGCGCTTCGTGCAGGACGCGGGCGTTGATGTCGTGGATGGCGGCGAGGTCGGCGACGGAGCGGCGGAACTGGACGTCGAGGTAGGAGGCGACGTCCCCGGACTGGAGGTCGAGGTCGACCAGGGCGACGGTGTGGCCGCCGGCGCGGGCGGCGAGGGCGAGTTGCACGGCGGTGAAGGTGGTGCCGACGCCGCCCTTGGCTCCGGTGACGCTGATGACGGTGCCGCCGGGTCCGCCGTAGGGGGTGTCGCCGCTGCCGAGGTGGCGCCGCATGCCGGTGGCCCAGGTCGCGGCGGCTTGGACGCGTTCGGCGAGGGCGTCGTAGTCGAGGGGCAGGCCGACGATGCCGCGCACCCCGGAGTCCATGGCGGCGGTGAGCACGTCGTGGGAGGTGTCGGAGGTGATGAGGAGGACGCCGACGGAGGGGAACCGTTGGACGATCTCGCGGATCAGCTCGGGCACGGGTGCGGGGCCGATGCGTTCGTGGACGAGGACGACCTCGGGCAGTTCGTCGAGGGATTCGACGGCGAGCCGGGCGAGGGTGTCGAGGAGGGCGGTGGTGTCGGCCACGGGGATCGCGGGGTCGGCGTCGGGGAGCTGGCCGAGCAGGGACGACAGGGCGCGGGCGGATTCCAGATCCCCCACGGCGGGCAGCACACGGACGCTCATCGCGGCGCTCCTAGCGGTCCTCGTCGAGGGTGAACGTGCGGTCGTCGGGCCGGACGTCCGCGCCGCCGGGGGCGACCAGGGCGAGCCGGACGTGGGTGGCGAAGGACTCTGCGTAGGCGATGCGTTGGGCGTCGGCGGTGCCGAGGGCGAAGGTGATGGGGACGGCCTCGTTGGTGCTGCGTGCCCGGTCGCGGCGGTCGGGGTCGAGGGCGGTGAGCTTGCCGACGTCGATGACCTTGGCGTTCTCGACGATGACCTTGGACTGGTGCTTGGCCCGCTCGTCGTCGCTCTCGAAGGTGGCGTAGATGTTGACGGTGGCGCCCGGGGTGATCTTCCCGGCGACCCCGGTGGCCGCGTCGATCATGATGGCGATCTCCTGCTGTCCGGCGGAGAGTTCCGGCCGTTCGACGATCATGTCGTGTTGGAGCAGGGAGCCGGCGCGCAGCCGGGTGACGGCGATCTTGCCGCGGATGGCGTTCAGGTCGGTGACGGCGGTCTTGGAGAGCCACCGCTTCGGCATGCTGACCTTCTCGAACTGGCTGCTGGTCAGGGTCTTGTAGGGGGCGACGTCGCTCTTCAGGCGGTACGCGGTGGTTTCGGGTCCGACCTTGGAGTTCACGTCGCGGATCACCGCCAGCACCCCGGCGAAGGCGCCGAGGGCGCACAGTACCGAGAGGACCAGCAGGATGACGCCACGGCGCTGGCGTGAGTTCATGGCCGGACTACCTCGATCGGGAACGTGGGCGTGTGGACGGGGTGGTGGTGCGGGGGCCGGGCCGGGGTGCCGCGGGGCCGGGCGGTACGGCTCACACGGGGCCGCCGGTGAGGGCCCGGGCCGCGGTGGGCCGGCGCAATGCGGGGGCCGCCCGGGTGGTGGCCGTCCGTGGGGGCCCGGTCGCTTCGGGGGCCGGCGCGAGGGGCGCGGAACAGAATCCGCAGCGGTCGCCGATCAGTTCGAGTCCGCACCAGCGGCAGTGTTCGCGGCGGACCGAGGAGACGAGTTGGTAGAGCACCGAGATGTCGGGGATGGCGGCGGCGAACTCGACGACCTTGCCGGTGGCCCACCAGTGCGGGGACTCGGCGGGCAGCCGGGTCTCGGTGACGCCCTGGACCCGCCAGGCGGGGGCGAGGGTGTCGGTGACCCAGTCGGGGGCGAGTTGCCCGGCGGCGGTGAACAGGTGGGTGGCGAAGGCGGGGCCGGTGAGGGCGGGGGCTTCGCCGTCGGCGGCCGGGCCGTGCGGGGCGCCCTGGGTGCCGGTGAGCCGGACGAGTTCGGACTGCGGGGTGGCGAGGACCGCGAACTGGGAGCCGGGGACCCAGGACCTGGTGTGGGTCTTGAGGTCGACGGGGACCCGGTCGAGTCGGGTGACGGAGCCGAGGAGCGCTCCGGCGTAGATGTAGTGGGCGAGCAGTCGCGCGGCGGAGGCGAGCACTCCGGGGCTGAAGTCGCACACGGAGAGTTGACGCAGTTGCAGGGTGAGGACGGCGAGGCCGAGCGGCGGCAGGTCGGGCCGCAGCAGGGCGATGCGGTCGGTCTCCAGGAGGGAGCGCACGGTGTGCAGCCGTCTGGCGACGGCGGGCGGCGCGGAGGCCGGGCACACGACGACGACGTAGCCGTGGTGCTCGATCAGGGTGTGCATCTCCGTCAGGGACTGTTCGAGGCTGTACGCGTCCGGTGGGCGGCCCTGCCGGGCGGACTTGCCGGCGGCGCGCTCGCCCCGGCCGCGTTCGACGGGCGCGGCGGAGCGCAGCACGGCCGCGGACGGCGTGTGCCGGTCCAGGGCGGGCAGCACCAGGTCGGGACTGGTGACGGCTATGGCGGTCGGCACCCGCACACCCCCGCTTCCTCCCGGCGGCGTGGTCACACGACCGCCCTCACCGCACCACTGTGATGCCACTCCTGCATCTGTCTGCATCTGCACCATATCCACGGCGTGGCCCGCTCAACACCCGATCTCATCAGATGAGTTCACGGCACGTAGGAATTCGATCGACACAGGGTGAAGCGGAGGCCCTGGTTCCGCGCGGTGAATCCCCTGGGCGCCGGGGGTCACGGGCCGTCAGGGGGTTCCCGCGGGACACGCCTGGTCACCCGTCCGCGACCGCCCGTCACACCGCCCACCGACCCCTAAGCCAACCCTAAGAGGAACTCAAGCCAGAAATAACACCCCTTGACGGCATGCCCTTTGGGACATTCTTGCCTGGCACGGGGTGTCGTCAGAGGTCTTGACAACCCTGATTGGTCTGGACCAACTTGGGACAACGACGGTGGCCACCGTTTCGTATGCGCCACGTACACCGGTCGGACAGCCAGCCGCCCGGACCCCACGTTCCCGTCCTGTTCCAGCACGCCCCCACACCGGCGTTCAGTGATCCGTGCTTACTCGTTTCGCCACCACCCCACCGGAGGCAGCCAGTGCACCGCCGATCCCCCGCGCCCGCGCTCGCGGGCAGTGTCAGACGTCCCCACAGCACCGCCCGCAGGACCTGGGCCGGAGCCCTGTCCGCGGTACTCGCCGCATCCGCCCTGACCCTCACCGGGCTGGCGACCGACGCCGCCGCCGCGGACATCAACAACGCCAAGAACCCGGGCTTCGAGTCCGGGCTGGCCAACTGGACGTGCTCGTCTGGCACCGGCTCCAGCGTGGCCACCCCCGCCCGTACCGGCGCCGCCGCGCTGAAGGCGACCCCCGCGGGCCACGACAACGCCCGGTGTAGCCAGACCGTCGCCGTGAAGCCCAACTCCCGGTACACCCTGAGCGCCTGGGTGCAGGGCGGCCTCGCCTACCTCGGCGCGACCGGCACCGGCACCACCGACGTGTCCACCTGGACGCCCGACTCCTCCGGCTGGAAGCAGCTGACGACCAGCTTCACCACCGGCGCCAACACCACCTCGGTCAACGTCTACACCCACGGTTGGTACGGTGCCGCGGCGTACTTCGTCGACGACGTCTCGGTCTTCGGTCCGGACGGCGGCGGGGGCGGCGAGGAGACCGTCATCCCGGTGCCCCCGACCGACGTCGCGGTCGGCGGCGCCACCAAGAGCTCCCTGGACGTGTCGTGGAAGCCCGTCGCCAACGCGACCGGCTACAACGTCTACCGCGACGGCGTCAAGGTGCAGTCCGTCTCCGGCGCCTCGGCGGTCGTCACCGGCCTCGCCGTGGACACCGAGTACACCTTCCAGGTCACCGCGACCAACGCGGCCGGCGAGTCCGGCAAGTCCACGCCGCCCGTCAAGGGGCGCACGGCGAAGGACGGCGGGACCCCGGGCCTGCCCAAGCACTTCGTGACGGGCTACTGGCAGAACTTCAACAACCAGGCCACCGTGCAGACCCTGGCCCAGGTCAGCGACAACTACGACATCATCGCCGTGGCCTTCGCCGACGCCACCAGCACGCCGGGCGCCGTGACCTTCAACCTCAACTCGGCGCAGCTCGGCGGGTACACCGACGCCCAGTTCCGGGCCGACATCCGCACCAAGCAGGCCGCGGGCAAGAAGGTCATCATCTCGGTCGGCGGCGAACTCGGCACCGTCCGGGTCAACGACGCCGCCTCCGCGACGGCCTTCGCCAACTCCGTGCACGCACTGATGCAGTCGTACGGCTTCGACGGGGTCGACATCGACCTGGAGAACGGCCTCAACGCCACCTACATGACGCAGGCGCTGCGCGCCCTGTCGGCGAAGGTGGGCCCCTCGCTGATCATCGCGATGGCCCCGCAGACGATCGACATGCAGTCCACCTCCGGTGAGTACTTCAAGACGGCGCTCAACATCAAGGACATCCTGACCGTCGTCAACACGCAGTACTACAACAGCGGCGCCATGCTGGGCTGCGACGGCAAGGTCTACAGCCAGGGCACGGTGGACTTCCTCACCGCGCTGACCTGCATCCAGGTCGAGAACGGTCTCGACCCCTCGCAGGTGGCCATCGGCCTGCCGTCCTCGACCCGCGCGGCGGGCGGCGGCTACGTGTCGCCCTCGGTCGTCAACAACGCCCTGGACTGCCTGACCAAGCTCACCAACTGCGGTTCCTTCAAGCCCGCCCGGGCCTACCCGGCACTGCGGGGCGCGATGACCTGGTCGATCAACTGGGACGCCACGGCGGGCAACGCCTGGTCCAACACGGTCGGACCCCACGTCCGCAGCCTCCCTTAGCGGGCTCACCGTCGGCGGTCACCGGGCCCCACACCGGTGACCGCCCGGGACACCGCCTCCGTGGGTGATCGCCGTGCACCCCCACTTGCACGGCGAACCCCGCCCGCAGCGCCGCCGTTCCCCGGCGGCGCTGCGGTGCGTCCCCACCCCGGCCGCGGCGCCCGCCGGACCCCCGGAATACGCTCGCTCCGGGACCACGGGACGGGGACGGACATGGGTGGGGAGACGGACCTCCGCGACGCCGGCGCTCTCGCCGAACGGCTGGCGCAGGGCGTACCGCTGTCGCAGGCACTGCCCGACCCGCAGCCGCACGACTGGCTGGCCCTGGACGAGCGGGCGCGGTGGTGCACCTGGTACGGCCCCGAGGGACCGCGGCCCGAGTGGGAGCGGATCGCCCCGCTCGACGCCGACACCGCGCTGCTCGACGACTCCCGCCTCGCCCTCGCCCTCTGCCACCGCAACGGGCGCGTCCGGGCCGCCGCCCTGCACCCCGCGAAGGCCCGGCCCGCCCTGCTGCCCCTGGTGGTGATCCGCTGCGCGGACTGGGCGGAACCGGTACGCACCCGGGCCCGGGAACTCCTGGAAGCGGCCCTCGACGGCGACTCGGCCACCGCCCTCGCACCGCTGCTGTTCCTCGTCGGCCGGAGCGAGCGGGGCGCCTTCGGCCTCCGGCTGCTCGACGGGGTGCTGCGCACGGCGCCCGACGACCGGCTCCGGGCCCTGTTCGGCTCCCCCGACCGCGGGGTACGGCGGTACGCGTACCGGCTCGCCCTGGAGACCGGGCGGTTGGACCCCGTCGAGTTGGCCCGGACGGCCGCCCGGCGCGGCGAGGACCCGGTGGTCCAGCACCTGTGCGCGACGGCGGCCCTCGTGGCCCTGCCGGACGTCTTCCCCGCCGCCGACGCCCACGAGGACGTACTCGGCCCGCTGCTGTCCGCGCGCAACCCGCGCTGCCGCTCGGCCGGGGTGACCGCCCTGCGCCGCACCGGCCGACCGCAGCGGGCGGAGCCCTTCCTCGCCGACCGCTCGTCGGTGGTGCGGGCCTGCGCCCGATACGTGGTGCGGCAGGCCGGCGGCGACCCCTGGGCGTGGTACCGGGCGCGGTGCGCGGCAGCCGACGATCCGGACCTGGCGCCGGGCGCGGTGATCGGACTGGCGGAGGGCCACCAGCAGGCGGACGCGGAGCTGCTGTGGCCGTTGCTCGCCCACCCGGCGCCGGCGGTACGGGCCCGGGCGGTCGCCGGGCTGCGGGAGCTGGACCTCGCCCACGGGGACCGGCTGCGCCGCCTGCTGGACGATCCGGCCCCGGGGGTCGTGCGCGAGACGACGACGGCCCTGCTGCCGTGGGCGCGCGGGCTGCCCGCCGAGTGGCTCCTGGACCGGGCCGGGCCCGAGCGGCCCCGCCACGTCAGGGCCGCCGCGCTGCGCCTGCTGATGGCGCGTGACGGAAGCGGGGAACCGCGGGCGGTGGCCCGGCTCCTGGCGGACGCCGACCCGGAGCTGCGGGCCCGTGCGGAGCGGTGGGCGCAGCACTGACCGCCCACCGCCCGGTCAGCCGAAGCCGGGGCGCCGTCAGAAGAAGTCGCCCCACGGCTGGTCCAGCACCTGTTTGACGCACAGCACCACGAACAGCAGGCCGGCGAGCCCGAGCACCGCGTTGCTCAGCGGGCCGTTGCGCCATTCCCGGGGGGTGCGCGACGAGTTGAGCAGCCAGATCAGGGTCAGCGACAGGAACGGCATGAACGCGGCGCCCAGCACCCCGTACAGGATCACCAGACGGAACGGCTGGCCCTGGAACAGCAGCACCATCGGCGGGAACGTCAGCCACAGCAGATAGCCGCGGAACGCCCAGGAGCGCTGCCGTTCACCGGAGGCCACCGACGCGCCGGTGCCGCCCGCGGGGCCCTCCCGCAGTCGGCCGACGAAGTCCGCGAACATCAGGCTGACGCCGTGCCAGACCCCGATCAGCGAGGTGAACGAGGTGGCGAAAAACCCGATGAGGAACAGCTTGGCGGTGGCGGTGCCGTAGCGGTCCTCCAGCACCTCGGAGAGGTCGAGCAGCCCGCGGTCGCCGCTGGCGATGGCGACGCCCGAGGAGTGCAGCAGTTCGGCGCCCACGAACAGCATGGAGATCACGAACACCCCGGTGGTCGCGTACGCCACCCGGTTGTCGAACCGCATCACCTTCATCCATCCGGGGCCGGTCCACCCCTTGGCGTTGACCCAGTACCCGTACGCGGCGAGGGTGATCGTCCCGCCGACGCCGCCGATCAGGCCGAGCGTGTTGAGGACCGCGTCCTTCTCGTCGGGCAGGACGGGCAGCAGCCCGGCGAACGCGTCGCCGAGGTTCGGGGTCACCCGTGCCGCGAGGTACACCGTCACCACGAACATGACCCCGACCAGGACGGTCATGGCCTTCTCGAACACGGCGTACCGGTTGAACCAGACGAAGGCGAGCCCCACCAGTCCGCACACCACGCCCCAGGTGCGCAGGGACCAGCCGTCCGGGAAGAGCGCCTGCAACGGCAGCGCGCTGGAGGCCATCGCGGCGGCCCCGTACACGAAGCCCCAGACGACCACGTACACGGCGAAGAACGCGGTGGTCCACCGGCCGAGGCTGTGCCAGCCGTCGAACAGGGTGCGTCCGGTGGCGAGGTGCCAGCGGCCGGCGGCCTCGGCGAGGGAGATCTTGACCAGGCAGCCGACGACCGCGGCCCAGAGCAGGGTGTATCCGAAGTTGCTGCCGGCGACCAGGGTCGCCACCAGGTCGCCGGCGCCGACGCCGGTCGCCGCGACGACGATGCCGGGTCCGATGTAGCGCCAACTCGACTTGCGCGGAGGGGTGCCGGAGGCGTCCGGCACGGATGTGGGGGTGTCCGTTGTCTCGGCCATCCCTCCAAGGAACCGCAGACGCCCCCGTCCCACAAGACCCGCGGCCCCGCTCGACACGGCTTCACCACGTGCTTCCCGCCAGGACGAGGGCGACGAGGAGGACGCACCGTTGCCACCGCGGCGCCACCGCGGTCAGCTCTCGGTGTCGAGTCCGAGGTGTTCCTCCAGCCGCGCGATGCGCCGGGTCAACGGTGCGAGTTCCGCGCGGAGGACCGCGGCGAGCTCCTTTCGGGCGTCGGCCGGCACCGCCGGTCGGTCCTGCCCGGTCTGGGCCCGCAGATGGACGTAGCCGGCCAGCGCGGCGCTGACGGCGCGGCGCACGAGCTTGGGGTCGGCGCCCAGGGCCCGCAGCACCTGACCGGCGGCGCCGTCGGGTTCACCGACCAGACCGAGCAGCAGGTGTTCACAGCCGACGTAGTTGTGGCCGAGGCCGATCGCCTCGGTGACGGCCAGTTCGACGGCGTTGGCCGCGGGGCCGTCGAACCGGCTCGGATCGGTGTCCGCCGGCACGGGGCGGTGGTCTCCGGGCTGCCGGCGAGCCAGGTCATGTGCGACCTGCTTCGGCTCGATCTCCAGGGCGCCCAGGACGTGCAGGGCCAGGTTGCCGCCCTCGTCCAGCAGGGCGGCCAGCAGGTGCGCGGTTCCCAGTCGCGCCGCTCCGGCGCTCTCCGCCCGCTCGACCGCGAGGGTGAGCACGGTGCGCGTGCGCGCGGTGAAGTGCGCCAGTGCACCGGTCGGTTCGTCGTCGAGGTCGGTCAGCACCGTCTCCCGGATGGCGGTCACGCGGCGCACGGCCTGTTCCAGGGCGCGCTGGCACACGGCGGACACCGGTACGCCCGCCTGCTTGACCGCCTCGGCCAGTTCATCGGGCAGATAGACATTGATCTTTGGCATAACCCCAACGTAACCCCACTGGGGTTATGAAGGGAGGCGATAATCGGCCGCGTTCCTCGGGCGCGGCGCGCACGCGGACACGACGCGGCGGGGGCGCCGGGGCCGGGGGATCCGACACCCCCCACCCCCCACCGCGGCCACCAGGGGCCGGATACAACCCCGCCCCACGAG
>NZ_JBHXEN010000054.1:0-57662 GCF_042724695.1 Streptomyces sp. NPDC127068 | reverse complement strand
GGTCCGGAGAGTCTCCGGACCGGGCCGCGGCTGAGTCATGTCACACAGTGCGCCAGGTCAGCGCACCGCCACCGCACGCAGGCGGACATCGGCGCGTCGCTCGGCGGCGGCGTCCGCCTCGCTCTTCGCGCGCTCCAACGCCCGCTCCGCGCGCTGGACGTCGATCTCGTCCGACAGCTCGACGATCTCGGCCAGCAACGACAGCTTGTTGTCGGCGAACGAAACGAACCCGCCGTGGACGGCGGCGATGACGGTCGCGCCGTCACTCGTACGGATCGTCACCGGGCCCGACTCCAGCACACCGAGCAGCGGCTGGTGACCGGGCATGACGCCGATGTCGCCGGAGGTGGTGCGCGCGACGACCAGGGTGGCCTCGCCGGACCAGACATTCCGGTCCGCGGCGACCAGCTCGACGTGCAGCTCAGCAGCCAAGGGTGCTCCTCGGGTCACCACCCGGCGGGTGTGCCGGGTGTTGGGTCAAAAGTGTAGAGGCGAGGGCGAGGGGGCCGGGCAGGGCCCCCTCACCCATGAGCTCGGGGCTCAGGAGACGCCCAGCTCCTTGGCGTTCTTGCGCAGGTCCTCAAGACCACCGCACATGAAGAACGCCTGCTCCGGGAAGTGGTCGTAGTCCCCGTCGCAGATCGCGTTGAACGCGGTGATGGACTCGTCCAGCGGCACGTCCGAACCGTCCACACCGGTGAACTGCTTGGCGGCGTGGGTGTTCTGGGACAGGAACCGCTCGACGCGACGGGCACGGTGGACGACGAGCTTGTCCTCCTCGCCCAGCTCGTCGATACCGAGGATCGCGATGATGTCCTGGAGGTCCTTGTACTTCTGAAGGATCGTCTTGACGCGCATGGCCGCGTCGTAGTGCTCCTTCGCGATGTACCGCGGGTCCAGGATGCGGGACGTGGAGTCCAGCGGGTCCACGGCCGGGTAGATGCCCTTCTCCGAGATCGGACGGGAGAGCACCGTCGTCGCGTCGAGGTGGGCGAAGGTGGTGGCCGGGGCCGGGTCGGTCAGGTCGTCCGCGGGGACGTAGATCGCCTGCATCGAGGTGATCGAGTGACCACGGGTCGAGGTGATGCGCTCCTGGAGGAGACCCATCTCGTCGGCCAGGTTCGGCTGGTAACCCACCGCGGAGGGCATCCGGCCGAGCAGGGTCGACACCTCGGAACCGGCCTGGGTGAAGCGGAAGATGTTGTCGATGAAGAACAACACGTCCTGCTTCTTCACATCGCGGAAGTACTCCGCCATGGTCAGACCCGCGAGGGCCACGCGCAGCCGGGTGCCCGGGGGCTCGTCCATCTGGCCGAAGACCAGCGCCGTCTTATCGAGGACGCCGGACTCCTCCATCTCGTCGATGAGGTCGTTGCCCTCACGGGTGCGCTCACCGACGCCCGCGAAGACGGAGACGCCCTCGTGGAGGTTGGCGACACGCATGATCATTTCCTGGATCAGCACGGTCTTGCCGACACCGGCACCACCGAACAGACCGATCTTTCCACCCTTGACGTACGGGGTGAGGAGGTCGACGACCTTCAGACCGGTCTCGAACATCTCGGTCTTCGACTCGAGCTGGTCGAAGGCCGGGGCGGTGCGGTGGATCGGCCAGCGCTCACCGACGTTGGCGTTCTCCTCGGGGTGGTTCAGCACCTCGCCGAGGGTGTTGAACACCTTGCCCTTGGTGAAGTCGCCGACCGGCACCGTGATGCCCTTGCCGGTGTTCGTCACCGGGGCCTGGCGGACCAGACCGTCGGTGGGCTGCATGGAGATCGCACGGACGACACCGTCGCCGAGGTGCTGGGCGACCTCAAGCGTCAGCGTCTTCTTCTCGCCCTCGTTGGCCGGGTCGGCGACCTCGACGTGCAGGGCGTTGTAGATCTCGGGCATGGCGTCGACGGGGAATTCCACGTCGACGACCGGGCCGATGACCCGGGCGACGCGGCCCGTGGCAACGGCCGTCTCAACTGTCGTCGTCATTACCTGTCACTCCCCGCGTTCGCGTCGGCCAGGGCTGCGGTGCCGCCGACGATCTCGCTGATTTCCTGGGTGATTTCGGCCTGTCGGGCCGCGTTGGCAAGTCGGGAGAGCGTGTTGATCAGCTCACCCGCGTTGTCGGTGGCCGACTTCATCGCACGCCGCGTGGCAGCGTGCTTCGAAGCGGCCGACTGGAGCATCGCGTTGTAGATCCGGCTCTCGACGTACCGCGGCAGCAGGGCGTCGAGGACGTCCTCCGCCGACGGCTCGAAGTCGTACAGCGGGAGGATCTCGCCCTTGGTGGGCGCCTGGTCGGCGACCTCGTCCAGGCTCAGCGGAAGCAGCCGGCTGCCGACCGCGTTCTGCGTCATCATCGACACGAACTCCGTGTAGACGACGTGCAGCTCGTCGACCCCGCCATCGGCCGTGTCCTGCTCGATCGCGCTGATCAGCGGTCCGGCGACCTTCTTGGCGTCCGCGTACGTGGGCTCGTCGGTGAAGCCGGTCCACTGCTCCGCGACCTCGCGCTCACGGAAGTTGTAGTGGGCGACACCGCGGCGGCCGACGATGTACGTGACGACCTCCTTGCCCTCCGCTTCGAGGCGGGCGGTCAACTGCTCCGCCGCCTTGATCGCGTTGGAGTTGAAGGCGCCGGCCAGTCCGCGGTCGCTCGTGAGGAGCAGCACCGCGGAGCGGCGAGCCGTCTCCGCCTCCGTGGTCAGCGGGTGCTTGGTGTTCGAACCCGTTCCCACCGCCGTGACCGCGCGTGTCAGCTCGGTCGCGTACGGCGCGGAGGCCACCACCTTGCGCTGCGCCTTGACGACACGCGAGGCGGCGATCATCTCCATCGCCTTGGTGATCTTCTTGGTCGCGGTGACGGATCGGATGCGACGCTTGTAGACCCGGAGCTGGGCTCCCATGAGTCAGGTCCCTTCCTACGTCACTTGGAGACGTTGACGGCAGGCGCGTCCTCGCCGAGCAGCTTGCCGTCCGAGGTCTCGAACTGCTTCTTGAACGCCGCGACCGCGTCGGAGATGGCGGTGATGGTGTCGTCCGACATCTTCGCGCCCTCCTTGATGGAGGTCATCAGACCCTGCTCCTCGCGGTGCAGGTAGTCCAGGAGCTCCGTCTCGAAGCGGCGGATGTCGACGACGGGGACCTCGTCCATGCGGCCCGTGGTGCCGGCCCACACGGAAACGACCTGGTCCTCGGTGGCCATCGGCTGGTACTGCGGCTGCTTCAGCAGCTCGACCATGCGCTGACCGCGCTCCAGCTGCGCCTTCGACGCGGCGTCCAGGTCGGAACCGAAGGCGGCGAACGCCTCCAGCTCACGGAACTGGGCGAGGTCGACGCGGAGTCGGCCGGAGACCTGGCGCATCGCCTTGTGCTGGGCGGAGCCACCGACGCGGGAGACCGAGATGCCGACGTTCAGGGCCGGACGCTGGCCGGCGTTGAACAGGTCGGACTCCAGGAAGCACTGGCCGTCGGTGATGGAGATGACGTTGGTCGGGATGAACGCCGAGACGTCGTTGGCCTTGGTCTCCACGATCGGGAGGCCCGTCATCGAGCCCTTGCCCATGTCGTCGGAGAGCTTGGCGCAGCGCTCCAGCAGACGGGAGTGCAGGTAGAAGACGTCACCGGGGTACGCCTCACGGCCCGGCGGACGACGCAGCAGCAGGGACACGGCGCGGTAGGCGTCGGCCTGCTTCGAGAGGTCGTCGAAGATGATGAGGACGTGCTTGCCCTCGTACATCCACTGCTGGCCGATGGCCGAACCGGTGTACGGCGCCAGGTACTTGAAGCCGGCCGGGTCGGACGCCGGGGCGGCGACGATGGTCGTGTACTCCAGCGCGTTGGCCTCGTCCAGGGCGCGTCGCACGGACGCGATGGTGGAGCCCTTCTGGCCGATGGCGACGTAGATGCAGCGCACCTGCTTGTTCACGTCACCGGTGCGCCAGTTGTCGCGCTGGTTGATGATGGTGTCGACGGCCAGAGCGGTCTTGCCGGTCTGGCGGTCACCGATGATCAGCTGACGCTGGCCGCGGCCGATCGGGGTCATCGCGTCGACGGCCTTGTAGCCCGTCTCCATCGGCTCGTGCACGGACTTGCGCTGCATGACCGTGGGGGCCTGCAGCTCAAGGGCACGACGACCGCTGGTCTCGATGTCGCCGAGGCCGTCGATCGGGTTGCCGAGCGGGTCGACGACGCGGCCGAGGTAACCCTCGCCCACGGCGACGGAGAGCACCTCACCGGTGCGCTGCACCGGCTGGCCCTCCTCGATGCCGCTGAACTCGCCGAGGACGATGGCACCGATCTCGCGCTCTTCGAGGTTGAGCGCGAGGCCCAGGGTGCCGTCCTCGAACTTCAGCAGTTCGTTGGCCATGGCCGAGGGCAGTCCCTCGACCTTCGCGATGCCGTCGCCGGCAAGGGTGACCGTACCGACCTCCTCGCGCGAGGCCGCGTCCGGCTGGTACGACTGGACAAAGTTCTCCAGCGCGTCCCGGATCTCCTCCGGCCGGATCGTGAGCTCCGCCATCTGGGTTCCCTGCTCTCCTTGTTGGGCCCGAAGTTCTTTGGGGGTCTGGGGGCGACCCCCAGGAATCCTTCTGTACGGCCCAACCAGGGCCGTCGGACGTACGTTGTTCTGTTGCTCAGCCGGCCATGCGGCGGCTGGCTTCGTCGATGCGGTCCGCGATGCCGCCGTTGATGATCTCGTCACCGACCTGCACCCGGATTCCGCCGAGGACCGCGGGGTCCACGTCCAGGTTCAGGTGCATCGCCCGCCCGTACAGCTTCGCCAGGGACGCACCCAGGCGCTGCTTCTGCTGATCGCTCAGCGGTACGGCCGAGGTGACGATCGCGACCATGCGGTCACGGCGCTCCGCGGCGAGCTTGGACAGGGACTCCAGTCCCGCTTCCAGGCTACGTCCCCGGGGCCGGGTGACCAGTCGCGTGACCAGTCGGGTGGTCTGCGCCTGGGCGCGGCTGCTGAGCAGGGTGCTCAACAGCTGCTCCTTGGCGGCTGCCGTCGCGGTCCGGTCGGTGAGCGCGGCACGCAGCCCGGTGTCCGAGGAAGTGATCCGGCCGAACCGGAACAGCTCGTCCTCCACGTCGTCGAGCGTGCCGGCACGCTGGGCGGCCGTGAGGTCGGCGACGTCCGCCAGCTCCTCCAGCGCGTCCACCAGGTCGCGGGAGCGCGACCAGCGGGAACGCACCAACCCGGAGACCAGGTCGACCGTCTCGCCGGAGACCTGCCCGTCCAGGAGGCGACCGACCAGGCCGGCCTTGGCGTCCCCGGACTGCGCCGGGTCGGTGATGACCCGACGCAGGGACACCTCGCGGTCGAGCAGCGCGGTGACCGAGGCCAGGTCGTCAGCGAGCCGCGACGCGTCGACGGACGTGCTGTCCGTCAGTGCGTCGAGCCGCTCACGCGCCGTGGCCAGGGCCTCACGGCTGGCTCCGTGCAGCGCACTCACCGGGCGGCCTCGGCCTTCACGTCGAGCTCGTCGAGGAACCGGTCGATGGTGCGGCTCTGTCGGGCGTGGTCCTCAAGGGACTCGCCGACGAGCTTCCCGGCCAGTTCGGTGGCGAGCTGACCGACGTCCCGGCGCAGCGCCTGAGCGGCGGCCTTGCGGTCGGCCTCGATCTGCGTGTGACCAGCGGCGATGATTTCCTCACGCTGGCGCTGGCCTTCCGCGCGCATCTCGGCGATGAGCGTGGCGCCCTGCTCCTGCGCGTCCTGACGCAGGCGCGCGGCCTCGTGCCGGGCCTCGGCGAGCTGGGCCTTGTACTGCTCCAGCACGCTCTGGGCTTCGGTCTTGGCCGCGTCGGCCTTCTCCATGCCGCCCTCGATGGCCTCGCGGCGCTCCTCCAGAACCTTGTTGATGTTCGGGAGGAGCTTCTTGGCGAGGACGCCGAAGACGATGACGAAGGCGATCAGGCCGATGACGAGCTCAGGGATCGGCGGAACGAGGGGGTTCTGCTCCTCGGTGGCCGCCAGAATGAGCAGCTGGCTCATATCAGTGCCTTTCGTCTAGTGGCTGGTCGTGGCGAGACGTTTAGTAGCCATAGACGAACGGCATGACCAGACCGATGAGGGCGAGCGCCTCACAGAAGGCGAAGCCGAGGATCTGGTTGGCGCGGATCAGACCGGCGGCCTCGGGCTGGCGGGCGAGGGCCTGGGTGCCGTTACCGAAGATGATGCCGACGCCCACGCCGGGGCCGATGGCGGCGAGGCCGTAACCGATGGAGCCGAGCGAGCCGGAGACAGCGGCAAGGGTCTGGGACATGCCAGTTCTTCCTTTTCTTTACCGGACCGGTGGGGGTTGGCCACCGGACGAATGTGGAACGGAGGGGAGGCTCAGTGGTGCTCGGCGAGCGCACCCTGGATGAAGCTGCACGCCAGGAGCACGAACACGTACGCCTGGAGGGCCTGGACGAAGAGCTCGAAGGCGAGCATGACCAGGACCATGATGAACGAGACACCCGCGTAGGCGATGCCGATGCCGTTGAGCAGGTACCAGGCGGCGATGGTGAAGAGCACCAGCAGCGTGTGGCCCGCGAACATGTTCGCGAACAGTCGCACGGCGTGGGTGAAGGGCCGGACGAGCAGGTTCGAGAAGAGCTCGATGGCCATGGCCAGCGGGAGCACCGGTCCGAGCGACTTGTCGTATCCGGTGAAGTTCTTGAAAGCGCCGACGAAACCGTGCCGCTTGAACGTGAGCGACACCCAGACGACGTAGACGATGCCTGCGAGCGCCACCGGGTAGGCGATGACCGACGTCACCGGGAACTGGGCCAGTGGGATGATCGCCCAGAGGTTCATGATCCAGACGAAGAAGAACAGGGAGACCATCAGCGGGACGTACTTCTCGCCCTCGCGCTTTCCGATGGTCTCGTGGACGATGCCCCGGCGCACGAAGTCGTAGCCGGCTTCGGCGATCATCTGGAGCTTGCCGGGGACGATCTTGGGCTTGGCGAAAGCGGCCCAGAAGAAACCGATGATGATGATCGACCCGAGGATCGCGAGCAGCATCGGCTTGTTGAAGTACAGGTTGCTGTCCGCGTCGCCCCAGATGGGCTTGAACAGGAACGAGTGCAGGCCGGGAGCCGGGAAGCCACAACCGTCGAAGATGTGGCAATCGGTCTCGAAGGCGAGCACCTGCGTCGGGTCAGCACTCACCGCGGGCTCCTTCGTGGCGCATAGGTACGGCAACCTCGTTGTGTCGGCGCGGCACGCAGCCGCAATACGGCACTGGACTGGTGTTACGGGTGTGGGGGCGGCGGTCGGGCATCAAGCCTCGCGCTAGAGCAGGCGTCAGCTTGGATGCCCGCGCCCGCGATGCCGCAGTTGGCACCGGACGATAGCAGTAAGTCCGTCCCGCCCTTATACCGGCCCTACCCCTCACGACGAGGAACCGGTCTTCGCGGGCTTCTCACCCTTCGATTCCTCGGGTTCCACGTAGAGAATCTTGGCCTTCATGTGGGCGCGGGCCTGAGCCCCGATCCAAGCGAGCGTGGCCACGACGAGCGTGATCGCGAACGTCTTCGGGTGGAAGAGATCGGTGTCCTTGAAGGTGGCAAGGAAGACGAAGAGCAACAGGATCTGGGTCGTGTAGAGCATCAGACCCATGCCCTGGAACAGCTGCGGGAGCGACCTCGCGATGCGCAGGAGCACCACGAGTCCGATTCCCATGAAGAGGATCACGACGACGGTCGCCACAGCCGCTCCGAGTGCCCCCTTGCCGCCGGCGACCGCGGCACTGATGCCCGCGGCTACGGCTCCCACGGCTGCGGTGGGTACGACGGCATGGATGACGGTGCGTGCGTCTTGGGACGGCATGGCGGCAACTCCGCTTACTGGATGGGGGCAGGTGTCGTCATGGACGAGCGTAAACCCGGAAATCGAGACAGAAAGTCGGTCCAGAAGGCCGTCGCACTACGGTCCTCCGGCGCTACCCCGGGTTCTCGTGAACGGTATCACAAACTATTTGATGAGGTCTTTACCTGTGAAGTGTGCCAGCAGTCACGCTTGAGAGTGAACCAGCCCATATGTGCATGACAGAAGGCTCTTTGGCTGGTATTGAGAGTGTTTGCCTGGCCGGTACGGTACGGAGAGTTGGCCACAAAGCGTCAGCGAGCGAGCACATTTCGCGCACGCGGCGGTCCGGTGAGGACTGCGGTGACCGCTGGAGGAACCGCTCCGCCGGCCCGTGGGCCCCGCGACGGGCGCCGTTTCAGCGCGAAGTGTCGGCCCGGCGGCGGTCGCGGAAGCGGTGCCGGAGGCCGGATGCCGTCGCCCCGTTGACGCCCCCGGCCCGGACGGGCGTGGACGAACCCCCCGCCGCCGCGGCCCCGTTGACGCCTTCGGTGTCCCCCGCGGCGCGGTCGGCGCCCCCGTCCTTCACCGCCGGGACACCCTCCGTTCCCGCGAATGTGCCGGAACCGTTATCCCCCGCCGCCCGCACACCGCGCGACGTCCCGGCGGCAGCACCCACACCGGCCGCGACGGGGACTTCGGTACGGCTCGCGCCCGGGTATCCGGAGACCGTCGCCGCGGCGGGCTCCGACTCCCCCTCGGCGCCGGGGAGTTGCTCGGCGGCGCCGAGGGGGAGCTTGCGGCGCCGGTAGCGGGGCGGTACGAACGCCTCCGCCCAGCGCGGCGCGCGCGGGGTGAAGCGGGGCAGCAGGAGCAGCACCAGGCCCACCGCACTGAGCACGGCGACGCCCAGGACGATCCACATGGACGCGGCGTTGACCGAGTAGGCCAGCGTGCCGAAGGAGATCAGCGCGGCCCAGAAGTACATGATCAGCACCGAGCGGCTGTGCGAGTGACCGCTGTCGAGGAGCCGGTGGTGCAGGTGTCCGCGGTCGGCGGCGAACGGCGACTGGCCGCGCCAGGTGCGCCGCACGATCGCCAGGACGAGGTCGGCGGCGGGCAGCGCGATGATGGTGAGCGGCAGGATGAGCGGGATGTAGACGGGCACCGTGGCGTGCACCGCCTCCCGCAGGCCGCCGGCCTGCCCGGGGCCGAACAGGCTGTCCGGGTCGACCTGACCGGTGATGGAGATGGCGCCCGCCGCGAGCACCAGACCGATCAGCATGGAGCCCGAGTCGCCCATGAAGATCCGCGCGGGGTGCATGTTGTGCGGCAGGAAGCCGAGGCACATCCCGAGCAGCAGCGCCGCGAACAGGGTCGCCGGGGCCGCGGCCTCCAGGCCGTAGCCGAACCAGAGGCGGTACGCGTAGAGGAAGAAGGCCAGGGTGGCGATGCACACCATGCCCGCGGCGAGCCCGTCCAGCCCGTCGGCGAAGTTGACCGCGTTGATCGTGATGACGACCAGCGCCACGGTGAGCAGCGTGGACTGCCACTGGGTGAGCGCGACCATGCCGACACCGGGGATCGGCAGCCAGAGGATCGCCAGACCCTGCATGACCATGACGCCCGCGGCGATCATCTGGGCGCCCAGCTTGATCAGCGCGTCGAGCTCGAACTTGTCGTCCAGGACCCCGACCAGCCAGATCAGCGCGGCGCCGGACAGCAGGGCGCGCGGTTCGCTGGAGCCGTCGAAGACCTCACTGAGATTGGTGAGGTGGTTGGCGACGAGGAGACCCGCGCAGAGCCCGAAGAACATCGCGATACCGCCGAGCCGGGGCGTGGGCTCCCGGTGCACGTCACGGGCGCGGATCTCCGGCATCGCCCCGGCCACGATGGCGAACTTCCGCACCGGGCCCGTGAGCAGATAGGTCACCGCAGCCGTGACACAGAGCGTCAGCAGGTATTCACGCACAGGCTTCCCCACAGGTGTCTTCGGCCAGCTCAGCCCCACAGCCTAGCCTCGGGTGCATGGGTATGGGGACTTCCGGGTAGCGAGCATGGTTGCACGGAGAACCTATGGTCCCCGTCATCGTCGCCCGCCGTACCGCTCCGCGCGCATGTGCCCCCGGCGGAAATGCGTCACCCCCGCTGGTCGGGGTACTGCGGGAAGGCCGGCCGTGCACGGACGAGTGTTCGTACCTCGTCCCGGACGGACGTTCCGACGATCTTGCCACGGAGCGGCGCCGCGAACAGTACCGCGATCCGCGCCGCTTCCGGCTCGCCCCTCCCCCGGACGGTCGTCGCGGCCGTTTCCAGCCGCGGTGCGCGGCCTTCCCTACCGATGGGGGCACGGGCCCCCTCCACCATGATCCCCGCCGCCGCCAGCAGACCCTGTGCGGCCCTCGGGCCGCGGCCGAGCGGACGGACCGGGATGATCACTGCGGGACCCGTACGACCGTGGGGGCGGCCTTCGGAGGGGCGTGGGCCGCACGCCCGGCTCCCCCTGCATGCCGCCGCCGGGTCCGGGGCCCGGTGGCGGCCGGTTCAGCGCCCCGCGGTGACGCCCGTCAGCGCGGTGACCACCGGGTCCAGCGCCTCGTGGATCTCGTCGCCGATGGAACGGAAGAACGGCAGCGGCGCCCCGTACGGGTCGAACACCTCGTCGGCGTCGACGGACGGCGCCAGCAGCCAGCCGCGCAGCGCGGCGGCGGCCCGCACCAGGGCGCGGGCCCGTTCGACGACCCCCTCGTCGCGGGGGTCGGGCAGGGTCGCCGGGTCGATGGCGCGCACCAGCCGGGTGAACTCCTTCAGGGTGAAGGTGCGCAGCCCCGCGGAGTGGCCCATGGAGATCACCTGCGCCCGGTGGTCGCGGGTGGCGGTCAGCACCAGGTCCGCGCGGATGACGTGGTCGTCGAGGAGTTCGCGTCCGGTGAAGCCGGTGGGGTCGGCGCCGAAGTCGGCGAGGACCGTCTCGGCGTTGGTCTCCATGGGCGCGCCCTCGTGGCCCCAGGTGCCCGCGCTCTCCACGACGACGCCGCCGCCGAGCGGGTCGCCGAGCCGCCCCACCAGGGCGTGCCGGGTCAGCCGCTCGGTGATGGGCGAGCGGCACACGTTGCCGGTGCTGACGTGGAGGATGCGGAACGTGTCCCCGGTGCCGGTGACCCCCGTGCCTATGCCACGCCCCTCAGGGGCCGTCAATTGGCCACCTCAAGGTCGGGTACCACCTTGCGCAGCTCGTCCGCGTCGAGGGCGCCGGCGCGGAGCAGGACGGGCACCTCGCCGGTGACGTCCACGATGGACGAGGGCACGATGCCGGGCGTCGGGCCGCCGTCGAGGTAGACCGAGACGGCGTCGCCGAGCATCTGCTGGGCGGCGTCGCAGTTCTCGGGGGCGGGGTGCCCGGTGAGGTTCGCGGAGGACACGGCCATCGGGCCGACCTCGGTGAGCAGTTCGATGGCGACCGGGTGCAGCGGCATCCGGACGGCGACGGTGCCCCGGGTGTCACCGAGGTCCCACTGGAGCGACGGCTGGTGCCGGGCGACCAGGGTGAGCGCTCCGGGCCAGAACGCGTCCACGAGTTCCCAGGCCAGCTCGGAGAAGTTGGTGACGAGCCCGTGCAGGGTGTTCGGGGAACCGATGAGCACGGGGGTGGGCATGCTGCGCCCGCGGCCCTTGGCGTCGAGCAGGTCGGCGACCGCCTCGGAGCTGAAGGCGTCGGCGCCGATGCCGTAGACCGTGTCGGTGGGCAGCACGACCAGCTCGCCCCGGCGGACGGCGGACCCGGCCTCACGCAGACCGGTGATGCGGTCGGTCGCGTCGTTGGTGTCGTATCGCCGTGCCATCTAGCGGGCCTCCTCGTGCGCGTTCTGGGTGTGGTTCGGGGGCCGGGACGTCACGGGCGTGCCTTGCGCGCGGTCGCGAATCGGGGCCGGTTGTTGAGGTCGGGGTGGTCGGCGGCGTCGGCCCAGCCGGCTTCCTCGCTGAAGATCCACGGCACCTGCCCGCCCTGGGTGTCGGCGTGTTCCACGACGACGATGCCTCCGGGGCGCAGCAGTCGGTGGGCGGTGCGTTCGAGGCCGCGGATGGTGTCGAGGCCGTCGTCGCCGGAGAACAGCGCCATCTGCGGGTCGTACTCGCGGGCCTCCAGCGCCACGTGCTCCCACTCGGTGAGGGGGATGTACGGGGGGTTGGAGATGACGAGGTCGACCTGGCCGTTCAGCTCGGGCAGGGCGGCCAGGGCGTCGCCCTGGTGGACGCTGACGCGGGAGCCCTCGGTGTTCTTGAGGGTGTAGACGAGGGCGTCCTCGGAGAGCTCGACGGCGTGCACCCGGGAGCGGGGCACCTCCTGGGCCATGGCGAGGGCGATGGCCCCGGAGCCGGAGCACAGGTCGACGATCAGGGGTTCGACGACGTCCATGGCGCGCACGGCGTCTATGGCCCAGCCGACGACCGATTCGGTCTCCGGCCGGGGCACGAACACCCCGGGTCCGACCTGGAGCTCCAGGTACCGGAAGTAGGCGCGTCCGGTGATGTGCTGGAGGGGCTCGCGGGCCACCCGGCGGTTGATGGCCTCCCAGTAGCGGGCGTCGACGTCGGAGTCGGGGACGGTGTGCAGCTCGCCCCGCTTGACGCCGTGCACGAAGGCGGCCAGTTCCTCGGCGTCGTTGCGCGGCGAGGGCACGCCCGCGTCCGCCAGGCGCTGGGTGGCCTGGGCCACTTCAGCGAGCAGCAGACTGCGGGGGCCTGGGGGTCGACCCCCAATGGGTGGCTGCACGCTAGTCCTCCGGAGCTGAGCTGTCGGTGGGCGCCGGGGGCTCGGTCGGCGCCCGGGGGTCAGGCGGCGGCGAGCTTGGCCGCGGAGTCCGCGTCGACGCACGCCTGGATGACCGCGTCGAGCTCCCCGTCGAGCACCTGGTCCAAGTTGTACGCCTTGAAACCGACACGGTGGTCGGAAATGCGGTTCTCGGGGAAGTTGTAGGTGCGGATCTTCTCCGAGCGGTCGACGGTGCGCACCTGGCTGCGGCGGACGTCGGCGGCCTCCCGCTCGGCTTCCTCCTGGGCGGCGGCGAGCAGCCGGGAGCGCAGGATGCGCAGGGCCTGCTCCTTGTTCTGGAGCTGGCTCTTCTCGTTCTGGCAGGAGGCGACGACACCGGTCGGCAGGTGGGTGATGCGGACGGCCGAGTCGGTGGTGTTGACGGACTGGCCGCCGGGTCCCGAGGAGCGGTAGACGTCGATCCGCAGGTCGTTGGGGTTGATCTCGACGTCGACCTCCTCGGCCTCCGGGGTGACGAGCACGCCGGCGGCGGAGGTGTGGATGCGGCCCTGGGACTCGGTCGCGGGCACCCGCTGCACGCGGTGCACACCGCCCTCGTACTTGAGGCGGGCCCACACGCCCTGGCCGGGCTGGGTGGCCCCCTGGCCGCCCTTCGTCTTGACGGCGACCTGGACGTCCTTGTAACCGCCGAGTTCGGACTCGGTGGCGTCGATGATCTCGGTCTTCCACCCGACCCGCTCGGCGTAGCGCAGGTACATGCGCAACAGGTCCCCGGCGAACAGGGCCGACTCGTCGCCCCCGGCGCCGGCCTTGATCTCCAGGATGACGTCCTTGTCGTCGCTGGGGTCGCGCGGGACGAGCAGCAGCCGGAGCTTCTCGGTCAGGCCCTCGCGCTCCCGCTCCAGCTCCTTGACCTCGGCCAGGAAGTCGGGGTCGTCGGCGGCCAGCTCGCGGGCGGTGGCGATGTCCTCGCCGACGCGCGTGAAGGACCGGTACGCGGTGACGATCGGTGTGAGCTCGGCGTAGCGCTTGTTGAGCTTGCGCGCGTTCGCCTGGTTGGCGTGCACCCCGGGATCGGCGAGCTGATGCTCCAGGTGGGTGTGCTCGTCGACGAGTTCCGCGACGGCCTCGAACATCTCCGGGCTCCTGATCTGCGTGATGCGGGGTGCGGCCGGGGTCGGCTGCCGGGCGGGGGGGGCGGGCTTCCCGGCGGGGCCGGTGGGTGCTCCGCGGCGGATGCGGGGCGGAGCGGGCGGCGGGCGGGCCGGGCGGCGGGCCGTGCCAGGAAAAAACGCCGGTCCCGACCCGCCCGTGGGCGGCCGGGAACCGGCGCAGTGGGCTCGCTACTTCTTGGCAGCGCCCTTGCCGAAGCGGGCCTCGAAGCGGGCCACGCGGCCACCGGTGTCGAGGATCTTCTGCTTGCCCGTGTAGAACGGGTGGCACTCGGAGCAGACCTCGGCGCGGATGGAACCGGCCTGGATCGTGCTGCGGGTGGTGAACGACGCGCCACAGGTGCAGCTGACCTGCGTCTCGACGTACTCGGGGTGGATGTCGCGCTTCACGGTGTCTCCTAGGATCGGGAGGGCGCCGGGTCGCCTGCGCCTGCTGCGCGGGCGTGAACCGGGGCCGACGTACCAGTCTGCCAGCACTGGCCGCATCCCCCAAAACCGGGACGGTGGACCTGATATTCCGGACGGGACCGCCCGCGCCTCCGAAGGCCCCCGATCGTGACGGCATGCGATCGGAACGGGTCATGGTGTGATCGCTCCGGTGACGGTTCGTACCGGATGAGGGACCGTACGCGTTCACTCACGGGGTGGTGATCACCCGTCCGGCATCGCCCCGTCCGGCGGCCGAACCGACCGTCGCGGCGGCCGGCACGGGCCGGTCGGCCTTGAGGGCGGACCAGAGCAGAGCGCCCTGGCGGGCCAGCGGCAGCACCCGGTTGGGGTCGGCCGGGTCGTAGGCGACCGGCAGGGTGATCATGTCGACGTCGTCGGCGCCGATGTCCTTCAGTCCGCCCGCGAACCCGGCGAGCTTGGTGACCGAGTCGAGCTCGGAGTCGGTGGTCAGGGCGCTGGTGGCGGCGTCGGCCACGTCGAACAGCTTCGTCGGGTTCGAGAAGAGTCCGATCCCGTCGATCCGGGCGATCAGGGACCGCAGGAACGCCTGCTGGAGCTGGATGCGCCCCAGGTCGCTGCCGTCGCCCACGCCGTGCCGGGTACGGACCAGGCCGAGGGCCTGCTCGCCGTCGAGGGTGTGGGTGCCGGCCGGCAGGCGCAGTCGGCTCTTCGGGTCGTCTATCGCCCGGGTGGTGGTGATCCGCACCCCGCCGAGGGTGTCGACCAGCTTCTTGAAGCCGGTGAAGTCCACCTCCACGTAGTGGTCCATCCGGATGCCGGACATCGCCTCGACGGTCTTGACCGTGCAGGACGGGCCGCCGACCTCGTAGGCCGCGTTGAACATCTGCGAGCGGGCCGCGGGCACGGTGCCGCCCCGGCCGTCGGCGCAGGCCGGACGGTCCACGAGGGTGTCCCGGGGGATCGAGACGACGCTCGCCGAGCGGTGCCCCCGGTGCACGTGGACGATCATCGCGGTGTCCGAGCGGGCGGCCCCGTCCTCGCGGCCGTAGGCGGCGTTGGCGCCGGAGCGCGAGTCGGAGCCGAGGACCAGCACGTCCATGGAGCCGTCGTCGCGGTCGCGGGGGCGGTCGGTCCCGAGCACGGCGTTGATGTCGATGCCCCGGATGTTGCCGTTGAGCTTGACGTACAGGTATCCGAGGCCGGAGCCGCCGAGGACGATCAGGCCAGCCGCCGTCCAGGCGGTGACGCGCAGCGCACGGTGGCGCCCGCCGCGGCGCCGGGGGCTGTTCCCGCCGGGCCCGGGGGCCTGGTCGTCCGTGCGCTCCTGGGGCATCGGCACCTCGGATCTCGGGCTCTGGGGTCCTCACCTCCAGGGTCGGCCCGCCGCCGGGCGTCCACCAGTCGGCCGAACACCGCGCCCCGGCCGCGCCGGGCACGGAGGGTGACCGTGCCGTGCGGCGGCTCAGCTGAGGAGGTCGTACCGCTGGAAGCCGCCGCCGATCCGGATCGGGGTCGCGAAGACGCCCCGCGAGGTCTTGCCGGTGCCCGGGTAGAGGAACAGGTTCCCGGCGCGCGAGCGGGCCAGGAAGTCCGGCCGGCCGTCGCCCGTCACGTCCCCGGGGGCCACCAGGGCGTTGTACCCGTGCCAGTCGCGGACGTGCCGTCGCGCCGCGAACGGTTCGGCGACCCGACCGGTGCCCGCGAGGAGGTACAGCTTGCCGTCCCGGGTGCGGGCGATCAGATCGGTCCGGCCGTCCCCGGTGAAGTCCCCGCGACCGCGGAGCGAGTTGTAGCCCCGGTAGCCGTCGCCCGCGCGCACCGGGCCCGCCAGCGAACCGTCGCCGTTGCCCGGGTGCACGTACAGCGTGCCGTCCGCGGTCACGGACAGCAGGTCGGGCAGCCGGTCGCCGGTTACGTCACCGGGGACGACGAGGAACTTCCGGTCCGCCCAGCCGCGGGCGATCGGGGTGTCCCGCCAGGGCCCGTTCGCGGACGTCCGGTACCGCCAGTGGACGGCCCCGTCCGCGGCCCGCCGCAGCACGAAGTCCTGCCGGCCGTCGCGGTTCAGGTCCGTCTGGAGCGCCACGTCGTACGCGCTCCACTCCCCCGGCAGGTCGGTGCGGGCGGCGAAGCCGCGCCCCTTCGACGGCAGGACGTGTGCCGCGCCACCGGCGCGCGTCCGCACGAAGACGTCGGCGCGCCCGTCCCGGTCGAGGTCGGTGTCGTCGACGCGGGGCCGGATCAGCGGCTGGTACGCGGAGACCTTGCTGAACACCTCGTAGGTGCCGGCGAGGTTGCACACCTGCTTGCCGCGGCTCGTGCCCCAGGACACCACCCCGACGACCTTGTTGCCGGTGACCAGGGGGCCGCCCGAGTCGCCGGGGCAGCCGGTCCGCCCGGTGACGTCGTCCCCCGTGCCGAGCTGGCCCGCACAGAGTACGCCGCCGTCCGTGCGGTACCCCGGGCCGAGGTTGACCCGGCACACCGGGTCGGCGTTGAGCGGCAGGGTGACCTTCTGGAGGAGCGGCGAGATCGTGGCCGTGTCCTCGTGCGAGGTGGTCAGGCCCCAGCCGTAGGCGATGGCGTTGCGCCCCGGCGCGTACAGGGCCGCGTCGTCGGGTCCGGCCAGCTCCAGCGTCGTCTGGGCGACCGGGCGGGCGAGGGTCAGCAGCGCCACGTCGTGCGCGAACTCCCGCGGGTCGTACTCCGGATGGGTCCAGGTGCGGACCACGTCCACCCGGCGGGCGTCGTTGGCGACCGTGACGCTGTGGTGGGTGCCGACGGCGACCTCGCCGAAGCGGTCCCAGTCTCGTTGTTCGCCGGTGCGGGGGTCGTCCAGGCAGTGCGCCGCGGTGAGGACCTTGTTCGGTGCGACGAGGGTGCCGCCGCAGACGAAGTGTTTGGCGCTGCGCTGGCCCGGGGGCGCGTACACCAGTTGCACCATCCAGGAGGCGGTGCTGTTGGTGCTGCCGATGACGCGCGGTGAGGGGGTCGCCTGCGGCGAGGGGGCCGGGGGCGTGGGTGTGGGGGTGGCGGTGACCGCGCCGGGCGGCGGTTTCACGACCTCGCCGGTCAACTCCGGGGGTTCGGGCGGGCCCGCGTGGGAGGTGACCGCGAAGACTCCGCAGCCCAGCAGTGCGAGCGTGGTTGCCACGGCTGGTAGTAGCCGTCCCACCCGGCTTCGGCGCCGGTCCTCGCTCTGTCCCGTCCCCACGTTGGCTCCCGCTCGTCGGTCCCTACAGCAACAGCCCGCCGATCCTATGCGCTGTCCCGTGCGGGTGCGCTGTGGTGTTGCGCAGTCCCCCGCGCCCCTATGGGGCGCCGCGTCTCGGGGATGGGGAGGAGTGCCCCGTTAGGGGCGCGGGGAACTGCGCAACAGCGCAGCGCACCTGTGCTGGACAGCGGAGGTCCACCGGGGCGTACCGGAAGGGCGCCACAGCGCAGCGCACCGCGCGGGAACGCGAAGGGCCCCGGAACCGCACGGGGCGGTGCCGGGGCCCTTCGCACACGACGGTCAGTCGTTGCCCGAAGACGGCGTGGTCTTCTGGATCTGGAGCAGGAACTCCGCGTTGGACTTCGTCTGCTTCATCTTGTCCAGGAGCAGCTCGATCGCCTGCTGCTGGTCCAGCGCGTGCAGCACCCGCCGCAGCTTCCAGACGACCCCCAACTCCTCACCGCTGAGCAGGATCTCCTCCTTGCGGGTGCCGGACGCGTCCACGTCCACCGCGGGGAAGATCCGCTTGTCGGCGAGCTTCCGGTCGAGCTTGAGCTCCATGTTGCCGGTGCCCTTGAACTCCTCGAAGATCACCTCGTCCATCCGCGAGCCGGTGTCGACCAGCGCGGTGGCCAGGATGGTCAGCGAGCCGCCGTCCTCGATGTTGCGCGCCGCACCGAAGAACCGCTTCGGCGGGTAGAGCGCGGTCGAGTCGACACCACCGGACAGGATGCGGCCGGAGGCCGGCGCCGCCAGGTTGTAGGCGCGGCCCAGGCGGGTGATGGAGTCGAGCAGCACGACCACGTCGTGACCCAGCTCGACCAGGCGCTTGGCGCGCTCGATGGCGAGTTCGGCGACGGTGGTGTGGTCCTCCGCGGGACGGTCGAAGGTCGAGGAGATGACCTCGCCCTTCACCGACCGCTGCATGTCGGTGACTTCCTCCGGACGCTCGTCGACGAGGACGACCATCAGGTGGCACTCGGGGTTGTTGTGCGTGATCGCGTTGGCGACCGCCTGCATGATCATGGTCTTGCCGGTCTTCGGCGGGGCCACGATCAGACCGCGCTGGCCCTTGCCGATCGGCGACACGAGGTCGATGATCCGCGTGGTCAGCACGCCCGGGTCGGTCTCCAGACGGAGCCGGTCCTGCGGGTAGAGCGGCGTCAGCTTGTTGAACTCCGGCCGGCCACGGCCGAGTTCGGGCGCCATGCCGTTGACGGAGTCCAGTCGGACCAGCGCGTTGAACTTCTCGCGGCGCTCGCCGTCCTTCGGCTGACGGACCGCACCGGTGATGTGGTCGCCCTTGCGCAGGCCGTTCTTGCGGACCTGGGCCAGCGACACGTACACGTCGTTGGGGCCGGGCAGGTACCCGGAGGTCCGGATGAAGGCGTAGTTGTCGAGGATGTCCAGGATGCCCGCAACGGGGATCAGGACGTCGTCCTCGTTGATCTGCGGCTCGACGCCACCGATCTCGTCACGGCCCCGACGTCCCCGACGGTCGCGGTAGCGGCCCCGACGGCCGCGGCGGCCACCGGCCTCGTCGTCGAAGTCGTCCTGCGGACCGCTGTTGACCCGGTCCTGACGCTCCTGGCGCTCCTGCCGGTCCTGGCGTTCCTGCCGGCCGCCCTGCTGCTGACGCTGCTGGTTGCCGCTCTGCTGCTGGCCCTGGTCGTCGCCCTTGCCGCGGCGGTCGCGGTCGCGGTCGCGGCCCCGGCGGTCCCGGCGGCCCCCGCGGCCCTCGGCCCCGTCCGCACCGCTGTCGCCGCCCTTGTCGGCGGACGGCTCGGCCTTAGCCTCGGCGGTGACGGTCTCGGGGCTCTGCGCCTCGGCGGTGGCGCGGCGCCGGCGGCGCTCGACGACGGGGGTGTCGTCGCTGGCGGGCTGACCGGGGATCTCGATCTGCTGCTGGGCAACGGCCTTGCGGGCGGGCGCCTCGGCGGTGGTCTTCGCGGACGCGGCGGCGGGCTCGGCGGCCGTACGGTCGGGCTGCGCCTCGGACTTGTCGGCCCGGGCGTCGGCGGCGGTGTCCTCACCGGTGCGGGCCTTGGAGGTGGCGCGGCGCTTCGGCTTGGTCTCGGCGGGGGCGTCAGCGCCCTTCGCCGGCGCGCCGGCACCGGCCTGGGCCTCCTTGATGACCTCGATCAGCTGGCTCTTGCGCATCCGCGCGGTGCCCCTGATGCCGAGGCCGGAGGCGACCTGCTGGAGTTCTGCCAGCACCATGCCCTCAAGGCCGGTGCCGCGACGGCGCCGCCCCGCAGAAGCACCGGTTGCGGACGCGGCGGAGGCGTCCGTGGCGGGCGCGGCAGCGGTGTCGACCGTGCTGTCGGCGCTCACGCCCATCAGATCGGTGGTGTCGCTCACGAAGGGTCCTTCCCTGGAGCGGGCGTCGGCCTGTCTGGCTCGGCGACCGGTTGTGCTGTCCGGCGTTGGTCCTTGTGGTGTGGACCGCGCCGGGGCGGTGGTCCGCCCAAAGCGGCGGAGGAGGTTGCTGATGAGTGGCGCTCCCCTGAGCCGTGCCACGGAGTTGCAGTGCCGCGCGGCTGGGTCGAGCCGGTTCCGGAGCGTTTAACGCAGACCGTTGCGTGCAGTGCACGTAACGGCTTGGGGGGCTCCCGGAAGAATGGTTGTCCCGGACGGGGACACGAAGCACCTCGTCATGGTGGGGTCGGGTGCAGACTTGAGATTAACACTACCGGACCCAACAAACATTCCCCCTCTCCACATCCGGCAAGCCGGTGTCAGTGCGCAAGCGGCAGCACGCTCGCTCCCGCTTGGTCCAGCGCGAGTCGGTTCGCGGCCCACCCCTCGCCGGCCAGTCGGGCGACCTTGTCGGCGACCTCGCCGTCGGCCAGCGCCAGGACCGTGGGGCCGGCGCCGGAGATCACCGCGGGGATGCCGTCCGCGCGCAGCCGCTCGACCAGGGCGGCGCTCTCCGGCATCGCCGGGGCGCGGTACTCCTGGTGCAGACGGTCCTCGGTGGCGGGCAGCAGCAGCTCGGGGCGCCTGGTCAGGGCCTCGACGAGGAGTGCGGCCCGGCCCGCGTTGGCGGCGGCGTCCACGTGCGGGACGGTGCGCGGCAGCAGTCCGCGGGCGGTTTCGGTGAGGACGGGCTTCCCGGGGACGAAAACCACCGGAACGATGGAATCGGCCGCGTCCATCCTGATCGCGCGGGCCGCGCCGCCGTCCATCCAGGACAGCGTGAAACCGCCGAGCAGGCAGGCGGCGACGTTGTCGGGGTGGCCCTCGATCTCGGTGGCGAGTTCCAGTAGGGCGTCGTCGTCGAGCTTGCTGTCGCCGCCTATGGTCACGGCCCGGGCGGCGACGATCCCGGCGCAGATCGCGGCGGACGAGGAACCGAGGCCCCGACCGTGCGGAATGCGGTTGGCGCAGACGACTTCCAGGCCGCGCGGCTGCCCTCCGAGCAGGTCGAACGCGGTGCGCATCGCGCGCACGAGCAGATGGCTCTCGTCGCGGGGGAGGGTCTCGCCGCCCTCGCCGGCGATGTCCACGTGCAGCCCGGAATCGGCCACCCGGACGACGACGTCGTCATAGAGCCCCAGCGAGAGGCCCAGGGCGTCGAAGCCCGGACCGAGATTGGCGCTGGTGGCGGGGACGCGCACCCGGACGGCGGCGGCGCGGAAGGCGGGACCGGCCATCGCTCGACGACTCTCCTTGAACTGCTGGATTCTCACAACGTGCAGGAACACCCTCTGGCCGCGTGGGGCGGCGCCGCGGCATATGCGGCGGACGGGTTCGGTACAGCCTATCGAAGGAAGGTTCCGTCGCGACATAGGGCGCACGGGAGGCGCACGATGCGTGTCGCAAGCCCCCCATGCATCCCCGAACCGGTGTAACCCGACGGTCGGTGCACTTCGTGCTCTCCCCCGGCCGGGGCACGGGGACGCGGCGGGTGCACCCGGGTGCCGCGGGGGCGCCGAAAACCGGCGGGAACCCGCCGCGCACCGCCGTCCGGACCGATGTCACGACCGTTCGACGGGCCCGCCGCCACGGCCGCACCGGCGAGCGCCCCCCTGTACGGGTCGGGGCGCCCACCGCCGTAGCCGTGGCTGCGGGACTGCGGCCGTGGCGTCGGGGCTCGCTCAGACCAGGCCGAGGCGCTGGGCTGCGATTTCCGCGTCGACGGGAACGGTCACCGGCTGCGGGGCCCCGGCGACGGCCCAGTCCGGGTCCTTGAGGCCGTTCCCGGTCACCGTGCAGACGATGGTCTGCCCCGGGTCGACCTTGCCCTGCTCGGCGGCCTTCAGCAGACCGGCGACCGAAGCGGCGGAGGCGGGCTCCACGAACACGCCCTCGCGCGAGGCCAACAGCTTGTAGGCGCGCAGGATCTCACGGTCCGTCACCTCGTCGATGAACCCGCCGGACTCCCGCTGCGCGGCGAGCGCGAGCTGCCAGGAGGCCGGGTTCCCGATCCGGATGGCGGTGGCGATGGTCGAGGGGTCCTTGACGATCTCGCCGCGCACGATGGGTGCGGAGCCGGACGCCTGGAACCCCCACATGCGGGGCGTCCGGGTCGACGGACCGTCGGCGGCGTACTCCCCGTACCCCTTCCAGTACGCGGTGATGTTCCCCGCGTTGCCGACCGGCAGCACATGGATGTCGGGGGCGTCACCGAGGGCGTCGACGATCTCGAAGGCCGCGGTCTTCTGGCCCTCGATGCGTACCGGGTTGACCGAATTGACCAGGGCCACCGGGTAGTTGTCGGACAGCGCCCGCGCCAGCGCGAGGCAGTCGTCGAAGTTCCCGTCGACCTGGAGGATCTTCGCCCCGTGCACCAGGGCCTGCCCCATCTTGCCGAGGGCGATCTTGCCGCGCGGCACGAGCACCGCACTGACCATGCCGGCGCGCACGGCGTAGGCCGCCGCGGAGGCGGAGGTGTTGCCGGTGGAGGCGCAGATGACGGCCTGCGCACCCTCCTCCTTGGCCCGGGTGATCGCCATGGTCATGCCGCGGTCCTTGAAGGACCCGGTCGGGTTGGCGCCCTCGACCTTGAGGTGCACCGAACAGCCCGTGCGCTCGGAGAGCAGCTGCGCCGGGACGAGCGGCGTGCCGCCCTCGCGGAGCGACACCACCTGCGTGCTCTCCGTGACCGGCAGCCGGTCCCGGTACTCCTCGATGATTCCGCGCCACTGGTGGGTCATTGCTGCTTACTCTCCTTCAACCCGCATGATGCTGGCGACACCCCGCACGGTGTCGAGTCGACGCAGCACCTCGACGGTGCCGCTGAGGGCGGCGTCGGGCGCGCGATGGGTGACGACGACGAGGGAGGCGTCCCCGTCCCCGTCCGGCCGTCCGTGCTGACGGACGGTGTCGATGGACACGCCGTGCTCGGCGAAGACCGTCGCGACCTGGGCGAGGACGCCCGGCTTGTCGGCCACGTCGAGGCTGATGTGGTACCGCGTGACGACGTCTCCCATCGGGCTGACGGGAAGGCGCGTGTACGAGGACTCGCCGGGGCCGGTGGCCTCGCCGAGCTTGTTGCGGCAGACGGCGACCAGGTCGCCGAGCACGGCCGACGCGGTGGGCGCGCCGCCCGCACCGGGGCCGTAGAACATCAGCTGACCGGCGGCTTCGGACTCCACGAAGACCGCGTTGTACGCACCGCGCACGGAGGCCAGCGGATGGCTGAGCGGGATCATCGCGGGGTGCACCCGTGCGGTGACGGAACCCCCGTCGGCGGCGCGCTCGCAGATGGCGAGCAGCTTGATGGTGCAGCCCATCTGGGTGGCGGACGCGAAGTCGGCGGCGGTCACCTCGGTCATGCCCTCGCGGTACACGTCGTCGAGGCGGACCCGGGTGTGGAAGGCGATCCCGGCGAGGATGGCGGCCTTGGCGGCGGCGTCGAAGCCCTCGACGTCGGCGGTCGGGTCGGCCTCCGCGTAACCGAGCGCGGTGGCCTCGTCGAGGGCCTCCTGGTAGCCGGCGCCGGTGGAGTCCATCTTGTCGAGGATGAAGTTGGTGGTGCCGTTGACGATGCCGAGCACCCGGTTGACCTTGTCGCCGGCGAGCGACTCGCGCAGCGGCCGGATCAGCGGGATCGCCCCGGCGACGGCGGCCTCGTAGTAGAGGTCGCGGCCGTGCCGCTCGGCGGCGGCGTGCAGGGCGGCGCCGTCCTGGGCGAGCAGCGCCTTGTTCGCGGAGACCACGGACGCACCGTGCTCGAAGGCGGTCAGGATCAGCGCGCGGGCGGGCTCGATGCCGCCGATGACCTCGATGGCGACGTCGATGTCACCGCGTTTGACGAGAGCGGTGGCATCGGTGGTGACCAGCGCGGGATCGATCCCGGCACGGACCTTGGAGGGCCGACGGACGGCGACCCCGGCGAGCTCCACGGGAGCGCCGATCCGGGCCGCGAGGTCGTCGGCGTGCGTCGTCATGATGCGCGCCACCTCTGAGCCGACTACCCCACAGCCCAGCAGCGCCACCTTCAGCGGACGCGTACGCATCATCCGACCTCGCTTCTCGTACATCTACGGTTGGTCCAGTCTCACTCACCGGACGGGAGTTTCTGCCCGTTGTCCGCATCATGAGACATCAATTTCACGGGACGCGGCACCCCGGACGCAGATCTTTCGGCGTCCGGGGTGCCGCACCCCACCGGTGGTGACCGACGTCACGCACCACCGGACTCCGGGCGCGGCCCGTCAGCCGACGTCGAGCCGCAGCAGGTCCTCCTCCGTCTCCCGGCGGACGATCACCCGCGCCGCACCGTCCGCGACGGCGACGACCGGCGGGCGGAGCACGTGGTTGTAGTTGCTGGCCATGGACCGGCAGTAGGCGCCGGTGGCCGGCACGGCGATGAGGTCGCCGGGCGCGAGGTCGGCGGGCAGGAACGCGTCCCGCACGACGATGTCGCCGCTCTCGCAATGCTTGCCGACGACCCGCGACAGCATCGGTTCGGCGTCGGACGTCCGGGACACCAGCGACACGCTGTACTCGGCGTCGTACAGCGCCGTGCGGATGTTGTCCGACATGCCGCCGTCCACGGAGACGTAGGTGCGCAGCCCGTCGAGCGGCTTGACCGTGCCGACCTCGTACAGCGTGAACGTCGTGGGGCCGGCGATCGCACGGCCCGGCTCGACGGAGATCCGGGGCGTGCGCAGCGCGGCGGCCTCGCACTCGCGGCCGACGATCTCGCGCAGCGCCCCGGCGATCTCGTGCGGCTCGCGGGGGTCGTCGGCGGAGGTGTACGCGATGCCGAGCCCGCCGCCGAGGTCGATCTCGGGCAGTTCGACGCCGTGCTCGTCGCGCACCGCGGCGAGCAGCTGGACCACCCGGCGGGCCGCCACCTCGAAGCCGGCCATGTCGAAGATCTGCGATCCGATGTGCGAGTGGATGCCGACGAGTTCGAGCCCGTCGAGCTTCAGCACCCGCCGCACGGCCTCGGCGGCCTGGCCGCCGGCCAGCGCGATGCCGAACTTCTGGTCCTCGTGGGCGGTGGCGATGAACTCGTGGGTGTGGGCCTCGACCCCGACGGTGACGCGGATCTGCACCCGCTGGCGCACCCCGAGCCGGTCGGCGGCGTGCGCGACCCGCACGATCTCCGCGAAGGAGTCGAGGACGATCCGGCCCACCCCGGCGGTGATCGCCCGCTCGATCTCCTCGGTCGACTTGTTGTTGCCGTGGAAGGCGATGCGCTCGGCGGGCATCCCCGCGGACAGGGCGGTGGCGAGCTCGCCGCCCGAACACACGTCGAGGTTCAGGCCCTCCTCGTGGAGCCAGCGCACGACGGCCCGGGACAGGAACGCCTTGCCCGCGTAGAACACGTCGGCGTCGGTGCCGAAGGCGTCCCGCCAGGCCCGTGCGCGGGCCCGGAAGTCACTCTCGTCCAGCACGTAGGCGGGGGTCCCGAACTCCTCGGCCAGCCGGGTGACCGGGAGCCCGCCGACGGTCAGCACCCCGTCCGCGTCCCGCTCGATGGTACGGGCCCACACCTTGCCGTCGACGGCGTTCAGGTCGGTGGGCGGGGCGGCGTAGTGGCCCTCGGGGAGGACATCGGCGTGACGGGGCCCGGCGGGGTGGGCGGAACGGCTCATGTCTGCGTGGCTTCTCTCAGATCTCAGAGGTGTTCGGGTGCGTCGATGCCGAGCAGGGTGAGGCCACCGGCGAGCACCGTCCCGGCGGCTTCGGCGAGCGCGAGCCGGGCGCGGTGGGCGGCCGAGGGTTTCTCGTCCCCGACGGGCAGCACCGGGCACTCGGCCTGGAACCGCAGGAAGCCGTCGGCGAGGTCCACGAGGTACCGCGCGAGGCGGTCGGGTGCGCGGTGTCCGGCGGCGACGGTGAGGACGCGGGGGTACGCGGCCAGCGCGTCGCTCAGCGCCCGCGCGGCAGGGGCATCCACGCCGCCCGCGCCGGTCCACTCCCCCGGTTCCGCGGAGAACCCCAGGTCACGGGCGTTGCGGCGCAGGGCGTGCGTACGGGCGTGGGCGTACTGGACCCGGAACAGCGGGTTGCCCTCGCGGCGCGACAGGTGGTCGGCGGGGTCCTTGGGCGCGTCGTGCGGGGCGGGGTGCAGCAACGCCCACCGCAGGGCGGCGACGGCGGGCAGGTCCCCGGCCGCGGGCTCCCGGACCCCGCGGGCGGGCACGGGGCGCAGCACGGTACCCGTGGTCGCGCGGACCGTTCGGAGGCCTTGGCTGGCGAGGAGCCGTTCCACCGTCTCGGCGACGATGCGGGCCCGGAGCTCGTCCGGGACGGCGAGCGCGACGGCCGGCCCGGCGGGGGTACGGGGTGTGGCGGGGGCGGCGCTCCGCGGCCCGAGGTGTCCGTAGCACTTGCCCTCGGCCAGGACGCGGGCGACGAGGTCGCGGTCGCCGTGCGCGGTGCGGTCGAGGGTGAGGTTCAGGAACCCCGGCCCGGTGATCTCGACCCGGGCGACGCCCTGTTCGTCCAGCAGGCGTCGGCGGATGACCTCGGCGACCTGGGGCGCGGGGCGGCCGGCCGGCCGGGCGAGTTGGAGGGCGACGTTCGTGGCGTAGTCGCCGCTGCCGCCGGGCCGGGACGGTTCGACCACGACCCGCCCGGGCAGTGCCTCCCCGTCGACGGTCAGTTCCCCGGCGTCCACGGCGCACCGCACGGCGTGCAGCACGGTTCGGGACAGCTCGGCGGGGGTCACGCGACCAGAGTAGGGGAGGGGGGCGCACGCACGCTCAGGGGTTTCGGGGTGTGGGACGGCACGGTCGTGGGGTGCGTGGCGCAGGGCGG
Organism: Streptomyces sp. NPDC127068; assembly: GCF_042724695.1. Taxonomy (NCBI): domain Bacteria; kingdom Bacillati; phylum Actinomycetota; class Actinomycetes; order Kitasatosporales; family Streptomycetaceae; genus Streptomyces; species Streptomyces sp. NPDC127068. Next base: position 31,071 of record NZ_JBHXEN010000054.1, on the reverse strand, counting down.
TCGTGGGGTGCGGGTCACCCGCTGTGGGGTGCAGGTGGCCCGCCGTGGCGTGCCCGCGCCGGGTCGTTACTCGTGCTCTCCGCCGACGGGGGCGGGTTCGGGCTCCTCGGGTTCGGCGTCCCGCTCCGGCCCGGTTCCGTGGTTCCGGCCGAGCAGGCTCCGGACGATGCCGACGAGTTCGCCGGGCTCGAACGGTTTGGAGAGGAAGGCGTCGACCCCCGCGTCGAGGCCGCTCTCCACCTCGTGCGGGGTGCAGGCGCTGACGATCATGAGCGGGAGCTGGGCGGTACGGGGGTCCGCCCGCAACCTGGCCGCGGTCCGCAAGCCGTCGAGACGGGGCATCACCACGTCCAGGGTGATCACGTCGGGGCGCACCTCGTGCACGATGTCCAGGCATTCGGCACCATCAGCCGCGGTCACGACCTCGAACCCCTCCAGTTCGAGATTGACCCTGATCAGCTGCCGGATGACCTTGTTGTCGTCCACAACAAGCACCCGGCCCGAGGCGCCTGGCACATGTCGAGAGTAGGTCGGCGACGACGGTCGCGTCCGGCTTTTCCCCACTTCCACCCCACCGGGGTACACGATCCCGTCCACGGGCCCTCCGCGACCCCCGTCGGGGCACCGAAACCCGTTCAGGACCACCCGGCCTGAGCTGGTAGGGTTCTACCCGTCGCCGCCACTACGGCGAGCGACACCGCCCCCGTAGCTCAGGGGATAGAGCAACGGCCTCCGGAGCCGTGTGCGCAGGTTCGAATCCTGCCGGGGGCACTTCGCGAGAAGTGCCAAAGAAGCCCCTGATATGCAGAAATGCACATCGGGGGCTTTCTTGTTTCATGCCGAAGGGACTACGGCCCCTGTGTGTTGCCCATGGGGTGACGGGGCCGAGTCCCGCGGCCGTAGGGGCGGTGAGAGATCCGGTCCCTGCGCGACCGCACGGTCACCGGCTGGCTCGCCTGGCCCGCGCAGACGACTGGCGCGTGATCACCTCCGGGGCCACCCTCGTCGAAGTGGTCCGTCCCCGTATCAATCACCCGGCTCTCCAGTGGACGCTCGCCCGCCTGGTCATCGAACCGCTCACCGAGCCCCTCGCCCACTGGCCCCGTCCCTCCGCCCACGGGACCGCGTACGGGGCCAGTGGCCGGAACCGTACCCCGGTGCAAGGCCCGCCGGCCCCGGCGGCCAGCGGTGATGCGCGGGCCGGAGTGCTCCCGGCACCGTGCTCGCCAGCCGCTTCCCGTAGTCCGCCCACAGCGACCCGGGTCGATTGTCAGTGATCGCCGCTAACGTTCCGCTTGTCGTCGCAGTGATGCCGGCAACTCCCGGCTGAACTGTGCATTCTTCTTGCTGTCTTGACGCGTGAGGCGGGGATCGTGGGTTGGCTGTCGGCGGGTGACGGGTACGAAGTCGCCCTGGTGGAAGGACGAGTGGCAGCACGTGCCACTTCGGGTCGGGCGGCGGGACGGCAGCTGAAGTCCCTGCCGCGCGCCCTCAAGGACCACCCCGAGGTGGACCGGCTGCGGCGGTTCGCGGAGTGGCTGGATCGGCATGCTGCGGGATGTGTCGCGCAGGTGGACTCCTGGATGGTGTCGTCGCTGCCCGTGCCCACCGGCCTGCTGGCCCGGGTGTGGCCGGACGAGGCCTGGCAGTCGGCCCTGCGCGACCTGGCCGTGGTCGGCGACGACCCCGACGAGGTCGGCCTCCTGCGGGGCACCACCGAGGACGGTGAACTGCGGTTGGTGAACCTCGACGGCGAGACCGTCCGCCTCTCCCCGCGCACGGTGACCCTGCCGCACCCGGTCCTGCTGCCCGACCTCGACGACATCCGGGAGTTCGCCGCGGAGCTGGGCGTCGTCCAGCGCGTCGAGCAGATCCACCGGGCGACCTGGCAGCGGCCCGGCGACCTCGACCCCAAGGCCACGGAGATACGCGAGTTCGCCGGCGGCTCCTTCCGCTCCCGCTTCGCCCTCGCCGCGCGGGCGACGTCCCTGGGCTACCGCGTCTCGGGCGGCTACGCCACGGCCCGGGTGCGGGACGGCGGACGCACCGTCGAGGCCTCCGTGTGGATCGGGGAGCCGTACTGGGAGGACTCGGTGGAGACCGGTGGCCTCACCTGGAACGGCCCGGACGGCCGTGCTGTGCCGCTGCACGAGGTGGGCCCGGTGGCCTGGTCGGAGGGGATGCGGATGGCCGCGGCCCTGTACGCCGGGCGGAACGTCGAGAAGGGCAAGGACGCATGAGCGGGGGGACGCAGGTGTCGTACGAGGACATGCTCGCGGCGGGCGCGGTGCTGCCGCCGGACACGCGGGACGCGGGCGAGCGGGCCGTTGCGCTGACGGCGCGCAGCTACCGCCACCCGGGGCTCGACGACCGGGTGGTGGTGCGGCTGGTGGCCGGTGAGCTGGGCGCGGCGGAGGACCTCGCCGCCGGTTTCCTCGGCCTGGAGCAGGACGGGGAACCGGCCGTCGTGGGTCTGGGGCTGCGCCAGTCGCTGGGCTTCCCGGAGTGGGTGCTGGTGCACCACCCCGCGGACGGGCACCACGCGCTCGGCGTCGTACCGGACCTGGAGCGGGCGGCCCGGCAGGCGAAGTCCCGGCCCAAGGCCGCCATGGACGCCTACGCGGAACTCGGCGCGCAGCTGGCGGCCTCCGTCCCGCACTTCCTGCCGACGTTCTACGAGCAGGCGGCCCGGGTCTTCCTCGCCGAGGAGAGCACCACCTACGCGGCCCAGTTGTTCACCCGGGCCCGCAAGGCCGAGGCGGAGCACGGGCTGGTCATCGAGGAGGACCGCCTGGACGCGGTGTTCCTCGAATTCGCCCTGGCGGGCGCGCTGCCGGTGAAGGTGCTGTCCGCCTACGGCAGGGAGCTGGCCGCCCGGGTGCCGGCCGAGGAGGCGCTGCGGCGCTTCACCCGGCTGTGTCTGCGCCGCACGGCGGGCGGCCTCCCGCCGTCCGCGCAAATGGCGGGCGACCTGCGCAAGCTGGCCCGCGCCGCCGGCCGGGACGCCGACCTCGCCGAGCAGGAGTACCTCGCCGAACTCCTCGACCTGCCGGCCACCGTGCGGGCCGCGGCCGGCTGGTGGAAGGGCCACCGGACCGCGCTGGTGGCGCTGGCCTCCCGGGACCGGCGGGTACGCGGCACCTTGCTGGACATGGTCCCGGCGGGCCACGACGACGAGCTGCCCGCGCTGTGGCTCAAGGTGCTGGAGGACTCCGGCGCCCTTGCGGGCCTGTGGGACGCCTCGCTGCCCGAGGAGGAGCGACCGCAGGACGGCACGGCGGGCTGGCTGGGACGTTTCCTGATCTTCCGTGAGCGGGCGCGCTCCTGGCGTGGCTCGACCCGGATGCCCGAGCTGTACCGGCTGGTGGAGCGGATCGTGGACCGCCTGCGGGCCGAGCTCCGCACGTCCGGCGGCGCGTTGCGGGTCACGCACGACATCGACCTGATCGACCTGCTGCTGTCCCTGGACGTGCCGGTGGCCGCGCCGGGGCCGAACGACGCCCTGCCGCTGACCCCCTGGGCGCAGGGGGAGGGACATCGGGAGCTGCTGTTCCTGGGCGCCGACGCCCGGTTCCACGACGCCTTCCTGAAGGGCGCCGACCAGTTCGGCAACCACGAGGGCCCGCTGCGGGCCATCCGGCTGCTGGCCGCGTCCCCCGGCGGTCGCCCGCTGCTGGCCCGATGGGTCGCGGCGGCCGTCGAACGCTTCACCGTGGCCGGTCTGCCCCAGTTGCCCGGCGCGCTGGACCGGCTGAAGTGGCTGCCCTCCGAGGCGCTGGCGCTCGCCGAGGACCAGGTGCGCGAGGCCGTCGCCACCGATCTCGCCCCCGTACTGATACGCACCCTGCGGGCCGGAATCTTCGACGAACTCGGCTGGCCCGCCTGGGAGGAGGCGGTGGCCGACCTCGTACCGAAGTCCCAGGTGGAGGACCTGATCGTGGCCGACGCCTGGCCCCACCTCGTGGTCGCCGGCACGACCCAGGCCCGGGTGATCGGCGCCGAGGGCACCCTGCTCGCCCACGACCTGCGCATCCCCGCGGGCGGGCGCCACGGCGACCCGGGCTTCCACCACGTCGACGGCGAACTCCTCGTCTACTGGAACAGCAGCAGCGGCCTGCGCGGTTACTGGCACGGCCGGGCCGACCGTATCGAGGCCCTGGAGGGCCCGCGCTCCACCCGCGGCACCGAAATGGACTGGTACAGGAGCAACTTCCCGATCACCCTGCCGCTGCCCGGCGGCGGCCGGACCACCGGCCGGGGTGTCGTGCACGCGGGCGACACCACCGTGCCCGAGGAGAGCCCGCTGCTCTTCGACGGCTCCTCCTACTGGGTGTGGCACGCGGACGCCGAGGACCGCGCGGCGCACGGCTGGTACGAGTACGACCCGGTCACCGGCGACCGCGGCCGGATGAGCCGGCCCGCCTTCTTCGCCGACGCGCTGCGGGACGCCCCCGAGGGCAGCAGCCTCGCGGGCGGCCGGCTGCGCCCCTCCCCCACGGCCGGCGCCGGCCCCGCCTGCGCGCCCGTGGACGGACTCGTCGGCCTGCGCAGGCTGACGCTCCCGGACGGTTCCACGCGGGTCGAGGACCTCGCCGGGCACACCCTCACGCTCCCGGCCGCGGCCGGTCTGCCGCACACGCTGGTGCTGTTCCCCGGCGCCGAGCGGCCCACCGCGGTCGTGCGCAACGGTTGGCAGCTCGACCTCGTGGACGCGGAGGGCGTCGTCACCGCCTGGGCGAAGACCGACCGCACGGCGGGCCCCTTCGGCGAGGGCACCCTCCTCCTGCCGCCGGTGCAGTACTGGGAGTTCCTGACCCCACGCGACCCGGAAGGCTCGGCGGGGCTGCGGCGCATCGACCGCGACACCGCCGCCGCCCTGTTGACGGCCGCCACCGACAAGAACACCGAGGCGCTGCCCGGCGCGATCCGCGCCCTGCTGTCCATCACCCACCCCGCCCTGCTGAAGGGCATCGCCTCGGTCGTGCGCTACGCGGCGGCCCAGCAGGACGTCCTGGACGCGGCGGCCACCCGGCTGACCCGGGCCCTGGAGGACGGCCCGGTGGACGAGGGCCCGGCCGGTCCTGCGGACCTGCTGCTGCGCGACGCGACGAGCGGTTTCGGTGCGTCGAGCGGCTACTGGTGGAACCGCGACGAGCGGGCCGACACCGTCTTCCGCACCCTGCGCACACTGACCCGCGCCGCCGAGGCCACCGACACGGGGCCGGGTCGGGCCGACGGCCGGCTGCATCTCGACGGACCGGAACTGCCCCTCGGCAGGCCGGAGTTGTCCACCCTGATCGCCCGGATGTCGGCTGTCGCCTACCGGGCCGCCGCCGGCACCACCACCGACGAGCACCGCGAGGCGCTGCGGCACCTCCTCACCGCGTTCGACCGCTTGGGGATGGGCGGGCCCGAAGAGTCCGACCGCTGGCGGGCGGTGACCCTGCGCCTGGACGCGCAGCTGCTGCGCAGTGCCTCGGGCGGCGGGCGGGAGGGCTCCTGGAACGGCCTGCTGCCGCTGACGGACGGCGCCTTCGTCGCGATGACCGCACACGGGTCCCTCGGCGACGACGGCTGCGACTTCACCGGCTTCTTCCACGACCCCGCGGGCCGGTTCGCCGCGCCGGAGCCCTACCAGGTGCTGTCCTGCGATCCGATCGGCCGGGGCGAACACCGGGTCCGGCTCGGGGAGTTCCTGGCCGAGCTCGCCGCGCGCGGTCCCGCGCCGTGGTTCCCCGCGGCTGCCGAGGAGTTCGCCCGGCTGACCGGCACCACCGAGACGATGGCCCGGCTCGTCGTTGCCGGACTGCCGCGGGTCGACGCCTACGCGCGGACCTTCCTCACCACCGAGGCCCGCAACACCATCGGGGTGAAGGCCGCTCCCGCGGCGGTCGCCAAGGACGAACTGGGCACCGTCGACAGCGCCGTGCGCGCCGCGGTCGTGGCGGCGCTGCTGCCCACCGACCCGGCCCGGCTGTGGACCGAGGGCCCGGACGTGGCCGCGGGTGCCGCCGTCTGGAACGCCCGGATCGGCAGACGTCCCGCCGTGCCCGAGGAACTCCTCGGCGACGCCTCCCGCGCCCTCAAGCACTCGGTGTGGCCCGTACGGGAAGCCCTGCCCGCACTGTTGGACCCGGCAGCGGCCCCGCAGCTCGCCCGGGATCTGCGCTGGGAGGTCAACGGCGACCGGGTGCGGCCCGTCGGCGACGAAGCCGGGTTCACCGTGTCGACCCTGGTCAGCACGGTGGCCCTCACGGCCTGGCTCGCCCACCGGCTGCCCGCGGGCGACCCGGTCCGCGCCGCGCTGCCGGCCGCGTTCACCGCCGTGCGGGCACGGCTGGCGGCCCCCGGCCTCCTGCTCGACCTCGGCCGCTACATCAACCTCCCCGAGTTCCGGAAGGCCGCGGGTGCGCCCACCGAGACCGGCCCGGGGTTCGAGCGCTACGGTGCCGTCGTCCTCGCCACCCACGACGACCAGCCCGCCCCGGGCATCCGCGTCGACCTCCTCGACGAGGCCGGCCAAGACCCCCATCTGCCCGCCACGCGCGTCGACGGCCACCCGTACCCGGCCGAGGTCGCCCTGCGGCTGCTGTCCGACCCGCGTTTCGCGGCCCTCCTCGCCGACCCCGGAGACCCGGTCGGGGGCGAGGGCGACCAGGCCGGCACCTGGTGGCCGCAGGACCCGGGCCGCTCCGTGCCCGACCTGGTCACCGAGGCAGCCAAGGAGCACGGGCTCGGCGAGGACGCGGCCACGCTGTACCTGATGCTGCTCGCCATGCCCGACCCGACCGACCGGACCACCGCCCGGTGGACGGGCTGGAAGCCGGCCCGGCTCAAGGCGGCCCGTGCCGAACTGGCCGCCACCGACCTCGTGGTCCAGGCCACCCGGACCAGGGCCGGCCGCTCCCTCTTCCTGCCCGGCGGCTGGGCCGAGCAGCCGGCGCCCCGGGTCCCGCTGGAGCGCTGGAAGCTGCCGCTGTTCGACGTGGTCCACGGCGAACACGTCTCGTTCGGTGTGATCGTGCCGACGGAACCGGTCGCCGACCTGTACCGCAGGGCCTGGCAGCGGGTCCTCGACGGCGACGCGCCCCGGTTCGAGGAGCTGAAGGTGCGGCGGGGCCGCCGCCGCTGACCGACACGAGGCGCCGCCATCGGCGGACGTCGTGCCGGGGGCACCGGACACCACCGGTGCCCCCGGCCCCGCCCGACTCCCCCGCCCGTCGACGATCACCGGATCTTCGACGCCGACCCGACCTACCCAGCAAGGACATCCATGCCCCTCACCCAGACGGCGACGGCACTTCCGCCCCGGCAGACGCTGCCCGCCGAAGAGCGTCACGCCACGGAACTCGCCTTCCTCGCCGCCCATGACGAAGGCCCGCGTCCGCCCGGCTGGCTGCTGACGCCCCGCTCCGTCATCACCTTCGTCTGCGGCAGCGCCGGCGATCCCCTCCGCCTGCCCGAGCCCCACGGGACGCTGCCCCGCCAGCTCGTCATCGCCCCGAAGTTCGTCGGCGAACGCGCCCTGGTGGAACGGTGCGTGGTCACGCTCGCCGGCGAACGCGGTCTGCTGCTGGTGGGCGAGCCGGGCACGGCCAAGTCGCTGCTCTCGGAGCTGCTGTCGGCGGCCGTCTGCGGCACCAGCGCACTGACCGTGCAGGGCACCGCGGGCACCACCGAGGACGCCCTGCGCTACGGCTGGAACTACGCCCTCCTCCTGGCCCAAGGACCCACTGCCCAAGCCCTGGTGGACTCGCCGGTCCTCAGCGCGATGCGCTCGGGGCGGGTGGCGCGCGTCGAGGAGATCACCCGCTGCCTGCCCGAGGTGCAGGACGCGCTCGTCTCGATCCTCTCCGACCGCAGGATGAGCGTGCCCGAGCTGTCCGGCACCGCCGAGGCCCAGGTGGCCGCCGCTGCCGGGTTCACCGTCATCGCCACCGCCAACCTGCGCGACCGCGGCGTGTCGGAGATGTCCGCCGCGCTCAAGCGCCGCTTCAACTTCGAGACGGTGCTCCCGATCCCGGACGTCGAGGCCGAGACCGCGCTCGTCAAGCGGCAGGCCGTCGCGGCCGTCGAACGGGCGGGCGCGGCCTTCGCCGTCGACGACGCGGTGCTCGACGTCCTGGTGACCGTCTTCCGGGACCTGCGGGCCGGGCGCTCGGCCGAGGGCTGGGACGTGGAGCGGCCCGGCACGGTGATGTCCACCGCGGAGGCGGTGCAGGTCGCCGTCTCCCTCGGGGTGTCCGCCGCCTATCTGCCCGCCGGGGACTGTCTGGACCTGGTCCCCGGTCATCTGCTGGGCGTGGTCCGCAAGGACGATCCCGGTGACCACGCGCGCCTGTTGGGGTACTGGGACGGCCCCGTGCGCCGCCGCGCCGAGGACGGTTCGCCGACCTGGCGCCGCCTGTGGGACCTGCGGGAGAACCTCCGGTGACACGCGCTCAGGAACCGGAGGCCGCACCCGTCCAGGACTCGCGGGCGACTCCCGTGGCGGATCCGCGGGTGGCTCCCGTAGCGGATCCGCGGGTGGCGCTCGACGCGCTCGCCGGCTCCGCGGTGCCGTACCTGCTGGGCGTACGGCACCACAGCCCGGCGCTCGCCGCGGCCGTGCCGGCGCTGCTGGACGCGGCCGGCGCCGACGTGGTGTGCGTGGAACTGCCGGCCGACTTCCAGCCGTGGCTCGCTCACCTCGGGGCGCCCGGCACCGTCGCGCCGGTCGCGCTCGCGGGCGCCGCGCAGGGCGGGCGGCTCGGCTTCTACCCGTTCGCCGACTTCTCCCCCGAACTCGCCGCGGTCCGCTGGGCGCGGGAGCGGGGCGTGGAGGTCGTCTGCTGCGATCTACCGATGGCCGACGCACGCTGGGGCGGCGCGGACCCGGATGCGGGCGGGGACCCTCGCGAGGCGGTCGCCGAACCCGCCGGCCGGCCCGCGCCCACGTCCTTCGCACAGGCGCTCACCGCCGCCGGGACCGGCCGTGCCGGGGACGACCTGTGGGACCGCAGCGTGGAGGTGCGCGCCCCGGGCTGTGCTCCCGAGGTGCTGCGCCGGGCCGCGCTGGGCGTCGGCTGGGCGCTGCGCCAGGACGCCGCGTCGTCCGGCGGGGTGTCCGCCGTGGACCTGGCACGCGAGGCGCACATGCGGGAAACGATCGCCCTCGCGGCGGCGGGTGGACGGCGGGTCGCCGCGGTGATCGGCACCTTCCACGCCCCGGCGCTGGCCGACGGCACGAGCGTGCCGGGGGCGCCGACCGCGCAAGGGGCGGCGACCGTGGAGGGGGCGGCGACGCGCGGTGCCGCAGCGCCGGGAACGGTGCGGCCGGGGGACCCGTCCGCCGTCGTCACCTCCCTGGTGCCGTACGCGTTCGACCTGCTGGACTCCCGGTCCGGCTATCCCGCAGGCATCCGCGATCCGCAGTGGCAGCAGGCGGTGTTCGGCGCCGGGGGCGATCCCGAGCTGCTGCACGACGCCGCGGCCGGGGCGATCACCCGGGTGTGCCGGGAGCTGCGGGCGGCCGGGCACACGGCAGGGACGGGCGAGGCCCGTGAGACGCTGCGCGTGGCCGGTGACCTGGCCCGGCTGCGCGGACTGCCGGCCCCGGGCCGCAGCGAACTCCTCGAAGCCCTCACGGTGGTCCTGGGTCAGGGCGAACCGCTCGGCCGGGGCCGGGCTCTGGCGCGGGCCCTGGAAGTGGTCCTGGTCGGCACCGAGCGCGGCCGGGTCGCGCCGGGCACACCGCGCTCCGGGCTCGGGCCGTCCGTCGAGGCCGAACTCGCCGCCCTGCGGCTGCCGGGACCGGACGACCCCGCGCCGCGCGAACAACGACTCGACCCGCTGCGTTCGGCCCTCGACCACCGCCGCGAGATCCTCCTGCGCCGGTTGGAGGTGTGCGGGGTGGGATACGGCGAGCCGGTGGCGGTGGCCGGTACGGGCGACGCCGCCGCGCTCTCCTCACGGTGGCGGCTGTCGTGGGTCCCCGCCGTGCCGGTCCGGCTGGACCTGGCCGGGGTGCGCGGCGTGACCGCCGCGCTGGCGGCTGAGGGCACCCTGCGGGAGACCTTCCGCAGGGAGTCGGCCGACGGCGGCCCCACCTGCGCCCTCGTCCTGACGGGGCTTCGGGACGCCGCGCGCTGCGATCTGCCCGCGCTGGTCGCCCAGCGGCTGGCCGAGGCCGCCGAGGTGCTGCCCGCGTCCGCGACGATCCCCGAGATCCTCACCGGACTGGACCTGTTGGAGGCGCTGCGCCGGGGGCATCTGCCCGGCACGACGCCCGCGGGCAGGCGGACGGCGGGTTCGCTCGCCGCCGACCTCCTGGAGTCGGCGGTACGGTCCCTGCCGGGGCTGGCGGGCAGCGACGACCCGCAGGAGGCCGCCGCGCTGGTCGCCCTGGCCGCGCGGGCCGGTGAACTCCGCCTGGGGCTGCGGATGGACGAGGCCCTGGCCCGCCTCGCGGACGATGCCTCCCCCCTCGTCCAGGGCGCCGCTCTGGCCTGCCGGGTCCTGTTCGACCTGGAGGACGCCGAGACGCTCGGCGCCCGGGCCGCCGGTTGGATCGACACGGCCACCGGTCCCGACGCACGGCGCGCGCTGGCCCGCCGGCTCGTCGGACTGCTGACCGGGGCCGCGCCGCTGCTCCAGTCGGCGCCGACCGCCCTCGACCCGCTGCTCGACCGGATCGACTCGCTCGACGACCGGGGTTTCCTGGACCGGCTGCCGGCGCTGCGCGGTGGTTTCGACACGCTCACCCCGGCAGGCCGCGACCGGCTGCTGCACACCGTGACGGAACGGCTGGGCGACCGTCTCGACCTCGCGCTGGGCGCCTCCCCGCAGCTCCTGGCCCTGTGGACGGCGGCGGATGAGGTCGGCCGTTCGGCGGCGGCCTCCCTGCGGCCGACGCCCCCGCCGCACCGGCCCGCCGAAACGCCGGCCGCTGAGGCGCTGGCAAGCGGGGCGCTCGCCACCGAGGCACGGGCTACTGAGGCACGGGCTGCTGAGGCACCGGCCGCCGGGGCCGCGGACGCCACGCACGCGGCGATACCGCGCGGGTCCGGCACGGACGAGCCGCGCGACGGCGTACCGCGTCTGTCGGCGACGGACCGGTGGCGTCTGCTGCTCGGCAGGGAACACGACCGGCTCCCGACGGACGCCCGTCGATACGCGCACGCGCTCGACGAGCTGTACGGCACGGGCCGCGGCGAAGGCTCCGCGGACCTGGGCCGGGAAGGCGGTCGCGGCGGCGGACAGGACACCTCCTTCCCTACCGCGCGCGAGTGGGCCGAGGAACTCCAGGCGCTGTTCGGCGCGGAAGTGCGCGAGGAGGTCCTGGCGCGCGCCGCCGACCAAGGGCGCAGCGACGTGCTGACCGAACTCGACCCCGGGGCGGTGCGTCCGTCCGTCGATCTGCTGACGTCCGTGCTGTCGCTGGCGGGCGGACTGCCGGAGCAGCAACTCGCCCGGCTGCGCCCGCTGGTACGCCGGCTGGTCGACGAACTCGCCAAGGAGCTGGCCACCCGGATGCGTCCGGCGCTGACCGGGCTCGCCACTCCTCGCCCGACCCGCCGTCCGGGAGGCCGGATCGACCTGCCGCGCACCCTGCGGGCCAACCTCGTCCACGCCCGTAGGAGAGCCGACGGCAGCACCCTGGTGGTTCCGGAACGGCCGGTGTTCAGCACCCGTTCGCGCACGGAGGCGGACTGGCGGCTGATCCTGGTGGTCGACGTGTCCGGGTCCATGGAGGCTTCCGTGATCTGGTCGGCGCTGACCGCGGCCGTGCTCGGCGGCGTGCCCACGCTCAGCACGCACTTCCTGGCGTTCTCGACGGACGTGATCGATCTGACGGACCGGGTCGACGACCCGTTGTCCCTGCTGCTGGAGGTGCGCGTGGGCGGCGGCACCCACATCGCGGCCGGCCTGGCCCACGCCCGCTCCCTGGTGACGGTGCCGAGCCGGACCCTCGTGGTGGTGGTGAGCGACTTCGAGGAGGGCTACCCGCTCGGCGGGCTGCTCGGCGAGGTACGGGCCCTCGCGGCTTCCGGGGTGCACCTGTTGGGCTGCGCCGCGCTGGACGACACCGGCAGCCCGCGCTACTCCGTGCCCATCGCCCAACAGTTGGTCGCCGCCGGCATGCCCGTTGCCGCCCTCAGTCCCCTCGCCCTCGCCCGCTGGGTGGGCGATCGCCTCCGCGGAGAGTCCCGATGAGCCCCGAACTTCCCCCGGCCGCACCCGAGGTGACCGCTGCCGCCGTGGCGGCTCTGACCTCCCGGCTGCGCAAGAAGCTGGACGCCGCCGTGGAGACCTGTGCGGCCGTTCCCGTCGTCGTGGCGGGCGCCGAGCGGCGGGTGCGGTGCGGTGCGGACGCGGAGGTCGTCCTCACTCCCGGTCCTTCCGGAGCGGTCACCGAAGCCGAGCAGGCGGTGTGCAGTTGTCTGCTGGCGCCGAGGTGCCTGCACCGTGCCGCCGTGCTGAGCGCCTGCCCGGTGGCCGAGGCGGACCAGGTGCCCCCCGCCGACCCGGTGGCCGATCCCGGCACGACGACGGGCTCCGGCACGACGGCCGACCCCGCTACGGCGACCGGCGGGGTTGCGGCGACCGGCGGGGTTGCGGCGACCGGCGGGGTTGCGGCGACCGGCGGGGGCGCCGGGGCGGAACCGGGCGCCGCGTCAGCCGCGCAGCCCCCGGGGGCCTCCGCGCAGACGGACCTCTCGACCACGCAACTGGCCGCCGCCCGCGCCCTGTGGGCCGCCGCGGTGGCGGTGCTGGCAGCCGGGGTGCCCGCGGCGGGTGCGGTCGCGCAGGCGGAGTTGCTGCGGGCCTCGCACTCGGCGCGACTCGCCGGGCTGTACCGCGCGGAGGGCGCGGCGCTGCGGGTGGTGCGCGGACTGCGGGGCGTCCGCTCCCGCCAGGACGGCCACCGGTTGGCCGACCTGGTCGACAACCTGCGTGAACTCCTCCTGACCACTGCCCTGTTGACCGGTCCCGAGCCGGACCCGGCATGGATCGGGTCCGCCCGCCGCGCCTACCGCCCGGAAGGCGCGCTGCGCGTCCACGGAGTGTGCCGGGAGCCGGTGGTCTCGGCCACCGGGTTCGGCGGGGTGGTCACGCACGTCATCGCCGACGACGGACGCTGGTTCAGCGTCGCGGACGTCAAACCGGGTGGTTCCGCCCGGGCCCGCGGTGCCGCGACGGCCACGGTCGCACTGGGCTCGGGCAGTCTCGATCACGCCCGGCTCTCGCGCGGTGGGCTGCTGGTCTCGGGGGCGACCCTGTCGTCGGACGGCCGTCTCGGAGCGGGCAAGGGAGTCCGGGCGACGCCGGTCCCGGGCCGGTCCTGGACCTCGGGGCCCTTGGCCGCCCTGTTCGCGCGGCCCCTCTCCGAGGCCGTGGGCGACGGGCTCGGGAACGCACCGGTGAGCGACCCCGAGCAGGCGCGGCAACCGGCCGGTGAACTGATCGGCTGCGATCTGGTCATCGTCGGAGCGTCCCACGACCACGTCCTCGCACGGGAGCTGCTGCCCGGCGGGGCGGACCGGGACGGCCTGCTGATCCGGTTGCTGCCGGCCCACGGCCATCCCGAGCTGGCGCACACCGCGAACCTGCGTCGGCTGGCGTCCCGTCCCGGGCTGCGGCTGCGCGTCGTCGGCCGTCCGGACCCCGACCGCGCCGCCACGCTCAGACCCCTGGCCGTCGGGCCGCTGCCGGACGGCGGCCCGACGACCCTGCGGCTGCCGGAGGAGTGGTCGGGCCATGCCGACCTGGGCTACGACCGTCTCGAAGGCGCCCATCTGCCGCCCGGTGACGCGCTGCCGGAGACGGCCGGGCTCCCCGGCGTCCCGCCGGACGCGGTGGCGGAGGCACCGTTGTGGCGGTTGCGGCGGCTGGTCGAGGTCGCCGTGTCGGGCGGCCGTCGAGCCGTCGCCCAACCCGCGCGCGACGGCGACCGTGCCGGAGCCGCCGCGGCCCTGCGACGGGTCGGATTCCGCGCGGCAGCCGACCTGTTGACGGAGTTGGCCGCGGAGGCGGACCGGCGCGGCCGTGACGTCTTCGGTCGCACCGAGGAGGCCGACCCCGACGCGTACGCCCGCGCCTGGCTCGCCGCGGCCGTCTACCTCGCCGGCACCGAACGGGCCCTGGTCCGGGCGACTTGGCAGCCGGCGGACCGCGGCTGACGCGCCGACGGACCCAGGCCCCGGGGCGGCGAGCTGAAGGGGGCGGCCCGGGGGCGGTCGGGGTTACGCCTGCCAGCGCATCAGGTTCTGGAACAGTTCGCCCTGCTCGATCGCGTCGTCGAGGGCGTGGTGCGTGTGCGGGCGGGACGACAGCAGGTGGCTCGGCATCGACCGCTTCGTCGCCCCGCTGATCGCCACTTCGGCCTTGGCGGCGTACAGCGTCTTGAGGTCCAGGCAGCGGGAGTGCCCGAACGGCGAACCGCCGTCGGCGAACCGCATGAAGTACCAGTACAGCCACATCCAGTCGTAGCCCAGCGGGTACGCGACGAACACCGGCGTCGCGGCCAACTCGTCGGCCGCGGCTGCCAGCCAGGCCGCCGCGGCGTTCATGGCCCGGGCGGGGTCCTGACCTTCCCGCGTCAGCCGACCGCGGTCCAACCCGCCGACCGCCAGGGCTTCCGGGTCGTAGGCGTCGCTGATCGGCTTCAGTTCGGCGTAGAAGGTCCGCTCGGCGGGGTCCAGAGCCCGGAACCCGGCCCCGTCGTGGACCCCCGCGACCGCCAGACCGAAGCTCGACATCGAGAACGGACCGGGAATCGGGCCGTCGGCCTCCACATCGGCGGACACGTAGAACTCGGACTTCGCCATGGGCTCTCTCCACTCCGGGACCGTGCTGAAGGAAACGCCGTGCCGTCGCGGCGAGGGCAACCCTGCTCTCTCATCCGACCTTCCGCAGGATCACGACCCATTCCTTGCTCTCCAGACCCTCCACCCGGTCGAGTTTCCACGTCTCCGCACCCACGAGGAAGGAGTCCCCCACGGCCAGTGTGTGCTTCTGCTCCCCGTCCGCCTTCACCGCGAGTCGGACGGTGAGCGGTTGGCCCGGCGGAGCGTAGAGGTGGATCACAGCGAACCGAACGGTCAAAGACCCTCCGGTCCTGCCGGGCCTCAGCCTGACTTCGTCGATCGTTCCTTCATCCCGTCGTGGTTCGGCGCACGTGCCGTCGGCGGGGTTTCCGGGCCGCGGCGCGCGATCAGCGTCCGCGGCGCCCGACTCCTCGTGCCCGTTCCCCGCCTCGCGTCGGCGACGGGCTCGTTCCGCGAGCGAGCTGGAGAGCTTGTCCTTCACCGAACCGGCGCGGTCGAGGGTCTCGTTGCCGAGGCTCCGTGCGGCGCCGACCCCCTTCGCTCCCGACTCCAGGGCCTTGTCCCGCGCCTCCGCCGCCGCGGTCGCCCACCGTCGTGTCTCCGATGGCGGGCGACCGGACTCGATCCCGAGCGGCTCGTAGAAGCCGGCGACCCGGGTCACGACCTGTTGGGTCGACTGGACCACGGCCGGCGACTTGCCCGGGTGCAGCAGCACCTTCGCGTTGGCCTCGTCGGCAGCCGCGTTCATCCGGGCCACCAGACGTTCGGTGCTGCGGGAGATGAGGTCCAGCCGGTTGCGCCGGGCGATCCGCACCCCTTGGCGGTGCCGGTCCAGTTCCTCCGGCGCCGTGTCCCGTACCCGGTCGAGTTCGAGCACGGCGACCGCGTCCTGGAGTTGGAAACAACGGGCCAGCACGGCGAGCCACTCCGGGGCCTTGGACTCGACCTCCTTGGCCGCCACCGCAAGCTCACCGATCTTCGCCTTGCGCTCCAGCTTCTCCGCGAGGGCGTCGAGTCGACGCAGTGCGTACACCTGGGCCGCCGCGATCGTCTCCGGGGCGCTCTGCACCTTCGACCACGTGACCTCGGAGACCCGGCCCACCTGTTCCCTGATGGTCAGAGCCTCCTCGATGAGGAGCTGCGCCCCGATCACCTTCGCCAACTCCGCGTCCTTCTGGGCCCGGAGCAGGTCGTCGACCTTCTCGTCGATCGCGGCGAGGTAGTCGGTGATCTCGTCCATCGTCTGCTGCATCGCGAGCTGCGTCATGACCGCCGCCGCGTTGGCCAGCACCGCCGGGTTGGTCCGCAGCGGCCCCCCGCTCCTGGCGAACTGGACGAACCCCTTGATCTGCCCCTTGTCGCCCTTCAGCACACCTGTCTTGAGGCCCGTGGTGGCGCTCTCCCTCAGCCCGTGCTTGTCGACGAGCCGCGCGGACTCCTTGGTCAGCTTCACCCAGCGGCCCGAGTGGGCCGCCAGGTCGGAACCCGTCTGCGCGGCGCCGGCCGCGCTGCCGAGGGCGGGTCCGAACCGTCGTCGTCCGAGGTCCTGCGGTCGCAGTCCCTCGGAGATGAGGAAGCGGTCGATCGTCGCCTCGTTCCCGAGGAGCGTCAGGCCGTCGCCGTCGCTGATCAGCTGTATCTCGTCGTCCATGGTCACTCCTCGCTCAGATCGCGGCCGGGACCGGGGCGCCACGGAGCCTCGGTCCCTCCCACTCGGGCCCGCGTCGCGGCCCTCCCCCTGACGGCCACCGGTTGATCGGCCCCACGGTGATTCTGGTGCACCCGTCCACCAGGTGTCCGGACTCCGGCGTGGTTCGGGAGATCGGGCGCCCCCGCAGGACGTGCCCGGTGGTCCGGCTCGGCGCATCCGGGCGGCGATCCGGCAGTAGCCACGCGGGAACACCCGCTGCTGGCTTCCTTCGTCATGCGGCCGGCGCGGTACGACTTCGACTTCCGTTCCAAGGCACAGCGGATGCGGGGGCGGGGAATCTGCCTGCTGGTGGCGGGGCTCCTGTGGCTGTGGGGCGCGCTGTTGCTGCTCTTGCCGTACGACGTCGATGACGGCCCTCACGACAGGTACGCCGTGGAGTGCGCGCCGCGCCTGGCGAACGAGAGCGAGCGACGGGCGAGCCGCGTCGACGTGTGTCGCGAGGCCCTAGCGTCCGCGGGCGGGGTGGCCGTCCGCGGTTGCTTCGGGGGCCGGCATCAGCGAGGTCGACGTCCGGTGGGGCCGGGGCCTGGCGGTCTGCGCGGCCCGGGATCGCTGTGCCCCTGCCCCATCAGCGCGGTGCGCCGGACGCGAGGTGGCGCGTCGAACCGTTGTTCCCGCCGGCCCTGTTCGCCTTCGCTCCAGTAGCCGACGACGTGGTGGTTCGCGGCGGGGAGGCCACGGGTGCGCCGCAGGAGTGCGCGGACCCGCCCGGGTCATCGCGGCCTCCCCGGCGACCCAGACGGTCTCGGAACCGTCCAAGGCGACCTCGACCTCGGTGCACGCCTCCGCGACCCGGCTCGGGAAGAGGCCGTTGCCGCTGCGCGGAAGCCAGACCGCGCGGACCCGGTCGCCGTCCGGCAGATGCGCGTCGTCCTCGTGCACGACCTCGCAGAACAGCCGCACCTCGACGTCGGACGGCACCTGGGTCGCGATCCGCTGGACCGCGGGCAGTGCGGTGGCGTCGGCCACCAGGGTGAGGCGGCGCATCTACGGGTCCACGGTGAACTGGGCGAAGGGGCGGCTGATCCCGACGGCCCCGCCGGGGAGCACCGCCCCGGCCCACTCGGCGGCGAGTCCGTCGTCGTGGCGCACGAAGTCGATGTCCACCTCGCCGGCCGGTGCGCGCGGATGGCGTGGGTGCGCGTCGGGGACGGTACGACGCCGTCGTCGTACTCCCAGCCCCCGCCCGTGGACCCGGGGCCGCCACGGTTCCCCGTCCGGGGCGTCCGGGAGGAACAGTCGGACGTACGCGTCGGGGGAACCCGTGGTCGGGTAGTCGGTCAGGTCGCCGCCGCCGAGCGTGACCCGGATCAGGCCGGGGCCGAGCGCTTCGACGCGGGTGACCAGCGCCCGGTGGATGCGGGCGGGGGTGCCGGGCACGTCGTCACTTCTCCAGCACGGCATCGGTGTCGTCCACGAGTCGCCGTGCCCGCTTCGGTCGGCCCAAAGCTCATCCCGGTCGACTCGGCGAAGGCGCGCGTGATGGTGCTCGCGCTCGACCCCGTGCACACCGACCGCTGCCCGAGCGACCGGTCGCCCGCCGGATCGGCGAGGATCGCGCGGGTGACGGTCCGGATACGCGGATCGTCGGGCACCGGCAGCCCGGGGTTGTGGAGGTGCGAGCTGCGCACCGTGTCGATGCACACCTACTGGACGCGCAGCCGTTCCTCCTCGCGCATCGGGGTGTCGTTCAGGTGGAGCAGCATCTCGATCAGCGCGCGGCTCATCCGCACGGCGGACGGATGAGCCGGGACACCGTCCGCAGGTACGTCATCCCGACCCGGGTCGAGCGCATCACGTGCGAGTCGTGCACCTCGCGCTGAGAGCACCCAGATCAGCCCCCGTGACCTCGTGGGCGTGCGGCAGCCAGCGGGCGCTCGTCGGCTGGTCGCGGACGTACGCGGTGAGGAGTGACGGTCCGGAATCGGGTCGAGGGGACGCCTTGTCCGGTCCGCCCACTCGGTGGACCACGGGGGGCTACTCAGGGGCTGTGGCGCATTCCCGTGCCAAAGGTGGCCTCACCTACACAATCCCCGCGATTGTCGGGGTGCGTTGCGTCCGCGCCGGTGAGCGTGGACACCGCCTGCCCGGCTCGGGTTGCTACGGAGCCATGACCCCCGGGATGAGCGTGCGGAACTTGGCCTGCGTTTCGGGATCGGTGGAGTACAGGACGGTTCCGGCCAGTCCACGCGTCAAGAGCACCTTGTACCGGTTGCGTATGAGGCGTGAGAACTCTTGAGGGGTCGTTCGTTCCAGGCTGCTGTCCTCGCACTTCTCCTTCACGGCCTGCCATCCGTTGTCACGCCACACCAGGTCGGGCCCGAAGATGGTTCCGTTCCAGGCGTACTCGAATCCCTGCGCCGTGTAGATGCAGCCGACCTGGCCGATACCGCCCTGCTCCGTGGCCCACAGCGAGGAAGGCGGTCCGCCGGACACCTCACGCTCGCCCCTGACGTTCCACGGCCGACGCCAGTCGCCTATGACGATGTCGTCGACAAGGGTGCCGTCCCGAAGCGGGTCGCTCCACGGCCAGCAGAAACCTGCGGTCATGCGGGCGGTGGATCCCGCGTCCTGCCACCGGCGGAGGTGGGTCTCCAGCTGCTGGGGGCTGTCAGCGAGCAGCAACTCGAAGTTGGGCTCGGGCTTCCAGCACACCGGCCCACCGAGTTCCAGTCCCAGCAGGCGCAGGACCCATTCTTCATAGGCACGGCTGCCGCCACTGCGGAACTGCTCGTTGAGGTTGACCCGGCGCACGGTGCATCCCCGTATCGCGGCAGCCTCACTGATTTCTCTGACACTGCCCATTTCGCCGGGCCGAACGACCTGGTGCTCATCGAGGAGGAAGACCGGAACCATGGCAGCATCGATGAGTTCCGCGACCTGACTTCGCATGTTCCTGTGGACGTGGGGGGAGTTGGATTTGCCCGCTTGGTGACGGATCCGGTGCGCCTCGTCACAGATGATGACGTCGAGCGCGTTCTTCTCCGCGCTGCGGAAGTCGAGAAAGTAGCGGAAGAGTTTCGCCACTCCGTTGTTCTTCTGCCCGACGACGTGGCGCAGGGTGGTGGTGAAGGACTTGGAACCCGTTGCGTGGACGACGCTGCGTCCGTTCCTGCCGAGATACCCCATCAAGTGCAGGGCGATCAGGCTCTTTCCCGATCCGGGGCCCCCGGAGACGACGATGACCTCCTTGCGATCCGACTGTCGCGAGATGCCGATGGCGCGCTTCACCAGGGAAACCGCGACCTGCTGCTCGTCCATGAGCCGGAAATTGCCGCCGCCGAGGATCTCGCCGGCAGCCACCCGCATGAGCTGCTGACCGGGAATGGCGGGGCTGTCCAAGAGAGCGTCGGCCTCGAGAGCCCCGTCGAGCGGAGAGATCTGGTTCTGCAGATGCCGAATGAGTTCACCGCGGGAGCTACCGGTGAAGAGGCTCGCTCGTTCATCGCCCATTCCCAGCAGTTCGATGACGTTCCGGTCTTGGGCGTTGTGGAGGTAGGCGACGCCGGTGACATGACTGTTCGCGTCGTCCAGCACGGCAGTGAAGTCGCGCAGGTAGTCGCAGTACTGGCGCACCTGTGCGACCGGGTGGAGACGGGCTTGGTGGCGATCCGAGGGAAGCAGGCAGAGGTCCTCCGTGCCGGGTACCAGCCGTGCCTCCTCCCATTGCTTCAGCTCGATTACCACGTATGAGGGTTTACCCGTGTCCGGATGCGTGCCGGCCAACACGGCATCCGCACGCAGGCTGCTCAACGGCATCTGGTACTCGAGTAGGACCTCCACTTCCTGCAGCCCTGCGTCGCACAGCGCTTGCGCAAGTACGGGAAGGCTGTTGCGCCATGCTCGTCGCTCGCCCCCCGGTGGTTCACGGAAGAGCACGGAACGGGATCGCTCCGCCAACCGTTCGGCCAGCAACTCGGGATCAGTGATCCTGAGATCGCGGGCGGACATACGCAAGAAGGCCACAGAAGATCTCCATGTACGGTTGTCGCCCGCGCCAGAACGAGGGCACACCGGGTAGAAGCCACGTGAGGGAGTGGTCGTGTGAGGCCGGCTCGAACGAAACCCGCCGGCCGAACGCATCGGCGGTTACCTGCGATTCCGTTCCGTTCTGATTCGCTGTCCGCCGGCGACTCACACGTGCGAGTCGTCTACCAGCTCGCGAGACACAGGTCTCGGTGGTAGGCGACGTACTCCGAGTTGATCTGGTGCTCGGGAAGGATCCTGAGCTGCCACTTCGCTTCGCGGGTCGTCGTCATCCGTACCGACCAGTCCTCGTCGATGTAGATGCCGAACCTGTCGAACTGCTTGTGGTGGTTGGGGCAGAGGCAGAGCAGGTTCTCCAAGCGGTCGACACCGAAGTGTGGGCTGCCCAGGCCCTGGATGTGAGCGGCCTCGCTGTAGGAACCGTCCCGAGTTTCCAGCGCCTCCTGGCACACCTGGCACTCGTGCTGGTAAATGATCTTTACCAAATCCGCCTTGTCCCGGTCGCGGTCGGGGCTCGAGACGGTGCGGGAACCACGGCCGCCGGAGGTGCTTCCGGATGGAGCGTCACCACTGGCACTGGCGTAGCCGCCGAGTCCGGTCCGCTCCAGCAGCGCGGCCCTGTTCAAATCGTTGCCATCGAAGTAGGTGGAGCACAGAAGAGCGACCGCCCGGGCACGGGTTCCGGCCTTCTTCAGGAGTCTGGCTGCATCCGCGCTGAAGCCCGCCTGAGCTTCGCCCAGTGCCTCGCCCGAGGGCCTGAACCCGTCTTCGGACACACCGTGCACTTCCCACAGCCCACTGGTTCGGAGGTGCCAGAAAGGATGCACGGGCGTTCTGCGCAGGTCGTCGCCGACGAATTCCTCAAGCAACGGCCCGAGCCCCTCCTGGAACTCGGCCCAGGAAGCGAGGCGATCCTGCCCTGCGACCAGTCGCCCGACAGCCCAGAGCAGGGCAAGCGGTTCATGACGTGCAGGGCTCTTCGATCCGGTGCTACCCCTGAGCCCCTTGATGGCCTGGACCAAGTCATCACGGGTGAGACCGGATGCGCCGCGGCCTGAAGACGGAACGACGGGCGTGCGTCGAGCAAGGAGTTCGTGGATGCGCAGCGCTTGGTCATCCACCTGCCGGGTGAGGGACTGGACGTAGGTCTTCCGCCAGCCGAGCGCCTCCGTGATGTTCCGGATCGGAAGGGCGAGCCGCACGACGTCGTCAACCGCGACCATGTACTCCCACGGCCTGCCTTGTCCGTCCAGCCCCCAGATCTTCTCCGCCAGGGCTCGGTTCCGGAACTTCAGGACGACTGTGGCCCGGGCGATGGCGGAGCCTTCCGAGAGGAACAGCACCTCGTCACCGGGTCGAGTGCCGTCGATCGCCCTGTTCTTGGGATGCCCCTCCGACGCAGCACGCGTCGACCCCCAGAACCGGGCCGGGCGCCCACGGAACAGTTCCCCCAGTGCATCCGCCTCCTCTCCCAGCAACTCGGCGTACTGGGGATCGGTGAGGTCGATGCCCTCCTCGACCGAGTGGGCGTAGTTTGCCGGCCCTCGAAGGGCCTGCCCCCCGATTGGCTGAAGCAGCCATTGACCACCGGAGTCCCCGCCTTGCGTGGCGGTGTTCGTCGCCTGTGTCATGCGTCCCCTCCCACGTCGAACAGACTAGTCATACCGTCTGACAATTAGGTTGAGGGTCGTCCCCGTAGCCCCGGCGCACGCGTCCGGCCCCGCCGCCGACGAAGATCATCACAGGTGCAGAATGGGCCGTATGCCGATATCGAACACCCCCAAGAGGGCCACGCTCGACGACGCCCGGACGGTCAGCCGCACCCTGGCCGGCGCCTTCGCCGACGACCCGATGATGCGCTGGTTCCTCCCCGACGAGACCACCCGCGAGGTCGGGTTGGGCCGCTACTTCACCACGATCTTCACCCGGCACTACGCCCGCCACGGCGTGTGCGAGCGCACCGATGCGGCGGCCGCGTGCTGGGTGGCGCCCGAGGCGCAGGCGAACGCGCTCCCCGACGCGGAGACCCTCCAGGAGCTGGTGGACGTCCTCGGCGAGCGGGGGCCGCTGTTCCGCGAGGCCCTCCAGGGGGCGGCCGAACACGCCCCGACGGAACCGCACTGGTACCTGGCCGTGGTGGGCGCCGATCCGGTCGCCCGGGGGCAGGGGCACGGGTCCGCGTTGCTGCGCTCGGGGCTGGCCCGGGCCGATGCGGCGGGCCTGCCCGTGTACCTGGAGTCCTCCAAGGAGTCCAACATCCCCGTCTACGAGCACTTCGGCTTCACCGTGCTCGCGGAGGCGGAACTGCCCGGGGGCGGGCCGAAGCTGTGGCCGATGCGGCGCGCGCCCCGTCCGGCGGCCGGTGCCTGAGGCGCGTGCGGTGACCCGTACGTTCTCGTTCCGTCACTTCGGTGACGACCGCGGGGCGGGGAAACCCCCTCGCCCCGCGGCCACGGTGAGGAGCGTGACGCCCGTGTCGATGTGGCTGCACCTGGTGAAGGTCCCGCCGTCGCTGCTGGAGGAGGTGCGGACCCGCCCCTCGGTGCTCGACGCGCTGTTCTTCGAGGGGGACGCCCTGCCCGGTTTCCGGCCGGTCGCCGACTCGTTCGGGCACGACCAGCGCACCCTGCGCGAACTCGCCGAGGACCGCGCACGGGTCGAACACGGGGCGGGCTACTGGCCGACCGCCTTCCCCTGGCTGGCGCGGGCCACCGGACGGGGGTGCGCGGTCGTCGAGGGGTACGGGTTCCGCCACGGACCGGCGTTCGTGCTCCCCCCGGACGAGGTCCGGCAGGTCGCGGAGGGCCTGGCGGCCGAGAGGTGGTCGCGTACCGTGCGGGCGTCCGACTGGGACGAGGGGCGGGAGGAACGCGATCTCGACGACCTCGTCCCGTTCTTCGCCGCGGCCGGCGCGACGGGGCGGGCCGTGCTCGGAGGGGTGAACTAGTCCCGCCGCACGGGCTCGTTGCACGGGCTCGCCGCGCGGACCCGCCGTCCGGGCCGCCGCCCGACCGCACGTCGAAGGCGGTCGGACGGTCCTCGGGCGGGGCCGGGCCGGTCAGAGGCCGAGGCCGGTGAGCCGGTCCTCGTAGGCGATGGTCACGTCCTCCAGATCGCCCTTCGGGTCGTCCCACAGCGCCGTCAGCTCCGCCTTGACGTCCTCGGGCAGGGCCTCGTACCGCTCGGTCCAACTGTCGGCGCCCGGGGCCCAGTAGCCGACGACCTTGAAGCGGTCCGTGGGCAGGGCCAGGGTCTTGCGCAGGTGTTTGCGGACGCTGCGCAGGGCGGTGGTCTCGCCGGCCACCCAGATGTACGTGCCCGTGAGGTCGCTGTGCTCGGGGAGCGCCGTGGTGACGAGGTCCGCGAGGCGGCTCGGGCCGTGGCCGTTGCCGCCGTGGGTCCAGGTGACCTTGGCCCGCGGGTGCTCGGGCAGCGGCTGCCGGGCGCCGTCGTCGGGGATCTCGACGACCGCCCGGGTGACGACCGACTCCGGGGTGTCCTCCAGGATGCGGGCCAGTGCGGGCAGGCCGGTCAGGTCGCAGACGAGCACCTGGCGGGCGAGGTCGGCGGGCGGGTCGTAGAGGCCGGTGGGGGCGTTCAGGCCGAGCGGGTCGCCGGGCCGGGCCGCCGCCGCCCAGGTGGCCGCGACGCCGTGGTCGTGGATGACGAAGTCGATGTCGATCTCGGCGTCCTCGGGGCGCACCGCGC
The DNA here is from genome assembly GCF_042724695.1 of Streptomyces sp. NPDC127068. Taxonomy (NCBI): domain Bacteria; kingdom Bacillati; phylum Actinomycetota; class Actinomycetes; order Kitasatosporales; family Streptomycetaceae; genus Streptomyces; species Streptomyces sp. NPDC127068. The sequence continues at coordinate 6,855 of NZ_JBHXEN010000054.1, read as the reverse complement.
GGATGGTGTAGGTGCGCATGGGGGCGGTGGGGCGGCCCTCGGGGGTCTCCCAGCCGGTGTCGGTGGTGACGGGCAGGGAGAGGTCCTGGCGGTCGGGGCCGTGCGGGAAGAACAGGCGCACGTACTCGTCGCCCACGCCCGTCGAGACGAAGTCCGGCACGTCCCCGCCGGTCAGCGTGATGCGGACCATGCTGTCGGAGAGGCGCTGGACGCGGGACACGGTGGCGCGGTGGATCGTCATGGTTCAGTGCTCCTTGGAGGGTTCGGGGGACGGGGTGTCGGCGGTGGGCTGGCCCTGCGTGTACGCCTGCCACAGGGCCGCGTACTCCCCCGCCAGGGACAACAGGTGCGCGTGGGTGCCCTCCTCGGCGACCCGTCCGGAGTTGAGGAGGACGATGTGGTCGGCGTCCCGGGCCTGTTCGAGGCGGTGGGCGACGATCACGCTGGTGCGGCCCCGGGTGACGCGACGCAGTCCGTCCGTGAGCAGGGCGCGGGTGGCGGGGCCCGACTCGGCGGTGGGCTCGTCCAGGACGACCAGCGGCGGGTCGGCGAGCAGCACCCGGGCCAGGGCGAGGTGCTGCACGGTGCCGTCGTCCAGGGGGGTGCCGTCCGGGCCGCCGAGGACGGTGTCCGGGGTGGTGCCCTCGGGCAGGGCCCGCGCGGCCCCCGACTCGGCGAGGGCGCGGGCGAGTTCGTCGGGGGTGGCGGTCGGGGCGGCCAGGGTGAGGTTGTCGGCGAGGGTGCCGCCGAAGAGGTGGACCTCCTGGGTCACCAGGTAGGTGCGGCGGGCGCGGTGCGCGTCGTCCGCCCCGACGGTGACGCGTCCCCGGTCGGGGCGGCCGGTGCCGGCGATCAGCCGGGCCAGGGTGCTCTTGCCGGAGCCGCTCGCGCCGACCAGGGCGACGGTGGCGCCGCCGGGGACGTGCAGGGTGACGTCGTCCAGGGCCGGGCGGCTCGCGCCCGCGTAGGTGAACGAGACGCCGGACACGGAGACCGGCGGCGGGGCGGCGCCGGTCGTCGGGGGTGTGGGGGGTGTCGGCTCGGGGTGCGGGGGCGCGGGGGCGAGGTCGGTGACGCCGATCAGTCGGGCGAGGCCGACCGTCGCCCGTTGGATGTCGTCGAGGCTGGTGAGCAGTGACCCGATCGGGCCGAACAGCCGGTGGAAGTAGAGGGCGGCGGCGGTGGCGGTGCCGAGGGTGACGGCCCCCGCGTCGAGTAGCAGGTAGCCGGTGGCCAGGATGGTCGACAGACCGAGGAACTCGGCGACGTGCAGGCCGCCGTAGAAGCGGTTGGCGAGGCCGACGCCGTCCCGTTGGCGGACGACGGCCCGGGTGCTGCGGGTCGCGAGTTCCGTGAGGTGGTGCTCCTGGGACCGGTAGGCGCGGATCGTCTCGGCGCCCCGCACCGCCTCGATGACGGTCTGTCCGCGGTCGGCCTCCAGCCGGCGCACGTCCCCGTAGACGAGGTGGGAGCGGGCGAGGAAGCGGCGGGTCGCGTACCACTGGACCGGTACGCACACCAGGCCGGCGAGGGCGAGGCGCGGATCGAGGACGGCCAGCCCGGCGAGGGTCAGCCCGATGGTGAGGGCCGCGCCGGTGAGGGTGGGCAGCACGTCGGAGGCGGCTTCGGAGATGGCTTCCACGTCGCCGGTGACCCGGGAGACCACGTCGGAGCTGCCGGTGGCTTCGAGGGTTTCGGCGGGCAGGTGCACCGCCGCCTCGAACACGTCCTCGCGCAGGGCGGCCAGGGTGTCCTGGACCAGGCCGACGAGCATCCGGCCGCCGAGGAAGGTGAGGGCGGCGCCCACCAGGGAGACCAGGACCAGCAGTGCGCCCAGGGTCAGGACGTGGGCGCGGTCGGTGCCGGCCGCGTCCGCTCCGGCGACCGTGTCGACCAGCCGGCCGAGCAGGGGCGGGGCGGTGAGGGTGACGGCCGTGCCGGCGAGCAGGACGAGCGCGGTGGTCGCCAGGCGCCCCCGGTGCCGGGCGAGGCGCCGGGCGGTCTCGCGGCGGGCCCGGCGCGGGGTGGCGGTGGGCAGCGGCCCGGCGGGGGTGCGGGGGGTGGGCGTCACCGGGGTGTTCCGTTCGGCTCGGGGTCGCCGGGCGTGGCGCTGAGGTCGATCACCTGGTCGCAGGTGGAGAGCAGGATGCGGCTGGTGGTGATGAGCACGGTGGTGCCGGTCAGTGCGCGCAGTCCTTCGGCGATGCGGCGTTCGGTCACCGGATCCACGGCGGTGGCGGGTTCGTCGAGGACGCGGACGGGGGTGTCGGCGTGCAGGGCCCGGGCGAGCAGCAGCCGTTGACGCTGTCCGCCGGAGAGGCGCCGGCCCTGTTCGCCGACCTCGGCGTCGGGTCCGCCGAGGTGTTCGAGCACGTCGTCCAGGGCGGCGGCGCGCAGCAGTACCGGGTCGGGGGTGCCGCCGGGCGGGGTGAGGTTGGCGCGCAGGGTGCCGCTGAAGAGGCTGCCGTGGTGCGGGGGTGCGGTGATGTGGGCGCGGACGCCGTCGGGGCCGAGGTCGGCGGCGTCCCGTCCCCCGATGAGGAGTTCGCCGCGGGGTGGTGGCACGCGGTGACCGAGGCGGTCGCTGAGGTCGCGGGCGTGGGCGGGGTGCCGGGGGACGACGCCGACCAGGGTGCCCGTCGGTATCTTCACCGGGGTGCCGTGGCCGGGCGGGTGCCAGACCAGGTCGGCGGTGACGTCCGGGCCGGGGACGGGGGTGTCCGGGCCGGGGGCGGCGGGCGGTTCGTTGAGGAGGTCGGCGAGGCGGCGGGCGGAGGCGCGCTTGTGGGACCAGTTCGCGGCGAACGTCCCCACATGGGCCAGGGAGCCCTGGAGGAACTGGGCGAGCCCGAGCACGGTGACGAGCTGACCCACCGTCAACCGTCCGTCGAGGGCGAGCAGTCCGGCGGCGGTGGCCAGCGCGGCGAGGAACACCCCGGACAGCGCCACGCTCAGCCCGGTGTACGCGAGGACGGCCCGGGCGGCGGCGACCGCGCCCCGGCGTGAGGAGTCGCTGGCGGTGCGGTAGCGGGCGGCGGCCTCGGCGCGGGCGTTCATGCCGACGAGCACCCGCAGCCCGGTGATCATGTCGGTGGCGACCTCGCCGGCCCGGGCCGCGGAGCCCTGTTCGGCGTGTCCGCGCGCTTCGAGCGGCATCGACAGCCGACGCATCAGGACGAGGACGAGGACGGTGCTGACGATCACGCCGATGCCCAGCGGCACGGAGATCAGCAGCAGCGCGACGGACGCGGTGAGGATCGCGGTGAGCGTGGCCGCCTGTTCGACGACGCTCCAGGACACGCCGGCGACCCGGTAGGTGTCGGAGGTGACGTGGGCCAGCGCCTCGCCGGGGCCCGGGCGGCGGCGCAGCCCGCGCGGGTCGAGGAGCCGGGTCACGGTGGCCTGCCGCAGTTCGTGTTCGGCGTACCCGTAGACGGTGACCATGGAGGCCGCGGCACGCTGGTACGACAGCGACAGGACGACGAACACGCCGGCGAGCACGGTCAACCAGCGCAGCAGTGCGGACGGGTCGCCGGGGGCGATCGCCCGGTCGATGACCAGGCCGACGACGATGGGGACGAGCGCCTCGCACAGTTGGTGCGCCATGAAGCCGAGGGTGGTGAGGGCGAGCCGGACGCCGCGCCCGCCGTGCAGCAGGACGAGCCGGAAGAGCCCGCCGGGGGTGGCGGCTGCGGTGTCCGGGGCCGGGGCGTCGTGGGGCGGGTGGTTCACGCGGGGTCCCGGCGGCGGGCCAGCGGCACGACCAGCGGGGTGCCGGTCTCCGGGTCGGGCACCACCCGGCACGGCAGGTCGAACACCTCCCGCACCAGTTCCGCGGTCATCACGTCCGCGGGCGGCCCTTCGGCGACCACCCGGCCGTCGCGCAGGGCGATCAGGTGGGTGGCGTAGCGGGCGGCGTGGTTGAGGTCGTGGAGGACCGCGACGAGGGTCCGGCCGGCGCGGTGCAGGTCGGTGAAGAGTTCCAGCAGGTCGATCTGGTGGGCGATGTCGAGGAACGTCGTCGGTTCGTCGAGCAGCAGGATCGGGGTCTGTTGGGCGAGCACCATGGCCACCCACACGCGCTGGCGCTGGCCGCCGGAGAGTTCGTCGACGAGCCGGCCGGACAGGTCGGTGACGGCGGTGGCGTCCATCGCCTCGGCGACGGCCCGCTCGTCGTCGGCGGTCCACTGGCGGGTCAGCTTCTGGTGCGGGTAGCGCCCGCGGGCGACGAGTTCGGCGACGGTGATGCCGTCCGGGGCGAGGGAGGTCTGCGGGAGCAGTCCGAGGCGGCGGGCGACCTCCTTGGCCCGGTAGGCGGCGATCGGGCGGCCGTCGAGGACGACCTGCCCGGCTGCGGGGGCGAGGAGTCGGGACAGCGCTCGCAGCAGGGTGGACTTGCCGCAGGCGTTGGGGCCGATGATGACGGTGAAGGAGCCGTCCGGGATGGTCAGGTCGAGGTGTTCGGCGACCGGGTGGCGGGCGTAGCCGAGGGTCACGTCCCGTACTTCCAGGCGGGCCGCGGGTGCCTCGGGGGCGGGGGCCGCCGGCTCGGCGGTGGGTGTGCGGTCGGTCGTCGGGGGCATGCGGCTTCCTCGGAGCGGGGGCGGGACGGGGGCGTCGGGGTGCGGTCAGCGGCGGCGGGCGTACTGGCCGGCGAGGAGCCAGGCGAGGTAGAGCCCGCCGACGGAGACGGTGACCACGCCGACGGGCAGGTCGATGCGTTGGGCCACGTAGTCGGCGGCGACCAGCACCAGCGCCCCGGTGAGCGCGACCGGCGCGAGGCGCAGCGTGGTGGCGCTGCGGGTCAGTCGCTGGGCGATCTGCGGGGCGGCGAGGGCGACGAAGGCGATGGGGCCGACGGCGGCGGTCACCAGGGCGGTGAGCGCGACGCCGACGACGGTCGCGGCGAGCCGGGTGCGTCCGCCCCGTACGCCGAGGGCGAGGGCGGTGTCGTCGCCCATCTCCAGATGGGTCAGGGGCCGCACCACGAAGACGGCGCACACCAGCAGCAGGGCGAACACCACGGCGGCCGGCTGGAACTGTTCGAAGCCCAGTCCGCTGAGCGAGCCGGCGGCCCAACTCGCGGCGAGCATGGCCTGCTTGGCGTTGACGGACAGCAGCAGCATGGAGGTGAGGGAGCCGAGCCCGGCGCCCACGGCGATGCCGACGATGATGAGCCGGAACGGTTGCAGCCCGTCGCGGTAGGCGAGCACGTACACGACGAACGCGGTGAGCGCTCCGCCGATCAGCGAACCGGCCGCCACGGTCAGGTAGTCGGTGGCGCCGATCAGCACCAGGACGACCGTGGCGCCCGCGTAGGAGCCGGCGGAGAAGCCGATCACGTCCGGGGAGCCGAGCGGGTTCTTGGTGAGGGACTGGAAGATCGCGCCGCTGATCGCGAGGGCGGCCCCGCACAGCAGGGCGAGCAGCAGTCGGGGCAGTCGCCAGGTGACGACGACGAGTCGGTTGCGGGGGTCGGAGTCCGGGTCGAACAGCGCGGTCAGCACCTGCCCCGCGGTCAGCGAGCGGGAGCCGGTGCCCAGGGTCAGGACGCCGAGGGCGAGCACGGCGGCGAGCAGCGCGCAGCAGACCAGCACGGTGCGCCGGTCGATGAGGTACGCGAGGCCCAGCCGGCGCCAGGTCCAACTGGCGCGGCCGAGGTCCACGGTGGTGGGGGGCGCGGTGCGGGTGCGGGTCATGGCGGGTTCGGGTTCCTGGGCGGCGGCGGGCGGCCGGACGGGTTCGGTGGTCACAGGCCGCTCGCCCTCCGGCGCCGGACGAGGACGACGAGGACGGGCGCGCCGACCAGGGCGGTGACGAGGCCGACCCGCAGTTCCCCGGACGGCAGCACCACCCGCGCCACGACGTCCGCGGCGAGCAGGAAGGAGGGTGCGACGAGCACGGTGAGCGGCAGGATCCAACGCTGGTCGGGGCCGGTGACCCAGCGCACGACGTGCGGCACCATCAGTCCGACGAACGAGATGGGTCCGGCGACGGCGACGGCGGTCCCGGCGAGCAGGGTCACCGCGAGGACGACGCCCACCCGGGTCAGACCGATCCGGGCGCCCAGGGACTTGGCGGCGTCGTCGCCGAGGGCGAGGGCGTTGAGCGGCCGGGCGCACATCAGTCCGAGGACCGCGCCGGCCGCCAGCAGGGGTCCGGCGACGGAGAAGATGTCGAGGGACCGTCCGCCGAGGGCGCCGACGTCCCAGAAGCGCACGGCGTCGAAGGTGGTGGTGTCCTTGAGGGTCAGCGCGGAGGTGAATCCGCCGAAGACCGCGGTGAGGGCGACTCCGGCGAGGGTGAGCTTGACGGGGGTGGCCCCGTGCAGGCCGAGCGAGCCGAGGACGTAGACGAGCACGGTGAGGGCGAACGCCCCGGCGAGCGCGAACCACACGAAGACGGCGGGGTCGGTGAAGCCGAGCACGCCGACGGCGAAGGTCACGGCGAAGCCGGCACCCGCGTTGACGCCGAGGATGCCGGGGTCGGCCAGCGGGTTGCGGGTGAACGCCTGGATGAGCGCACCGCACAGTCCGAGGGCGGCGCCGACGACCAGTCCGATCACCGTGCGGGGCAGCCGCCCCTCGCGGACCATGACGTGTTCGTCGGACAGCGTCGCCGGGTCGACGCCCCGGGCCACGCCGAGCAGGGCGTCCCAGACGGTCGCGGGGTCGATCGCGCGGGCGCCGACCATGAGGCTGAGCAGGGTCGTCGCGAGCAGCAGGACGACGACGGCCAGCAGGACCGGCAGACGACGGCGGTGGCGTGCCGTCGGGGGCGCCCCCGCGGGGGGGGGCCCCGCCCCCCCCCCCCCGGGGGGGGGGGGGGGCCCCGGGGGGGGGGGGGTGGGGGAGG
>NZ_JBHXEN010000053.1:0-59637 GCF_042724695.1 Streptomyces sp. NPDC127068 | reverse complement strand
GTTCCGGTGGAGCGGCGCCCGCCGCCGGACGGATACCGCCGCGCGATCGAGGCGCACCGCCAGTCCGCCCGGACCTCCCGAGTAGATCCGGTCATCGCGGCCGCAGTCGAGCGGCAGACGAAGGCGATGCGGGAGCTCAGCCTCCAGGCATTCCCCGAGCCCGACCCCGTCACGGGCAACGCGCCAGCCCCGATCGAGCAGGCCCGCGCCGGCGGCCGCCACCAAGACGACGCCTCCCACACCGCACCCCCGACCCCGCTGTCCGCCCGCTGGACGACGACACAATCAAGCTAGTAAGCGCATTTAAGGTGCCATAGCAGCTCGGACAGAGAGTTTTAGGAATAGTCTGCCTGAATATTACCATCCATCAATTAATGGACTATAGCGGAGAGTTAGGGCGGGTCTGGGAAAGGGATGCGAGGACGTAGGCTGACAGGGTGGATTCTGACCACTCTGCCTACCGAGTGCCGACAGGCCGCCCGTTCCTGTTGCGTGAGCTGTACGACAAGCTGCCCGGCGTTGATGACCGGATCAGAGAACTTCCAGACCCAGCTGACCCAACTGAGTACGAGGACATCGCCGATGCCCTGTATGACGTGTTCATCACCGCGCGCAACCTCGCCCCTCACCGCAATGCCACTGGTTGCCGACGGCATCCGGCAGGTCCTGTGGACACCGAAGCACCTGAAGGGTGGGGGCGATGTCTCCTCTGCAACCGTCACAGGCGCAAGGGACGGCCGGGGGTAAAGGCCGGTGCCACGGTACCAACCCAACTGTGGGCCGTACCTGACCCGCCCTACACACGCGCCGCCCTCAACACAACCCGACACAACCTCAACACAGCCGTCGCCGATCTGGACTACCGCTCATCCGACGCAGACTTCCAAGCCGTCGCTGACCTGGTCCATTCCGCCTTCGTCATTGCCCGGGAACTCTCCAGGCAGCGGAACAGCTCGGGGTGCACACGTCACCCCGGAGCACCCATCGACGCCGACGCCCCGAACGGCCCGCAATGCATCTTCTGCCAGGGCGAAGAACGCCGTCGCCGCTTGGGCCCGCCAAACGTGGTAATCCGCCCCAGTCGACCGGTTCCCAAGTACGAACGAGGCTACCGACCCAGGATCACGCCACCACCGAGCCAACCGTAGGAGCAAAGCACGATGGGTCGGGAGTCTGCCTGTGCCAATGCCGAGTGAGCACCTCGCCGCAGCTGAAGAACTCGCCGCTGCCGCACGAGCCTTGCTTGCCCAAGGCGAACTGGAGCAAGCCCGCCACCATGGCGACCTAGCCGCCCTCTACCTTCAACTAGCACACACCCGAAGGGAGATCATCGGGAACTCCGTACCTGCTGTCACCCCAGCGCCTCGCCTCCCAGAATGGTGTGGCGTCTGTGACGGCCCAGATCTCAACATGCGGTGGATCAGCGTCAACGGCGCGGACGGCCGACAGGCAATGAAACGTTGCCCCACCTGCAATCCCTACGCCGCCTCCGGCATCGACCCAACCAATCCGCCCCCGAGAGTTGAGGAACCCGCTGCCCCAGCCTCCTAACCGGGTCGAGACCCGCGTGATCTGGCTCCTCGGCAGACCCCAACGACGAGTGGGCCCCAGGTCCGGAACTCACCCGCTCCGGTGAGTTCGCGGTGAACTGGGTCACGCTCGGCGCTCAACCCAGCGTTCCGCAGACTGTGGTTGATGACGTCGTCACCCTCGTATCACCAGCCGCCCTCACCAAGATGAACCGACCCGGGCTCCATCACCCTGCCCGGCCACGCTCTACGGGTGGCGGGCTAGCAACTGGGTGTAGAGGGTGCCGCACCTCTGGTAGGACAACTCCGTGACCAACACAAAGCAGCGCCGCGCCTACGCAGCCCTCCGCCACACCATCAACGCTTTGGAGGGCGAATCGTGGAGGGAGTCCATCAGGGAGCGAGGTTTCCGCCTGACCACCAACCTCGAGGGGGCTTCGCTCAGCATCTCCCCATGCTCTAACGACCCCCGCCCGTCTGCACCCCCAGTCCGTTGCCGGCACCGGGAGGAAAACCGCCTGGAGCACGTGAGAAACCACATGGTCTGCCTGCGCGGAGACCTGCTCAGCATCGGCCTCGACTTCGCGGACCGGTTCCCCGAAGCCACGCGGAAAATCATGAACGGTGAGCCCCTCGCCGTCATCGAGTACGACCCGAGGCCGAATACCGCTGACGCCCCGTTGCCCCAGAGCTGACATTCGAGTGGCCGTGGTGACCTGGAGCGCGGATCCGGTTACGATCCCGCCGCCGCCCGGGGCCAACACCCCGCTGCTGCCCAGCACCCGCACACCACCATGCGCCCGAGTGGCGGTGAGACAGCCGCGGCCGGCCCTGGGCGCCTTCGACACGGCGCCCGACCGACACCGCCGCACCGCCCCGCGGTTGACGGGCTCCGAGCGGTGGCCCGGCGGTCCCGGATGGTGGTGGAACAGCCGGGCTGTGTCGTCACAGGACGCGGGGTGTCGGAGTACGGGTTGAAGTGCAGAGTTGCGTACGGTTGAACGTGCAGAGGTGTCAGGCCACCTCGGTCTCCCGGTCGGCCCGGCCCACGCGGGGGTAGCTCGCTGGTCCCCCACCACACCGGCAAGGCCGGCGTGTCCGCCCCGCCAGCGCGGGGGTAGCTCCCCGCGTTCCTTCGCCGAAGCCACCGCTGCGGTGTCGGCCCCGTCAGCGCGGGGGTAGCTCCCGTGTTGGCCGCCTGACGTACGGATTCAGCACGTCGTCCCCGCCCACGCAGGGGTAGCTCTATCTTCAGCACGGGCGGGCCACTTCAGTCCGGGTCGTCCCCGCCCACGCAGGGGTAGCTCGGGCGCCCTGCGCCCCGGGTTCGGCCGCGACGCGTCGGCCCCGCCAGCGCGGGGGTAGCTCTCGTGATCGTGGGTGAAGGTCGGACCATCGCTCGTCGTCCCCGCCTCTGCGGGGAAGTTCGTTGTTCTGCCGCGGCGACAGAGGTGGAGCGGCGTCAGGTGTGGCGACCGGGTGGTGGCCAAGGTCGGTGCTGGTGAGTGCGAACGTTGAACGGTCGTCGCGCGGTGGGTGCTCCAGGAGTCACGGTGGGCCAGGTCGAGGGAGAGCGGAGCCCCGTCCAGCAGGCCCGCCAAGACTCGAGCCCGTACCGAAGCCGCGGCTGCGCGCACGCGGCTACCCCAACCAGACCTACGGAGCCGGTTGTCGTACCCGCAGCCTGTCTGGTCGCCCGTCTGCCTCAACCGTCGACGACATCGACCAAGAGCAGCTCTTCGACTGGTTTCCGGTGTTGCCCGCGGTCCGCAGTTGGTCCTCGATCGTATCGACCAGGCGCCTCCGAGGCCGAGCGTCGTGTGGCGACCGCGCGTCGGCGCACCAGGACATGGAGGCCCAAGCGCGGGTCCGTGAGGCCACGCCCGACCCGTTGACACCAACGCCACACCAAGCAGGAACAGTAAAGTGGGATGGAACCCCAACCCACACGAGCCCGGCTGTGAAGCATGTAAAGCAAAACACCATGATCACGCCACAAACCCGCAGGTCACCAAGAGTCCGCCCCGCCAGCGCGGGGGTAGCTCCCAGACCGTGTTTCAGGATCAGCCGATGGACTGGTCCGCCCCGCCAGCGCGGGGGTAGCTCGGTCCACGGCATCACCACCGACCGGGCCCGCACGTCCGCCCCGCCAGCGCGGGGGTAGCTCGTACCCGCTGGGCGAGTACGACCAGATCAAGATGTCCGCCCCGCCAGCGCGGGGGTAGCTCCCCGCTTCGGTCCGGTCTCGTCTCCGCTGTGGTGTCCGCCCCGCCAGCGCGGGGATAGCTCGCAGCAGATGGCGCTGGTCGTCAACTTCCGCAAGTCGGCCCCGCTAACGCGGGGGTAGCTCGCTCCGGGTGTCCGGGGAAATGGGTGTCAGCTCGTCGGCCCCGCCAGCGCGGGGGTAGCTCCGGGGGGGGCACCCCTCGCCGGCCGGTGGCACCCGGTCGTCCCCGCCCACGCGGGGGTTGCTCGGTGGGGGAGCGGCGGCCGATCTGTTGTTGTGGTCGTTGCCTTGGCCGAGGCAGGGGAGTTCGCTGGTCTGTGGTGGCAGAGGTGGAGCGACGGCAGGTGTGACGACCGGCTGCTGCTCGGCGTTGTGAATGTCGAACGGTTCCCGCGCGGTGGGTGCTCCAGGGGACGCGGTGGGCCGGGGTCGGTAGGACGCCCAACACATCGGCGCCAACGACACACCGAGCAGGGACAGTAGAGTGGGATGGAACCCCGACCCACACAGAACCGGCCGTGAAGCATGTAAAGCAAAACACCATGATCACGTTACAAAACCGCAGGTCACGAAGTGTCGTCCCCGCCCACGCAGGGGTAGCTCGGAGCTTGAGGCGGCCTTCGCCGACGAGGCCTCCGGCAAGAGCTTCGAGACGTCCAACCCCTACGGCGACGTGGCGACGATCACCTGGTCGCTGCTGGAGAACTACGTCGCCGCCGCTGAGGCCAACTCCAAGGGCTACAAGGTGGCCACCAAAGACTTCGTCGACAACAAGGTCCAGAGCGTGCCGGACGAGAAGATCTGGCCTCTCGTGTGGCAGGCGGTCGAAACCTTCGGGCCGCTGCTCATCGACATCGCTACCAAGAACTTCAAGCCGCAGAAGAAGGACCTGGTGTCGGCGATCGACAGCGTCCCCGCACACCGGCGCAAGGACAAGGACTGGGTCGACTACGCCACCACGCTCGCGCTGATCCTCGCTCAGGGAACCGTGCAGGTCCTGTCCGACAACAAGGACTTCGCCACGTCCGGGCAGTACCCGACGATGCCCAAACCGCCGAACGACGTCGATCCGGCCTACTTCCGTGATGCCCTCAACTTCGCCACCGCGAGCACCAAGTTCCTGGATTTCACGTTCAACTTCTGACGATCGTGGACGGCGCGGGCCCCGACGACGACCCGGTACGCGAAGCAGCGGCGCAGGCCCGGCGCCGCCACCAAGAAGCCAAAGCGGCGCACCACCACCGTCGATCGCCGTGCCGAGCTCAAGCCGCTTGGGCTCGGCACGGCGATTGACCTGCTGATGACCCAACGCGGCATGGTCGCCCCGGCCGCCGGCGACACCGTCCTCGCCGCAGCCGTGCCCCAACTCGCCGGGCGCGTCCAAGCCGTGAAGTTCGACGCGGACACCGGCCACTTGGACGTCTTCCCCGACACCCTGGTCCTCGACACGAAGCTGCGCTGGAGCGCACCGAAGCTCATCGCCGCAGCCAACGAACAGGTGCCGAAGGCGAACGTCCGCACCCTGCACGTCCTGGGCCCCCGCGCCCTATGAAGACCAGCCTCAACCCGGCGCCACCGAACCAAGTCCGCAACCAGCCGCGCCCGCGGCACCAGTGGAGTGCAGGATACCGCCGGCCGGGTATGTACCACCGCGCGTTCAAGGCGCACCGCCAGGCGCGCCACCGTCCCGCATCGACCCGGGCATCGCGGCAGCGGTGGAGCGGTAGACGAAGGCGATGCGAGCTGTCGCGCCGGGCGTTCCCCCAAGCCCGACATCGTCGCGGACGACGTTCCAATTCTGATCGGGCAGGCCCCGTGCCCAGCAGCGCCGCCAAGCCGTAGCCGCCGAGGCCTCCCAGGGCGGTGGCAGCGGCATCACCGACGAGTCCCTCGGGTTCACCCACTCCGACCACGACCTCGAGGTTTTCTTCCAGGCCGTCTGGTCCCCGTGACGACGCCACCCTCTCCGGGCGCCGTGGCATCGGGGCCGCCACCCCCGCCCCGACGGCGCGTTTGGCAGTCCGGACCTGCTGCGCATCCACGTCGCCGCCTACCGCGTGATGTACGAGATCAGCGACCAGCAGATCCGCGTCAGCGTGATCCATCTCGGGCGGGTCCGTTAGTTGGCGGCGCGGTGTCCTCATCAACCCTTGAGGGTTCGCAACTCGCCCCGCGCGTGACGAGGGTGATCTACCGCGTCAGCCCCGGCCAGCGCGGGGGTGCTCGCCAAAGCGGCGCACCGGCACGGGCGTACGGCGGCACGGACTGAACCACTGGGACTGGGCAACGCGATCGACCTGATGCGCGCCTACGCGGCCCAGGACCGCGCCGCGATTCGTCCAGGTCCTGCGGGAGACCGGCCGCTCGCACAACCCGGCCACCGTGGTCCGCCAGGCGGTGCGGACGGTGTCGGTCTTGCCGGCTGGGAGGTGCCCGCCCTTCATTTCCTTGGCTTCGGCGGCCCGGAGCCCGTCGTAGGTCAGCTCTCGTTGGAAGTCGCGTGGGAGTTCCTCGGCCGCTACGCCTTCACCCGCCCGCCGACGGCCGGGCTGCGCCCGCTGCGTGACCCGAGCACCGATGAGAAAGCGGCCGACGACGAGAAAAGCTGACCGCTTACCAGCGGTCAGGTCGTTCTGGTTGCTACTCGGCCTGCAGGACGAAGAACAGGAAGCACAGGAAGCGCGGCTCGGCCGCGATGGCCTCGGGAAACAGCTCGCGGGCGGCGGGATCAGGATCCGGCTCGCTGATGACCGATATCCGGAAACCGGCCCCGACGAAAGCCTCGATCATCGCGTGCAGCGGCCTGTGCCATCTGCTCACCAGGGCGGTCTGGCCGCCCACGGTCCACTCTACGGTCCATTTGGTGGTGTCGAAGTAGTGGCACTCGGCCTCGCGACCGGCCTCGCGGTGTATGAGGTTGATGGCAAAGGGATGGTCGACAGACGCGATCAGCCGACCGCCGGGCCTGAGTACGCGTCGCAGCTCGGCCAGCGCCGGCCCCCAGTCCTCCAGGTAGTGCAGCACCAGGGACGCCGCCACATCGTCGAACGTGTCATCAGCGTAAGGAAGCGGGCTGCCCAGGTCCGCCACCTGCAGGTCCGCACTGTCGCCGAGCCGCTGCCGAGCCAGCTCCAGCATCCCGGCACTCGTGTCGAAGCCACTCACAAGGGCGCCGCGGTCGCGCAGCGCGGCAAACAGGGCCCCCGAGCCGCAACCGGCGTCGAGGATCCGCCGGCCAGCCACGTCTCCAGCGAGGGCCAGCATCGCGGGCCGCTCGTAGTAGGCATTGACCAGGTTGGTTTCGTTAGCGGCCGTGTACGCCTCGGCGAAGCTGCTGTAATCGTTGGTCTCCGACGGATCCACACTCACTACCGACGGCGAGACCAGCTTGCTGGAAATCACGGGCTCTTGGCGCTCGCTCGAGATCATGATGCGGGAGACGTGCACTGCAACAGTTCGGTTCCTGGCGCGGCCAACTGCTGCGCTGCGTCGTCGCACGAGTCGATCTCGTCTACCCCGGAGTCCTCTCCCTGTCGGGCCACGCCGGTGCGGCGGGCCCTCCCGGAAAACGCGAGCGAGATCCGGCAGAAGGCGTTGGCGCAGCTCGCGGCCGTTAGCCGCGAGGACGAGATGCCGACGGACCCCGAGGACGAAGTCATCGTCCACCAGATGCTGGAAGCGTACTTCCAGCACTACGAACGAAGCGCCGCGGAACACGATGCACCAGCCATCGGGCGCGAGATCGCTGACCAGCGGCGGGCCTGGGCCGAGCAGCAGCGCCTGGCGGGATTGGGCTCGACCTGGCTGCTCACATTCGCGACCGAGGGGGAGCTCAACTCGATCCTCAAGAGCTTGGAGGGCGAGGGACCGGCCGAGGAGATCACCCGGGCCATCTCCGAGCGCGCGGCCGTGAAGCGATGGCTGACCTCGCGGGGCCACGACATCAACGTAAACAACGTCAAAGCCTCGGCCGCCGACCCGCGGGCCGGCGGCCGAGGCTTTGATTATCGGCCTGGTCTCCTGGGGGGGTGCCCCTATCTCTTTGGTCAAGGTCGTGGGTCAGGATTTGCGGCATGACGACCTGGTTCCGGACCTACTACGAGGACGAAGATCTGTGGCTGTATTTCGAGGCCGATGACGAAGGCTGGGCAGCGCGACAGGTTGAGGTCCGGGGGCGGGACTCGCGTCCGGTGATGGCGGCCTCGTTGGAGGAGGTGCTGCACTTGCGTGATCATGCAGATCTCGCGGCGATGTTCCGTTATGAACGGCAGTACGGCGTTTTCGCCGAAGGTCCCATGGACGGCTGGCAGGACCAGCCGCGGGCGGCCGAGATCTCCGCGGAGGAGTTCGAGCGGCTGTGGGCTGAAGCACGGCGGGCTCTCGGCGATTCAGGCTGACTTGGCGGGTTGAGGTTCGTAGAAGGTTCCGTCGCGGAGCATCGCGAAGAGGACGTCTGCCCGGCGTCTGGCGAGGCAGAGGAGGGCCTGGGTGTGGTGCTTGCCCTGGGCGATCTTCTTGTCGTAGTAGCTCCTGGACGCCGGGTCTGTCAGTGCCTCCGGGACCGGTGACACCACCCCCCGGGCCATACGTTCAACAGGGGGGAGCAGTCATGCCGGGCCCGGAGGCCGGGAGCCCCATTGCGGGACCACCAAAAAGGTAATGGGGGGAAGTCCTGGCCGTTCGACACCGGCTGGCCGCCGGCTGTCGCTACCGTGGCGGAGACGGCAGTCCCGCTGTAGACAGGGGTGTTCGGTGATGGCCGAGGAACGGCGGGCCCAGTTCGACGCGGAGGTCGACGCCGGAGGACGAGGAGATCTTCGCTCAGTTGCGAGAACAGGGAGCCGCCTGAGCCGCCGCTTCAAGATCGTGTAAGCGCCCGTCGCCGAAAGGAGATCGACCCCGCTGGTTCGGGGGCCGCTATGTCCTTGGTCAAGCGGGTGGGCAGCGTCGGCCGGGGTTCGATCTTCTGCGTGGGGCATGAGACCGTCTGGTCGTGTCGGAGATGACAAGTAGGTTGGAGACGGCCTTGGCTGAGGCGTCGTCTCCCTCGTGGTCGCAACGTGTTCGTGCCGGGCGTGACCTTGCTTCCTTCGCTGTTGTTCCTGAGGCTGCGGAAGCGCTGGTGGGGCTGTTGCTGGACGGCGAGGACACGGCGGTGACCCGGCAGACGGCAGAGGCGCTGGCCCGTATGGGGACGGTGGCCGCCATCAAGCTCATCGCTCTTGCGGTTGCCGAGGCGGACGACCACCAGGCTGACTGGCTGCAGACCGGGGTGCATGACGCGCTCGTGGAGCCGGACGGTGTGCTGCACGTTGCAGCGGTCTGCGGGCAACTCACCCGGGACCCGGAAGCAGCTGTCCGTCGGGGTGCCGCGGAGGTCTCGGCGTGGGCGGACAGCACAAGATGCTGATGTGACCCGAGCTGCCTGTGGGTTGGTCCATGCAGCCATCGCGTGGGGTACGCGGGGTTCGTAGAAGGTGCCGTCGCGGAGCATCGCGAACAGCAAGCTGATGCAGTGCCGGGCCAGGCGGAGAAGGGCTCGGGTATGGGTCTCAACGAGTAGGAAGGTCTTCTACCCATGATGCTTCTTGCCGAACACAAAGTGACGGCCACTCCCAGCCGCGGAGTTGTCGAGGTGTACGACGCTGAAGCCTACGAAGGCGATGTAGCAGCCCTGGACGCCGCAGAGGTAGAAGTCGTCGCCGGCAACGGCTACCACCTCTACCTCATCAGCCTCCAACCAGACATCGCCGTCCAAGTCATCATCCGCGTCTGGGACACCCCACCCCCGCCCCCCTCCAACGCCGAAGGCCACGTCAGCGTCAGTATCGAATCAGAAACGGGCAGCCTCGTCATCGGACAACTCGACGCCGGCCCGGCAGGCGACATCTCCCTTCCCCGCCCCGGCGTCTACGACGGCTACGCCTGGTGGGAAAACCGGGAAGCGACAGCCGCGTACTACGCGACCACGCTCCATCACCTCACCGACGACACCCCCGACGGCTACCTCACTCGGGCATGGAAGAACTGCCCGGTCACCGAGCGCTACGTCTTCGACCTTGCCTACCTTCGCGACCCCGAACCTATCGACGATGAAGATCTTTAGTACCACTGAACCTGAATGGGTGCTGTCGGGCGGACCGTGAGCGCGGTGACACCCGAACGACTCCGGGAGGGCGTGTCTCGGCAGGATGTGCATATGACCGAGAGCGAAGCGGGTCTGCTGGCGTTGCTGCGTGACCTCGACGATCCGCAGTGGCTGGAGTGGCCGCAGACCTACGACCGTGGTGCGAGCGCCATCCACTTCCGTCGCCTGGTGGCCCGACTTGGAAGTGACTTCGCAGCTCACTGCACGGCGGAGCAGGACATCCAGGACTCCAGCGAGTACGGACGTGTCGTCGTGCCCGCAGACGCGACTGTACGCGGGACCCGGATCGTCGTGTGCGTGAGCAAGTTCGGTTCGTTGGCGCTCGTGTGCGCGGACAACCCCGGCGCTTTCCTCGGAACTGAGGAGGCACAGGCTGAGGGCGAGCTCGACGGCGCTGACCTCGCCAGGGTCAACCGGGCGCTGGTCGAGCTCGGCTACGTCGTGGTGACAGAAGAACTGATGGAGAGCGACTACGACGGGCCAAGCCGACTGCCCTCGCATGTTCAGCGTCCCACCTGGTGGGCTCGCTTCTTCGGCTCCTTCTGACGGCCAGCCTGACAAGGCCAGACCCGTCACGGCCACACAGCCGTTGATCACATCCAGCCGGTTGGAACCGCACGCCCTGGAGACACCCAACGAGCTCGGGCACCACCGCGGCGAGGGTGCGGACCGCTTCAAGGGTTCGGCAGCACGGGGCGCCGGACTACCACCTGTGCAAGGTGTACCGACCAGAGGAGCCCACGACCTTCTACTCGTAGCAGCCCACGCCAGGTCCCGTGTTCAGCTCAACCCACGCACTCGGAAGAGGACAGGCTCGGGGCAGACAGGGAAGAGGGGTGCCCCCGATGAGCGCACAGCCAGCCCACTCCCATGAGCCGGCCCCTGCCCACGGAACGCCGACCGCATCGCGGCCACACTCGGCGGCGGGCACCGGATGGAATCCTCCCAACCCGGCTCCGCTTCGGGTGCCCGCGTGAACCAGGTTGATCGGTGCGCGCCGAGCCGACCGCGGCCGGACAGCCGGCCGCGGGTCCGACCGAAGAACCCCGGGGATCTAGCCGCGCTCGCTGCCCACCAGGAGCACCACAACCCCCGCGACGACGAGATGGCCGCCTGTGTTCGCGCCGCAGTCGAGAGCCAGACCCGGCGACTGCGGCGGAATCCGGAAGCCGGAAGAGGCGGCCAGCCGGTACCGAACAGCCAGGACCGCACCCCCATGATCAGCGTCGCCGCCAGGCTGCGGTGACCGAGTCCGCCGAGCCCGTGCCGAGTGAGCCGGGATAGCTCGCCGGGAAAGGTGATCAGGGCCAGCGTCTCAGAACGCCGGAAACGGGAAGCGCGGAAGAACTGGCACCGCTACCGCTAAGCTCCCAGGCACCAGAGGAACAGACCTCGAAGAGGGCCATCTACCTGCGGTGTTGCACTACCGACGGACCGCTGCAGAATCCACATCAAGCCCCCTACCCACGAGGGCCGTGAACAGCGGCTTTACCCTCGGGTGGGGCGAGGAGTCCTCATCAACCCTGGAGGGTTCGCAACCGCCGACGGCGGCTGGCGTGCAGCCCGCGGCGCCAGGCGGTCCTCATCAACCCTGGAGGGTTCGCAACCGTACGTGGACGGCCAGGAGCTGACGTGCTCAGCGTGTCTTCATCAAACCCTGGAGGGTTCGCAACAGGACTGTAGTGGCTGCGGCACCGTCGCCCAGGCCCGCAGCGGAACCTGGGTGGAGCCGTTGTGCGCGAAGTGCACCAACCCAGACCCGGACTTCTGGGGCCGCTGCCCGGTCTGCACCATCACCTGGCAGCTCAGCACCCGCCCCTGCCGGGGCTGTCCTACTCGGTCGGCAGACGGAGCATCGGTTCGAAGGCCGCGTCCTCCTCGCCCTCGACCGAAGGGAGGAAGCCGTCCGGGACGGTGCGGGCGGCCGTGGTGAGGAGGCGGGCCAGGACCTCGACCTCGGTGGCCGGGGGGAGGCGGAGGGCGGCGAGGAGGCGGTCGCGAACCTCGGGGTGATACGGGTTGTCCTCAAGGTAGTTGGCGTTGAGCGCGGGGGGACGGAAGCCGGCCAGGGCGTCGTGCCAGGAGGGGAGGACGATGGCCAAGGTCAGGGCCTCGGAGAGGGACTCCGCGATGAGGGAAGCCTGGCCCTCGGAGTCGGTGTAGAGGACGGGGCGGACGCGGTCGGAGCCGGCCGGGCCGCAGAGGTAGTGGGTGCCTCCCGCGTTGCAGCCGGCCACGGGCTCCACCGGGAGACCGGCCGGCAGGGCGATCGACTCGATGGGGTCGGTTCGCGTGAGATCGAACTCGCCGTCGCAGGCGAGGTACGCCTCGACCTCGGGGTCGGCGGCGATCCGGCGGAGCAGGGCCTCGTCGGAGAGCGCCGCCGGGTTGAGGCCGCGGGCGGCTTCGGGGGACAGGGGGTGGCCCGCGAGGACGTGGCGGACGGTGTCGACGGGGACGGGCCGCTCGTAGTCCTCCTCGAAGTGCGCCTGGACGGCCTCGGGGGAGCGGTCGGTGAGGAGGCGGAATAGGTGCCTGGAGCCGTCCGGGTCCGGGCTGCCCGTGGGGAACTCGATGGCCGAGCCGGTGCGCCAGGCGCTGCCGCCGGTCTCCCACCACAGGCAGGCGGTGACCCGCGGGGCGCCGAGGCCCTCGTCGACGAAGGCCGGGTCGTCCAGGAGCGGGCGCAGCGCGGCGGGCACCTCGTCGATGACACCGGGCCAGACCTGTTCGTCGTCCGTGGCGTACGGGCTCATCTCCGACTCGTGGTCGAAGCCGCGGACGAGCACACCGGCCGGGGTGAAGAGGACGGAGAAGTCGTCACCCGAGCCGTTGTCCATCAGGGCCGCCTCCGTCCCAGGCCCCCAGGTGGTGGAGAAGGAGTAGCGGGAGAACTGTGGGTCGCGGCAGATCGCCTGGTCCAGCACGGCGAGCGCGCGCAGGTGCGCGCGGAGCTCGGCGGGGTCCGGGAGGAGAGCGGCGGTCGTGTGCACGGTGTCCATGGGCTCATGTAAGCAGCCGGCACTGACATCCAGGGCGGCGGTTCGGTCACACCCGCTCTCTCACTCAGGGAACGAAAAGCCCAGCTCACGCAGGCGGGGCAAGCACGCTGCGAGGCATTGCTCCACAGACGCGGCATCGGTTCGCACAAGGACGTCCTCGCGCAACGGCGCTCCGGTGGCGACGAAGGTCCAAGGCTTGCCCCTCTCTGCCATCCGCTCAGCGTCGGCCTTGAACAGCACCGTTACGCCCTGTTCAGCCAGTGCTTCCATAATCGCGACGATGTCCACCGGCTCTCTCCCCTCCCGAAGCGCTTCGAACGCGCCACGGGACGACCATATTCACTCCGGGCCGGACCCTGGACACCGCCCGCATGACCCAAAGTGACCGATCGGGGCGCTCTGAGCTGGAATACGCGACACCTCAACATGCGAGCTCACCAGTCCCGAAGCCGGGTTCGGGGATCAGTCAGGACGTGGTTAGCGGTAAGCCCATGATGATCAGGTCGCGGCCGTGATGCGGGTGGCGTAGACCCGGTGGGCCTTGCGCTCGGCGGAGTTGGCGGTGTCGGTGGCGAGGGCGGCGGCCTGCTGCAGCGCGGTGCGGTGGAGTTCGAGCGGTGCGGTGATCCGGAGGGAGTGGCCCTGGCCGCGGCGGATGGTCCGGCCGGAGGCGAGTGCGGTGCGGACGGTCTCGTCGCCGCCGGCGAGCAGGTGGTCGGCGAGCAGGCCGGGCAGGTCGAGGGTGATCACCGGGTCCGGCTCCGGCTGCTGCTCGGTGGCCGGGTCGGTGAGGGCGTCGAGTTGCTCGGGGAGTTCGCGGGCGCCGGCGGCGTCCAGGACGCGGCGGATCGTCTTCGGGTCGACCTGGTGCTGCCGGGCGAGGGCCTTGACGGCGGTGCCTTCGCCGAACGCCTCGACCACCTTCGCCGCCTGGTCCGGGTCGAGCGCGGTGGGGCGGCCGAGCGTCTTGCCGGAGGCTTCGGCGGCGACGCCTTCGCGGGTGTTCTCGGAGATCATGTCGCGCTGGAACTCCAGCACGGAGGCGAGCGCGTTCACCATCATCTTGGTGCCGGGGTCGTCGGAGGCGAGGTCGATGCCGGACAGCAGTCCGGACTCGACTCGCAGGTGCAGGCCGCGGCGGATCAGCACCGGCCGCAGGGCGAGGATGTCCGCGACCGAGCGGAAGAGCCGTGCGGCGTCGGCGATGCGGATGGTGTCGTCGACGGCGGCCTCGTTCAGCAGCCCGGTGAAGCCGGCGCGGTCGAGGGAGAGCTGTCTGGTGGAGGTGGCGGGGTCCTCGTAGATGGGGGCGCCGGCGGCCAGCAGCGGGGCCAGGGCGTGGCGCTGGCGGGCGTCGGTCTGCCTGTCGGTGGAGTGCCGCAGGTAGAGCCGGTCGGCCATGTGCTCTTCGCCTTCCCAGGGTGGGCCGGGCGGGGTCCGGCGGTGTCCGTGGACCACCCTAGCGGGGGCGGAATGGGAAGGCGGAATGGTGGACCGGATTCGATTGGATCGGCGGCCGGTTCCGGCAGGTCGGCGGGCCGAACCGATTGGATCAACAGCTGGGGGCGGAATCGACCGATTCCGACCCCCTCCTGTTATGGATTGGAAGTCCACGTCGAGGCAAGGGTCACCGTTGCCGGCGCAGGACTGCCGACGGCAGCGAGAAGCCCGTCCGGGGCTGGCCCCGTGGCTTCACGGAAGGACACCGTGCTGCCGGAGAACCTCGCTTCGTTGAAGGACACCGTGCCGCCGGAGAACGACGCGAGGTAGAAGTACACCGTGCTGCCGGAGAACCTCGCTTCGTTGAAGGACACCGTGCCGCCGGAGAACGACGCGTTGCCGAAGGACACCGTGCCGCCGGAGAACGACGCGCCGTTGAAGGACACCGTGCCGCCGGAGAACGACGCGCCGTTGAAGAACACCGTGCCGCCGGAGAACGACGCGCGGTCGAAGGACACCGTGCCGCCGGAGAACGACGCGCCGCTGAGGTCGATGGGTCCGTCGATCGTGACTGCGGTGAGGTTGAGGTCGCAGCCCTGCCAGGAACGGTGGGCTCCTTGGGGTATGCGGTAGTGGTCGCCGATGAGGCGCAGGATCGTGTGCCGGACTTCGCGCAGGGCGAGGTAGCGGTGGTGCTCCTCCAGGTGGGTGGGATCGTTGCCCGGGTCGGGGGTGAAGGGGAGACGGAGGTAGGCACACAGGACGTCGATGCAGGTCTGGCGCAGGCCCTGGTCGGGTGCGTCGTCGGCCAGGCCCGCGAGAGCGTGGACGCCTCCGAGTTGAACGGCGGGGGAGTCGGATCCGAGCTGCTCGACGGCCTGGGTGAACCTTTCGGTGTGCAGGCGGGTGGACTCTCTGTGGGCGCCAGCCTCGTCGACGCGCTGGCGGCGGTAGGCGACGACCAGGGCGACGAGCGCTCCGGCTCCGGCGACCACCCCGAAGGATACCTTGACCAAGTCGAAGAGGGTCCGCGCGTCGAGCTTTGCGGTGCGGTCGACGCCCTGGAAGTCCAGCACGACCACCAGACCGTAGAAGACGCCGCCCGCGACCAGCACTGCGGCGATGAAGGTGACGGTCAGGGCCCGGCCGACCCGCCACAGCCGTAACTCCCGGCCATCCGGTGCCGGTCGTGCGTGCGGAGTCGATCCTGGCCTTCGTATGGTTCTCATGGCGATGGAGACAGACCCGACCGGCCCCCGGTTGCAGCCTGGGAGCCCTGATGGGGCGTCTGATGGGGCGCAGCGGCCAACGGCCCCAGCCCGCGGATTCCCTGCGCGTGCCGCCGGGGCGGCCCGTACGATCCCCGGCATGACCACGCCGCCCCGCCGCCGGCCTCTCGGCCCCGGCACCGAGCGCCACCCCCGCCTCCAGGAGGAGCAAGCCGTCGGATCCGTGCCGGGACAGAGCGGTCGCGACCACGGCAGACATCGACGGCGAACCCCTCTACCGGCCCGACATTGCTTGCCGGACCTCCGCGCCCGAGGCGTCCTCGGCGGGCGTCCTGGAGGAACCCCGGCACCGTGAGGGTGGCCCCCTCAGATCTAATGGATTCTGACTCCCCGGTGGGTATCCAACTGCGATGCTCAGCAGATGAATCCCCCCTCCCCGTGGAGAGCAGCATGGGCCTGAGCGCCACCGGCGAACCCGTCATCGCACAGGACGAAACCCAGGCGCGCATCGGCATCTGCCTTCGGCCGGGCTCCCTCACTCTCACCCAGGACGGCAGAGACTTCGCCGCGTACCACGCCTTGGTGGAGTTCGTCGCTGTCGACGCACGCCCCTGGACAGCGGAAAGGGTCTTCTTCTCGGCCGAGGGGCCGGACGGCAAGTCCATGCGTTTGGCCGTGGACCTGCTCAACGATGCCTACGACGGCCACCGGACGGGTGTTCCCGCCGCAGTCTGGAAGGTCGTGGCCCTCGCCGCGACGTCCGCTGGAGACGTCGGCATCACTTACGCGCTTCCCGAACCCGTCTGATGTACGGATGGGCCCTTACCCAAGGCTGGGTTGTGGACCGGGACGCGATTTCCCGTACGATCGAGAGGCGGAAACGCGTAAAACTTGACGCAGAGGGCCCCGTCCCTGGGCGGCTACCCAGGTCCAGGGCCCTCCATCCGCGACACAGCCAGTGAGCCCGGTCGTCTACGAATCGGCCGGGCTTGCTGCTGCGCCCGACGCTACGACCCGCTCACGGGTTCTCCGCTAGGAGAAGTGCTGTACCACGAGGTTGGCGATGCCCACGATCGTCGGTGACCAGTCGATCAGAAGCTGCCAAACACGTTGGCGCCGTTCCTGGCGCTGCTTGGCGGCTTCCTCCTCGTCACCGTCATCGACGGGCTTCTTGCCTTCCATCTGTGCCTCCGTAGCGTCCGAGATAGCCCGGCTGCGCTGCCGGGCCTCCACCGGATGGTGAAGTACTAGGCAGACGCCACAAAGGAACATCCCCAGCATAGATGGGGGGTTGAGGTCCAAAGACCCTAGGGACCACAGTTCTTTGAGGGTCGCGCGTCGCTGATCGCGGGTCAAATATCGTCTCTACCTGCAACGAAGGGCCGAATCACGATGACGGGAACCAGGCCCGCGAAGGCGCGCAAAGAATCCAAGCTCAGACCACAAACGGGGGTACACCCAGGGCCGGTCAAGGGCGAGGGCCAACGACTCGGCCTGGCACGCCGCCTGCGTTCGCGGGAGAGCGTCGATCACATGGTTACCGGCGTCCTTCAGCTCGTCGGGGACGAGGAAGTTCCAGTGGGCGGCGTCGTTCGGCGCGTGCCGGCGTCCGCCGCGACGATGCGGTACCGCGCCGGGCGATGCCGCCCGCCCCACCACCCCGTCCACGGACCTCGACCGCTCCGCCCAGGCCGGACACCGCCTGGCCACCGTCTCCCGCTGGATCCTCAACGGCCCCGGCAGCGCCCTGCACGTCGACCGGCTCGCCGATGACCCCGAGCAGAGCGCCCGCCTCCTAGAGGAAGACGCCCTCGACGTCGAGGGCGCTCTCGTCTACGCCTGCCTGCTCCACCTCACCGGACACCGCGAGTCGGCGCAGTTCTGGTGGCAGCTCGCGGCAGGCGCGGGCAGCCGGGCCGCCGCCTACTGCCTTCACCTCCACCACACCCACCTCGGTGAAGGCCGCGAATCCCGGCACTGGTACCACCAGCTCACCGGCTCCATGGACGACAGCCAGCCGCCCGACGACGCGTTCATCGAAGGGCTCGAGGCTGTCGCCCGCTACGTCCGACGCCACGGATCCGACGCCACCGCGCCGACCGGGCGCCTGGAGGGGGAGGTCGACCGGCTCGCGTCCCGCAGCGTCGGCTCGGCCTGCATGATCGCCCGCCGTCCCGACCGCCACCTCGTCGACCGGCTCTACGAGTTCTTCGCCCGCCGCACCTGATCCAGACCCACGAAAAGGGATCCCCAACCGGCCACGGTTCCAAGGCCACAGGCCGGAAGGCTCCCCTCCCTCGACATCCCATAGAAGAAGGGGACATCCACGTGCACGATAACCCCCGGCAACCTGCCCCGAACCGGCCCGCCACCTGTGAGAGGAGCCCTCTCCGAGCGCATGTCCGACGCGCCAAGAGGCACCGCCGCGTCGCCACCGCGCAGATCCTCCGCGGCGCCTGCTACGGCCTTGGCACCGGCGCCGTCACCCTCCTCGTCGTCTGGGCCGAGCAGTACATCTGAAAACACCCCGCGGGGTCTGCCGACGACTCGGCGGACCCCGCCCCCGGGTCGTCCACCCCCGCCGCGGGCCCACCGGCGCAACGGAAGTCGAGATGCCCCTCGTGCCGTCCGCGGCCGTCGACGCCTCGATGCCGAACGCCTCCGAGGACGAACGCCGTGTGGCGACCGCGCGGCGGCTGCACCAAGACGTGACAGCCTAGACCTGGGTCCGGGCTGCCGAGTGGGAGGGTCCGCGGCCGGCAGGCCGCCGAAGTCCCGGCCGTGCCGGTGCCGACGATGGTGGGGCCCGCGCCACGTTCGGTCGCCGCGCCCGGCCCGGTCGTCGACGACGTCGGCCAGGAGCAGGAGCTCAGTCGTCGGGGGTTGTGTTCTCCGTTCCACACGACCAGCACGTCCACGTACCAGGCAACTCGTAGTGCGTCGTGGACCAGAAACCCTTGGGCCTCCCCTTGACCACATTGACCTCCCAGCACCGCCAGCAGTTGAACTCGAAGTCCTCCATCCCTCCAGAATCCCGACGATCAAGCAAAAATAAATCCACTTCTGACTTCCATGTCCCGTTCCGGTTCACCAGACTGGCTGGTTCACGACTACCATCGGGTCCACGATGTGAGCGCTCAGTGCCGACTCCGCGCGCCGGACAGAACCGGCCGCCCAAGCCCGCACCGAGCGCCACCGCCAGGACGATGCCTCCCACTCCGCGGCCCGGCACGCCGGAACAGCGGCTGCGGTCCCGCAGCCAACGCCGCTGGGCCAGACCGCGTAATGCTGACGCAGCGGGCATGCTACGAAAAGTGCCCCCTGACCTGCGCTCTTGCACTACCGGCGGATCGCTGCAGAATTAGCTTCAGACACCCTGCCCAGAGGGGACTCGACCAGCGGCTTTACTCTCGGATCCAGTCCTCATAAACCCTGGAGGGTTCGCAACGCCGTCGTGTTCCTGCCGCTGGGCGCCGCGGTGAAGTCCTCATCAACCCTGGAGGGTTCGTAACGGCAGGGGTCGCACGCTGGTGAGGCAGGGGCGCTGGGCCGGGTCGTCCTGCCGGGCGGTGGTCTGGCAAGTGCGGTTCCGGGGTCCGCCCGGTGGGTGGACCCCGGACGTCAGCGGTTTCGGATATGCCGCAGCAGGCGCTTCCGCTCAGCGGTTTCGGGTTCCGTCCTCGCGGGGCGGTGCACCGGGGGGCCGGTCGGTTCGTCGGCGTTGTCCGCGAGGGACTCTTCGATCCTGGGGCTGGACTGCAGGACCTGCTGCGGGCTCCAGTCCTGGGGCCAGGCCTGGATCAGGTAGCGCTCGGTGGGGTCCGTGCTGACACCGTCGGGGTTGAGGCCCCGTCCGTGAGCGTGGACCCTGAGCCGGTACCAGCCCGGCCCCCCACTCGCGAGGTACGGGAGCTCGCCCGCCACGTATCCGGGGTCGACAAACATCGCTCCGCCGGGAGAGTGGACGCTGGCTTCGACGATCTCCTCCCAGGGCCCTGTGTCGCCGGGCGGAGCTGCGGAATGCATCTCGGTCCGGACTGTCACTCGGCCGGTGTGAATACCGGTCCTGATCCACGCTCCGTGGTCCATCGGAGCGAGGAGCCCGGTGGACCATCGTGTCGACTCGACCGTGATGTCCTCGCCGTCGGAGATGCAGAAGAGCCCGTCATCCACGCGTACGACAAACGATTCGTCCATGGCGGGAGCCTAGAGTGCCCATGCACGGACCGGGGGGCGGTGGAGAGAATCCGCCGCCCCCCGGTCGTGATCTGGCCGGTCAGTCGCCGATCAGGACCCGGAAGGGGTCCTTGTTCATCACCCGCTCGGTCTTGTAGAAGGAAGAGTTCTTGCCACCCTGGTAGTTCTGGTCAGCCACTTTGATCATGCAGGCGCTCGCGCCCTTGGGGCCCGTGCGCGTCGGTACGCCGCTGATGGAGCAGCCGGAGAAGCTGCGCCGCTGTCCGCCAGCCGCCATGCCCTGTCTGGAGGAAGCGAGCGGGTACTCGTCACAGCTCTTGCCGGCAGGCCGCGTCTCGCCGGGCGGGCAGGCGAGATCCCTGTTCCTGTCGATGGTGGTCTGCGAGGTGGTCCGGGTCAGAGGCTGGCCGAGGGTGGCGCCGGGGAGCCCTGAGTTCTGAGCGCGGGTGATGTGCGAGGCGAGTTGCGGCGCGGCCCGCTTGCTGTAGACCAGCGGGGAGGGGTACCAGGGCACGACACAGCCGGGGACCCTGCCCGTGAAGGCGTTGTCGCAGCGGAAGTCGTCGAGGGGCCGCTTGACGGTGGCGGGATTGTAGCCGGGGTTGGTGAGCGTCAGCGTCCAGGTGGTGGTGCACTTGCCGACCGCGCCCGTCCGGGTGGCGGTCGTGTCGAAGAACGACTCGCCCAGCCGCCAGGAGTTCAGCGGCGTCAACTTCTTCGCCGGGAACTTCGACGTGGTGACCTTGCACTCGCCGCTCTTCGTCGCCTTGCCGCTGACGGACGCCTTCAGGGCGTCGCCCCACCCGCCGTAGGCGGAGACCTCAACCTGGTGGCCCCAGGTCGGCAGGCTCTTGTCACCGTAGCTGTACTGGATGTCGATCAGGTTGGCCACGCCGGTGACCTGCCGCTGCCCCTGGACGGTCCGGTACGTCGTGTACGTGAGGCCGGAGATCATGCAGACGGCTTCACGGATTCCGAGGACCCGGTTGCGCGCGTCCTCACACCACGCTGGCGGCGCTGCCCCGGCCCGCGGTGCGAATGACCCGCTACGCAGCCGGTTCTGGAGCGCGGAACTGCTGACCGGCGTACGACGCAGACAGGCTTCCGTCCCGTCGGCGCCCGATGTGCAGTCCTCCTCGGCGGCGACGAGACGGCTCTGACCGGGCTTCACGGCCGGGTCGGAACCTGGACCGGCGATGCTCACCGGCTGAGGCTCGACCCCCTGAGACGTCGGCGGACCCGCTGCGGCGGGGACCGCGACGAGAGCGGCGAGCAGCCCAGCAGCCGCAACAGAAGCCCCAAGCAAAGTTCTTAACTGCAAAGTATCTCCTTTGTTTTCACCCGTGGCGGACATCTCCGACGAGAGGGGAACCCCTCCCGGCGTGGCGATTCCATCACGACTACGGGATCGCTGATAGGCATCTACAGGCCCACAATCAGGGGGCGATCCGCCATCCTTCGCGAAGGAGATCGACGGCGGCGCGTCGGCTTGACTCGCGAGCCAGCGCTAGGGGGTACACCCCAGGGAGACTCGTTCGCAGTTCCCATATGCAATCAGTCGACGGGGGGTGCAGGGTGAAACTTTCCTCAGCCGAACCGCCTCCACAACGCCCCTGACCAGCTGCCTAGCCGCGAAGTTGACGAAACGCCAGATAGGCCCCGTGGTACGCCGGTAGGGCCCCTTCGTGGCCCGGCCCGATCCCGAAGAAGAGGCCGTCGTCCAGGACTTCGACGGCCGGTCTGGGCGACGTTGCCCCTCCCCAGGCTCACGTCAAGTACGGGGAGAGCCGGTACGCGGACGCCGCGCCCGCCGCACCGGGCCCGGTCGAGCGCGGCCTCAAGGTGGTGGGCACGGTCGTCGGCACCGTCAAGGGCGAGCTGGCGGACGAGCCGCTCGGCGGGCAGAAGCCGCTCCGCGCGAACAGCAAGGGCCCGCACCCTCGCACGCTGGAGGCCGAGGTCGTGGAGGAGGTCGCGGGCGGTGCGGGCGAGGAGAGGGGCGTGCGCGGTGGGGCCAGAGGGGAGAGCTCGGGCGCGCGTGGTGTGGGTCCGGTCGGCGTAGGAGACCGTGAGGGTCACGGCCTGGGCGATCTCACCATGCGCACGGAACCGCGCACCGAGCTCTTCGGCCAGGCCGAGAACCACACGCTGGTGGCGCTCGGAGTCGAGCTCGTCGCGGGCGAAGTCGTGGCGCGCGCCGAGGGAGCGGTTGGGGTCGATCGGGCGGGGTCAGCCGTGGGCGAGGTCGGTGATCCGGCGGCCGACGGTGGCTCCGAGGATCCGTTGGAGGATGGCGGGCGGGGTGTCGGCGAGGTCGCCGACGGTGCGGAGCCCGTAGTGGGCGAGGGTCCGGGCGGTCTTGGGGCCGATGCCGGGGAGGGCTGCGGTGGGGCGGGGCCGGAGGAACGCGGCGATCACATACGGGTGTCGTCGATGATGGTGGCGGTGCCGGGCGGGGTGACGTCGGCGGCCATCGCCGCGAGCGCCCGGGTGGGCCCGGCGCCTGCGGAGACGTGGACGTCGAGGTTCCAGAAACGGAGGGCGCCGGTGAGGTCCGCGTAGGCAGACCGGTCCTCACGTTGGGGTTCGACTTGGGCGCTGATCCCGTTGAGCACGCCGAGAAGCTGCTGGAACGGGACCCCGGCCTGGTCAGTGGGCCGGTCGGTGGGGGGGAAGTGGACACGGAGGATCGCCCGCGCCTGCGGCTGCGGCGCGGGGCTTGTTGGGGTGGGGGTCATCCGGCGCTCCCGGGCTGGTGTGGCCGAGGCGGCTGAGGTTGGCGGAGCGGGTCCCGTGCGGCTGGAGGGCGGCGTACGGGTGGAGGCGGGCGCCGGCGGTTCCGTTGGTGAGGGTCCGGGACCGGATGGGGTAGGGGCGGAGACCCGGCCGAGAAGGTTGAGGACGGCCTGGGGGCCGTGGGTGCAGCGGGCGGTGGCGAGTTCGTCGAGGTCCCAGACGCGGTCGCCAACGATGGTGCGGCGTGGTCCGCGGGCTTCGACGGTCCTGCGGACCAGGAGGAGGCCGTTGTGGAGAAGTGGGCAGCATGACCGCGTACAAGGTCATCCTCACCTCACAGGCCCAGCGCGCCCTGGCCGGACTCGTCCCGGAACGGCGCCGCGCGGTCCACGAGGCAATGCGCGGACCACTGACCGCGAAACCCCTCACAGTGGGCGCCCGGAGGGCAGCGGGCCGGACGCCCTGCGGAAACTCGCCGTGGCTTCCGCAGGGGTGACGATCGGGTACCGCGTCGTCGACGCCCGCGTGGTCCGGCTCCTCGGCTGGCCCTGATAGCCGACCGCGCTGTGCGAAACCGCCTCAGCGGAAGCTGCCCTCACGGTTATGCGTGCCCGTGGACCAACGCCGTGGATAGCGATTCGTTCAGTATCTGACCCATGGGTAGGGCGAGTTTGAATCGTTTTTCAATGATAGCGAGAGATTTTAGATGGGCCGTTTCGCGTCTCTCTTCGTCATGGATTCCCGCTGCTTCGATGTCAGCTTGAATTAGGGAAGAATCCGGACCAGTGATCTCGTGCGACCATGTATGCATGTACATATGGAAGCCGCATGCATACTCTCCGTCGCGGTAGAGTTCGAATTGAGGTGGTGGTGCTTTCGAGTTCTGGGCGTCGTTGTAGAGCATAAATACCTCCTCGCCCTTGTTTCGGGAGAGGTCATTGTTATAGCCGGGCCCGAGTTCACCCGGCCAGTAGCCGTGGGCAACCGTGAAGGCCAGGTTGCCGTGGGTGCCGTAGCGGACGGCAGTTATTTCGCGACCTTGGGAGTTGAGGTGCGCCTCAATATCTTCGGCCGTGTATTCACCAATGAACACGGGGGCGGCGCCTCGTGCGATGCGCTTGACTAGCTGAACGGCATCGAGTCCGCGCGTCAGATGGATGCAATAGCCAGACCAGGTAGGAGCTTTGTCGGCCAGCCACTTAATTCCGTCTGTTTTCAACTCGACTCTCTATCTCTCGATCTCTTGCGATGCGGGCTGCGGCCGGCAGCATCGCCGGCCGCAGCCCGATCATGTCAGCACTGCGTCATCGAATGTCGCACTTGATGACGGCCTTGGTGGCGTCACACCTCTCGAAACCAGTGATCTTCACCCAGTACTTGTCCTTATCGAGGATACGGAACTTGCTGGCGAAGCTGGAGATCCGGCTTCCTGCGGTTGTGTTTACCCAGTTGGACATGGCCGAACGGCCGCACACCTCGCGCCAATCCGGGCCGGAGATGCGCTCGTCGTCCCAGAATCGCCAGACGCCATCGGAGTACTTGGTGGCATACGTCTGCACGCATGCGTTCCCGGAGAGCACCTGGTTGGTGCCTTCCATACCTTCCGGCATTCCACCACTCTGGTACGTGGAGGCGAAGGGGAACTCGTCACAGCTCGCCGTATCTCCGGCGGAGATCTCGGGGATCTTTGTCGTGTCGGGATGCCCGTATTCGGCAGCCCACCTGTCCGGGCAGATCACCTTGCGGTTCGAATCGGGGTCCCGGGACCACTTGTTCCGCTCACCGTGCACGCCGCCCGTGTAGCGGTCAGCCAGGAACTGCAGCGGCGCGCCCTTGCGGATCTTGGTGTTGATCAGCCAGGCGTTCGCTGCGGCTGCGGGAGTCTTCGCGGTGTTGAAAGCATACCCGGGGAGGTAGTCGGGGAATACGCAGCCGGCAGCGGAGTATACGGTGTCGCAACGGACCCGTATCGCCTCGCCGATCACGCCCTGGCTTTTTCCGGTGGGCATGGCCTTGGGAACGCTCGTGGAGAAGGTCGCATACGGGGCGAATGCCAGCTTCGCCGACCGGTCAGAGTCCCACTTCACCGCCGTGCCGGGAACCTTACCGTCCCACTTCACGGTGGCTGTACCGGTCTCCTCGTGCCGGTCGATGTCACCGCTGCCATTCCACATCAGGTTGCCGTCCCACGAATAGGAGGGCTTATCCAAGCAGCCTGTTGAGCATTGCGGAGCGAGCGTCAGTTTGATCGCACCGGGGATGGCCGGAAAGGGGACCTTCCCTGCCGCCACCGGGAGCGGCGTAATCCGTGACCAGAGCTGCATCTCGTTGCCGACCATGGACGTCTTCATGTGGTATGCCGTGAAGAATTCCTGGTAGCCGGAGGAATCCGTTCCATTCTCATCGGTGACTTCCACACTCCAGATGTGGTACATGCAGGCCGCATCGCGTGTGAAGGCCGAAAGGAATTTGGTGCCGGTCTCGCAACTGGGGTTGAGAGGTGCTGCGGCGGCCCGCGGCGTGCGCTGCGCAGATCGAGCCCGCTCGATCTTCTCCAGGTCCGCCGCAGTGGCTGGCCGGGAGCCGATGCACAACTGCATGGCGCTCTCGCCGCCGGCGGGCTGACAGTGCCGCTTGCTGTCGGCAGCTGCGGAGGAGAGCGCCGGGCCCCTCTCGTACGACTGATAGCCGGGGACCGGCTGCCAGGTGGTGTCGTGCTCCGGGTTCGGGGCGTCCTTGTTTGGGGCTGGCAGCTTGATGTCCACTATGCGGCTGCGGATTTCGAACTTCGAGTACGCCGACCACGCGGTCTCGTACAGCCCGGTCGCGTCGTACCCGGATGTCGCGAAGGCGTACGTCTTGCCAGGAGTCAGGGCCTTCTGCGTAACGGTGACTTCGGCGGTCCCACCAGAGACAACCATGGCTGAGACCAGTACGCCGTATGGCTCTCCTGGAATCATGACCTGCGTGCCCACTGTGCCGTCAGCGTTGACGTTGTGGATCTTGAAGGTCAGGTTGGCCTTGTCTCCGTCCGGGTCGGTGACAGTGTTCCTCAGGACGGCCCTGGTCCGGTCGACCTGCCATACCTTATTTACATCCTGCTTCCACTGCGGACCGGCGGCGAGGTTCTTTCCCGACACCGGACGGTTGCCAGCCATGGCAAGCGACGCGGGCCCGGCGGCCGGTGTTGCGGACGGCTGCCTATCCGACTTCGGACTGCTCACCAGGTTGCCGTCGGCCGCAGACGCCATTTCTGGACTTAATAGCAGAGCGCCGACGACTAGGGCTGAAGATAAGTGGCGATAGGCCGGTGAAGGCCTCTTTGCCTTATGGCGGAACACGTGAATGTCCTCTCATGCCGCCGCCAGGTGCAAGTCCAATCACGCGACGGCAGGTGTTGGTTGGATATGACACCGACCTGTCTATGCGGCCCGAGGCAACCGCACAAGATCCCCTACCTGGCGAACCGCCTCCACCTCGCACATATCGGATGTGAGGATCCTGTGAATACCCAGCCTTTCCGATTGGCTGAATTAATTCAGCCCTGGCCAATACGAGCCCCCGCGCTACGAAACCCGCCACTGGGACAAGAAACTGAGCCACCGCCAGAACAACGTGGACATACCCACCTAAGAAATCCCGGCCACAGGTGCGTCGTTGCCCTGGCCACCGAGCCAGAAAGCTTCGCGGACGCCGCGCCCGGCTTCCCGGCGATCGGCCCGTACAAGGTGGCCCGGCCCGCAGCGGCCGCTTCACCACCGTCGCGAAGGGCGGCCGATGACCACCCGCAGCTGCGGCGGCCACACCGGCAACACCCCGTCCGCGCCCGCCACACCCCACCCACGGGCCGGCCCACGCGAGCTTCCTCGCCGCCGTGCTCGCCCGGCTCTCCGCCGCCGACCTGCCGGGCCTCACCTGGCTCACCACCCGCGACCCGGCTGCGCGCCAACGACCTGGGGCTGATCCAGATCGACGAGGGCGGCAGCGTCAGCCACACTCCGCACCGCGCCGCCGCCGTCGAGGAGGACACGGAGCGGGACAGCACCCTCGTCCGACTCGAAGGCGGCGGGCAGCCCGTACCGGACCCCTGGCAGCGGATCAACGGCCTCAACTACCTTGTCGCCCTGCTCACCGCAGCCCCGGGCGCCGCGCCGTCCGCCAGCTCCACCAACGCCGAACTCCTGATCCGCGAACTGCTCGCCCCGGGTCCTGCACTCCGCGTGTGCCGCCGACACCGTCACCGGACCGCCCGCCGTCAAGGTGCACGCGCTCCGCTTCGCCACGCCGCTGTTGAGGCACAACGCCGCGCTCCTGCCCACCTTCCGCAGCACCCCCCGCTGCCGATAGACCAGTGGAAAGACTGGGAAGCAAGGGCTCCGACAGGCCCGAACCACGCCCGGAGACCGGACAACCCCTACCAGGACGCCCGCAGCGGCTCGCTCACCATGGTGGGTACGGGGCGCCTCGCGCCACACGAGGACAGCACCCCGGGACGACCCGATGGCCTCTCGTCCTCGGCGCGGTCCCCAGGGCCCGTTCACCGTGGGCCTGGTCTCCCACTCCGCGTGCGGCCTGACCGTCAGGACGACCCAGATCACTCTCCAAGAGGAGACATGGCCGACGCCCACCACGATGGACGAGCCGCTCCGCACCCCAACAAGGTGTCGGGCCGCCGCCCAGCCAGTTGCACCGAGAACATCCGGGCCCACTACCGGGTCGGTACCAACCGCGCGGGCAACGTCGACGCCGGGCGGATCAGCATGCTCGTCGACAAGCCGCTCGGCGGGCGCGACCCGGCGGCAGGCGGCGCTCCTTGGACCGGGTTGCCGGCTGGGGCAGGTTCACCGTGTACGCGCGCAGCACCGTCTGGGTGGTGGTGGCGCGCAGCGTGCTGGTAGGCGCGGAAGAGGTCGCTGAGGCAGTGCTGCGGTGTGTTGGACCGGATTTGGTCCCAACTACGGCTGTCGGTCCAGCGACACCGATGACGGCTCCCTGGGCGGGTGGAATCGGGGCCGGACGCGCCTACGCTGGTCGGAGCACGCGTCACGATGATCAACGAGTTGCCCGGAGAAGAGACCCGAGTAGACGGCGCCGCCGTCGGCTGCACGTCAGGTGCCGGGCCGCGGCCGGGGATGTCGTAGGCCATGCTCTGGCGCCCGGGCCACGGCTCCCCTATCCGATGATGGCGACCGGGGCGTCCCAGGCGTTGCGGTCGACGGTGATGGTGTGGCCGCCGCGGGTCTCCTTGCTGTTGACCATGTACTGATGGGCGCGGCTGTGGTTGGCGTACAGGTCGGGGTCCCAGGGCCAGTCGGCGGTGGTGGTGTTCCGCTTGTTCCACAGCGCGTACCAGAGGATGCCGGGGAGGTCGGTCCGGTCGGTGGCGGTGGCGATGGCCTTGGCGCTGGAGCTGGCGAAGCCGTAGTACCCGGCGCGGTATGCCTTGGCCCGCAGGGTCTTGGTGAAGGAGCGCACGTACGTCAGGGTGGCGTCGTTGCACGGCTTGTTCGTGATGTCGTAGGACTC
Organism: Streptomyces sp. NPDC127068; assembly: GCF_042724695.1. NCBI lineage: Bacteria > Bacillati > Actinomycetota > Actinomycetes > Kitasatosporales > Streptomycetaceae > Streptomyces > Streptomyces sp. NPDC127068. Next base: position 31,603 of record NZ_JBHXEN010000053.1, on the reverse strand, counting down.
CATGTTGAGGTAGATCGGGCTGCCGGCTTTCATGCCGAGCGCGGATGCCTTGGCGGCCGCGTCCCTGGCGTTGCTCGCCCCGACGCTGGCTGCCGTGTCGGCGGTGAACCTCTCCGGGTTCCTGCTGGTCTGGCAGGGCGGCTGGGCGCCGACGTAGAGCGGTATCAGCCTCCAGCCGGCGGTGTTGACCGACTTCACCCAGGGCGCGGTGAGGTTGGGCTGGGCGCAGCCGCGGTTCTTGCCGCCGATGTAGACGGCGGCGGCTCCGTAGAAGCCGGTCTTCCATGCCTTCATCGCGGCGAGGGAGGGCGCGGTGCAGGTGTCGAATGCCCGGCCCGTGTACGTCTTCTGCGCGGGCAGACTCGGGGCGGCCGCGGAGGTCTGCGCCGCGATCCCGGCGCCGGCGACCACTGCGGCTCCCGTCGTGGCCCACGCGATGCAACGGGCTCGTTTGGACAGTCGGTGGCTGGACATTTCCCACTCCATTCGGATCGCGGCCCGCAGCCGTACTCGGGCGCCGGCGGAGGCTGGCGAGCGCGGTGCCACACCGTGGGGTGTGGCTGCGGTCTGCGGACCCTATCCAAGATCTACAAGCTGGTTGCTGACCGAGGACGTCAATGCGCCACAAGGGCTAGCAGCGGCCGGGCCGCGCCGTTGTCGGCGGCGTCCGTCATGAACGGGCCGTGGTGATCCGCCATCCCGCGGCCCGGCTGCGCTGGTGCCAGAACCGTGCGTAGTGCCCGTCGAGGGCGAGGAGATCCGTAGGGGTGCCGCGCTGGGCGACCCGTCCCTCGTGGAACACCGGGCGATGAGCCGGGTCACGGTGGTCTTCCCGGAGCCGGAGGCGCCCACCAGGGCGGTCATGGTGAGGGACGGCACGGTGAAGCCGACGCCGTCGAGGACGTCCGGCCCGTCCCCGTACCCGAAGCGCACCCCGGCCAGCTCGACCTCGCCCGGGACGCGGACCGAGGCGGACTCCTCGGGGGTGGGCAGCGGCGGCTCCCATCGAGCACGCCCGTATGCAGCGGCGTTGTCAGGCCGCGGCGACCGAGACCGACGTCCTGTGCCGGGCCCGATCCGAGCGTGCGGGGTGAGCCGTCCCGGAGCTGTCGCTGTCCCAGCCGGCCCCGGGGGAAGTGGCGTGAGCCGACGCGGGGCCAGCCGTACGTCATCCGGCACGTGCCCCACTCTCGAGGAGCTCGCGCGCCGCGAGTAGACGAACCCGTTCGTGATGCCAGGTGGTGCACACTTCCGTAAGGTAGTGAGCATGACGGAGACGACGTACTCGATCGTGGAAGCCCGCGCCCGGCTGGGCGCCATCGCGCGCGAGGTCAGCGCCACCCGGGAACCCGTCGCCATCACCGACCACGGCCAGACCGTCGCCATTCTGGTCAGCCCCGCCGACGCCTTGGAGCTGCAGGAGCTGCGTGCGCTCGCCGCCTACCGCGCCCGCCAGGCCCGCGGCGAGAACGCCGGCGTCTCCCACGACGAGGCGTACCGCCGCGTGTTCGGCGGAGCTGAAGCGTGAGCTACGAGGTCATCTGGGAGCCCGAGGCCCTCACGCAGGCGGAGCGGTTTGCCAAGAACGACCCCGACGGGATACGGCAGGTGTTCGCGACCGTCGACCGCCTCGCCGACAACCCCCGCCCCGACGGCGCGTTCGGCAGTCCGGACCTGCTGCGCATCCACGTCGCCGCCTACCGCGTGATGTACGAGATCAGCGACCAGCAGATCCGCGTCAGCGTGATCCATCTCGGGCGGGTCCGTTAGTTGGCGTTCGGGCCGGGGATCCCCAGGGCATGAACTCGCTCATCATCCAATGTTCCAGGGCACGAGTCCTCATCAACCCTGGAGGGTTCGCAACACCCCACGATCGACGAGTTCTCTCATGAGCCCCGCGCCCACCCGGATCCCGTCGACCTCCGGTCGCTGCCCGGCGTGCCGGGCGAAGCTGTGGCGGAAAGTGAGAAAAGCCACACCCCGACATGGTCCCCCGTGTCCACTAAGGTCGAATGAGACCCGCCCTGAACTGGGATTTTGCGTCGCCCACAGAGATGTGATCGCCGCGGGTCGAGCTTTTCTGGAGGGTCGCATGACCGATCTGGCATTTCGCTCCGCAGGCCAGCTCGCTGCCGCAGTCGCGGCAAAGGAGGTATCGAGCGTCGAGCTTCTCGACCACTACCTCGCCCGGGTGGAGCAACACGATCCGAAGGTGAACGCCATTGTCGCCCGGGACGAGGAGGGCGCGAGGGCCGCAGCGCTGGAGGCCGACCGCACGGTCTCGCGCGGCGAGCCGCTCGGCCGCCTGCACGGCGTCCCTGTGACGATCAAGGACAGTCTTGAGGTTGCGGGCATGCGGACCACTGGGGGGTCGACCCGCTGGGGACACTATGTCTCGACGAGCGACGCCGAGTCGGTCGCGCGCCTCAAGAACGCGGGAGCGATCGTGTTCGGCAAGTCCAACATGCCGCCCGACGCCCGGGACTGGCAGACCTACAACGAGGTCTACGGGACCACGAACAATCCGTGGGACCCGACCCGCGGACCTGGCGGTTCGTCCGGCGGATCCGCCGCGGCGCTCGCCGCAGGGCTGACCGGCCTGGAGCTCGGCGGCGACTCGGCAGGCTCGATACGGGTGCCTGCCCACTTCTGCGGCGTCTATGGGCTGCGCCCGTCGTTCGGGATCGTGCCGAGGTACGGGAGCGTCTCGGGACATGCTCCTGGGACGCTGGCGGATTTCGATATGGCGGTCCTCGGCCCGCTCGGCAGGCACGCCGATGACCTCGACCTGGGCCTCGACGTCCTCGCGGGAGCAGACCACGACCGCGCTCCGGCGTGGCGGCTGGAGCTGCCTCCCGCCAGGTCGAGCACCCTGCGGGAGTTCAGGGTCGCGGCATGGCTCGACGACCCGTTCTGCCCCGTCGACAGCGAGCTGGTCTCGATCATGCAGGCGACGCTGGAAGCGGTGCGGGCCGAGGGTGCTGTCGTGGTCGAGGGCAGGGGACCGGTCGGGCTCGAAGAGACGATGGCTCTCTACCAGCCGTTGCTGATGGCGCAGAGCGGGCTGGTCGAGCCGGACGAGTCGTATGCCGGGCTTGTGGAGCGCGCCGCGGCGGAAGGGGACGCGGGCGGGTTCGCGTCAGACCTGACGCTCCGCTTCCGTGACTGGCACGCGCTCGACGAACGCCGGCAGCACTCCCGCCGCCGCTGGGCCGAGTTCTTCCGCGACGTCGACGTGCTCCTCTGCCCGGTGACCCCCACGGCCGCCTTCCCCCACGACCACCGGCCCGACCCCGGCTGGTCGGTCCGAACCCTGCGGGTCGACGGCGCCGACCGGCCGTATCGCGACATGCTCACCTGGATGGCGCCGTCGGCGGTCAACCATCTGCCCGCGGCGGTGGCACCTGTCGGGACGACCCGGGACGGGCTTCCTGTCGGCATCCAGGTGATCGCGCCCTACCTACACGACCGCACCGCAGTCCAGTTCGTGCGGTGCCTTTCGAAGGTGATCGGCGGGTTCCGCCGGCCGCCGGGATTCTGAGCGCCGCCACCGGGGTTTGCCGTCCTGCGGCGTAGCGGTGGCGAACGGGACACCGTGTTCCGTCGTACGCGGAACGCTTCCCGGCCCGGCCTGCGCCTGCCCTCAGGCACAGACCGGGCCGGGCGTGGTCGACCCGCCGCGGATCGCGAGGCACTGAGAAGGGCGGCGCCCGACCGACACCGCCGCACCGCCCCGGGGTCACGGGCTCTGAGCGGTGGCCCGGCGCCGCGCAGTCCCTGCTCCAAAGGAGGGGCGACTGAGACTCCCCCGAGATAGAGGACGTCGTCGGCACCCGGACCCACTTCATCGGCAGCGATGTCATCGCGGGCCTGGGAGGCGCACAGGCCCCGTACCTCATCGAGGACAGGATCGGCACGCCCCTCGGGGGCGAGGCCCACATCCGCCTGACGATCCGTGCGGCCAAGGGCGTCCCGCAGAGCTCGTTCAAGGTGATCAACCAGAACAGCGGCAAGGCGCTCACCGTTCAGGACGAAGGGACGGCCGACGGCGACAACGTCAACCAGTGGACCAACGTCAACCAGCCCAACCAGCTCTGGACCATCGAGAGCGTCTGACCACCCTCCGCGCCCGACCCGTCCGTACCCCCGGCCAAAACGAGGAGAAACCGCTCGCCCCCACGGAGCCGGCCGGGCCCGGGATTCTGTCAGGCCCGACCGGGCCCGGGGTGGGGGGGCAGTGGCTGTGCTTCAGGTGTTTGATCAGTTCGGCGGCGAGGGCGGGGTCGGGGCGGGGGACTGCGTCGTGGTCGTCGTCGGTGTGGACGTCCAGGCGTAGGACGGCGTCGGCGGCCGGTCCTCATCAACCGTGGAGGGTTCGCAACCGCGCGGTCCGTAGGTGGATGCTGGACTCCGGGGCGTCCAGTCCTCATCAACCCTGGAGGGTTCGCAACACGCGGGACAGCGCGAGGCTGTCGCACCGCGGGCAGGTCCTCATCAACCCTGGGCCGGGTCGTCCTGCCGATCGGTGATCTGGGGGGGCCAACAAGGGTGTGCGCCGCGGCGGGTGTGGAGGACACCCCGACAGGTCGCGACACCGGGTTGCGGCGCTAACCTGCGGTGGTGACCGGAGCCGAGCTGGATGAGTTGATCGTTGCTGACGGCGCGGCGCTGCGCGCGTGGCTGTTGGACAACCACAGCGCCTCTCCTGGCGTGTGGCTCGCCCTGACCAGGAAGGGCGGCTCTGTTACTACGCTGACCTGGCAGCAGGCGGTCGACGAGGCACTGTGTTTCGGCTGGATCGATGGGCAGGCCCGCAAGCGTGACGAGGGGAGTTCCTGGAGGCGGTTCACCCCGCGCCGGCCCCGCAGTGTCTGGTCCCAGCGCAACGTCGCCAACGTGGCCCGGTTGGAGGCGGCCGGCCTGATGCTGCCCGCCGGCCGTGCCGCGGTGGACGCCGCGAAGGCCGACGGGCGGTGGACGGCCGCCTATGCGCCGTCATCGGAAGCGGAGGTGCCGGCCGACCTGCGAGCGGCGATCGCCGCCGACCCAGCGGCGCAGGCGATGTTCGAGGTACTCACCAGAACCAACCGCTTCGCCCTCATCAGCCGGGTCAATGCCGTCAAACGGGCCGAGACGCGCACCCGGAAGATCGCCGAGTGCGTGGCGATGCTGGCCCGGCACGAGACGTTCCACCCGCAGCGAGCCAAGCCGACGGACCCACCGACATCGTGACCGGGCGTCTGGGTGCCATCGGGCGGGTGAGGACGCCGCCGAGCCACATGCGGTCCTCCACGGCGGTGGGGTCGGCGGCCTCCCATTTCACGCGCCGCGGCTCGAGGCCGAGAGGGCGGAGGGTGCAGAACTTCACATCGGGTCCGATCTTCACGACGTCGAAGAGGTCGACGCCGAAGTCGATGTTCACGGCCTCCGCGAGGCCCAGCTCATCTTCCCCGCCGGCGCGGAGGAACTGGTACAGCTACCGCTAAGCTCCCAGGCACCAGAGGAACAGACCTCGAAGAGGCCATCTACCTGCGGTGTTGCACTACCCACGAGGGCCGTGAACAGCGGCTTTACCCTCGGGTCTTCATCAACCCTGGAGGGTTCGCAACGGACTGCGCCCCGCGCCACTGACGGGGTCCCGCCCCGTCTTCATCAACCCTGGAGGGTTCGCAACGCCGCGTCCCGAGACTCAGCACCCGGCAGACCACCGAACTGCTGCACGAGCCAAGTGTATAGATTTCAAGACAGGTTGGCTGAATGCCGTGTCTAATGGATGGGATGATGCGCACTTCTCGTTCCGGCCTGTGGCTGCCCGCTCAAGACGATGACCGCGAGGACCTCACGCTCATTGTGGAGACCCCCGACGGCACCTACGTCCGTCGCGTCCCGCCCGCGCTGCCGCTGCCCGCCCACACCGACCACGGCCGCGGCGCCGAGGAGGCCACCCACACCGCGGCGGCGACCTGGGGGCTGCCCGACTTCGTGTTTCAGCAGGCCGCCCACGCTGTCAAGGGGTCGGGTGTGCGGGAACTCGGTGACCGGCTGCTTCTGGCGGGTCGACGCGGCGCCGTTGTCCAGGTCAAGGCCCGCACCGTCGACCCGAAGTCCGACGCCGACGAAGCCGCATGGATCGGCAAGGTCGCGGCGAAGGCGATGCGACAGGCCAAGGGCACCGTCCGGCAACTGCGCCTGCAGTCCGCCGACATGGTCAACGGCCGCAGCCGAACCCTGCGCATCGACGGAAACGCCTTCGAGTGGATCGCCGTGTTCCTCCTGGACCACCCCCGCGTCCCGCCCGGCACCCTCGCGTCCTGGGCAGCGCCGGGCATGCCCGCCATCGCGCTCACCCGCCGCGACTGGGACTTCCTCTTCGACCAGCTGCGCTCCACCACCGCGGTCCTCGACTACCTCTTCCGGGCCGCGGCCGAACCCGCCGTGGCCCTCGACAACGAGCCCGTGCGCTACTACGAGCTCGCCGCCGCCGACGCCGTCGCCCCGCCCAAGGACATCGACACTGACCTGGTCGGCGAAGGCGGCACGTTGTTCTCCGGGCCCCAGCTGCCGCGGGAGCCGGCCGGCAGCGACGGCACCAACGCGCACCTCATGATCCGCATCATGCTCGAAGACATCGCCCTGACCTCACTCGACGCTTCTCTGACCGAGTCGGACCGCTTCACCGTCCTGTCCGATCTGGACCGGCTCCCCGTTTCCGCTCGGGCCGAATGGGGCCACCTCCTGCGGGACATGCTCCGTGACGTTCCCCTGGTCCCCGCCGAACACGTCAAATGGCGCTTCCGGCGTCTCCTGCACGAGGACAACACCGGCCAACTCATCGTCGGCGCCGCCACCTGCTTCGACCCCACCGTCCAGGGAGCCTTCGCCGCCTACGTCCAGCTCCGCCACCACGAGGTCACCAACCGCACCGGACGCGCCGAGGAATCCTCCACCCTCGGCGTCCTGCTCACCCCGCGCCACGACGGGCGCCGCCCCTGGGACACCAGCACCGTCCGCGTCCACGGCGATCTCGCGCTGCCACCCGAAGACCTCAAGATCTACCAGGAGGGCTGGAACCGAGCCTTCGATGAGGGCAGCGTCGTCGACGCCGCACGCACTGGTGGGCCGCAATCGTCCGCCACGACGTGAACGGCGGCTTTGAGGCCCTGCGGAGGAGCCGCGGCGCTCCAGAAGCGGCCACGTCCTGCCACATCCCGGGGACGACGGCAGACGGCAAGCGGTCAGTTCACAATAGTTCACGCCTTCTGAATTCAGAATAGTGGTGTTCCTCGCGACGACCGGATGCGGCTCGACTCTGGCCGGGACTGCCCGCGCTGCGAGGACCGGCGACGTCCCGGCCGCGACAGTGGCTCCGGCCGTGCCGCGCCCGGCCGTCGTCGTCCCCGCTGCGGAGCCGGAGTTCGCCGACGTCGACGACGACCAGGAGCTCGTCCTCAAGGAGCTCACCCCCGACCAGGTGCGCGACTGGCGGGTGCGGGCGCTGAAGGACCACCAGGTGGTGTTCGACCACATCGACCGCTACGGCGAGCCGTCGGCGAGGCGGCTGTTCAGCAACCGCTTGGTCGACCAGGCGCAGCGCCTCTCCCGGCTCGGGCACCTGGACCTCGGCTTCTCCGCCTGGGGGCGGGCGTGAGCGGCGGCAAGGCGTCCGGCGTCGACCTGGCGAGGGTCGCGCTGCGGGCCGCGATGGAGCAGGCCCGCAGCAACGGCGCCGGCCGTACGGCGAAGTCGAAGCCGCGCCCGCTCCGTACGGTGCGCCGGGACGGGCGCGAGCCGGTCGGCCTTGGTGCCGTGCTCGGCGCGCTGGTCACCGAACGTGCGTGGGAGCTCTCGGCCGCCGGCGCGACGCTGCGGGAGCGGTGGGCGGCCATCGCCCCCGAGCTCGCCGGGCACATCGCCGCCGTGTCGTACGACTCGGACTCCGGCCGGCTCACCGTGTGCGTGGAGTCGACGGCCAGGGCGACGAAGGCCCGCCTGGAGCAGACCCGGATCGTCGCGGCCGCCAACAAGGCGGCGGGCCGCACCGTCGTACGCGCCCTGCGGATCCTGCCGCCCGGAGCCGCGCCCGCACCCGGCCCGGCCGCTACTGTCCCGGCAGACCCGGCCCCAGCCGTTCCCAGCGGTCCGGTCAAGACCCGGGAGACCGCGTCTGAGGGCTACCGCCGCGCGCTCGCCGCGCACCTGGAAGCTGTCGCGCCGCGCCGTGCGGACCCGGGCATCGCGGCAGCGGTGGAGCGGCAGACCGCCGCGATGCGCGCGTTGTCCCGCCGGGCGTTCCCCGAGGCCGACGTCGTCCCGGACGGTGCGCCGGCCCCGATCGGGCAGGCCCGCGCCGAGCGCCGCCGCCACACCGCGGCCCTGCGCCGGGCCCGGGCGGAGCGCGCGGCGCGGCACGCCGAAACGGCGGCTACGGTTCCCAACCGGGCTCCGCTCCGGGTGCCCGCGTGAAGCAGGTTGATCGGTGCGCGCCGCGCCGCCCGCGGCGGAACCGGAAGCCGGAAGAGGCGGCCAGCCGGTACCGAACAGCCAGGACCGCGCCCCCATGATCAGCGTCGCCGCCAGGCTGCGGTGACCGAGTCCGCCGAGCCTGTGCCGAGTGAGCCGGGGTAGCTCGCCGGGAAAGGTGATCAGGGCCAGCGTCTCAGAACGCCGGAAACGGGAAGCCCGGAAGAACTGGTACCGCTACCGCTAAGCTCCCAGGCACCAGAGGAACAGATCTCGAAGAGGGCCATCTACCTGCGGTGTTGCACTACCGACGGACCGCTGCAGAATCCACGTCAAGCCCCCTACCTACGGGGGCCGTGAACAGCGGCTTTACCCTCGGGTCCTCATCAACCCTGGAGGGTTCGCAACAACGCGGGAGGCGCGGGAGCTGGGGGCGCGGGAGTCCTCATCAACCCTGGAGGGTTCGCAACGGCCGACGCGGCGCTCCCCCCGCTTTGGGTGGCGTGGTCCTCATCAACCCTGGAGGGTTCGCAACTCGGGTTGAACCCGGATTCCTGTGTGAGAAGCGCGGGTCCTCATCAACCCTGGAGGGTTCGCAACCAGAAACCCACCAACGGGCGCCCCTGCACTCGGTCGACAAGTCCTCATCAACCCTGGAGGGTTCGCAACTCGGCGCGGGCGCCGGTCATGAGAGCGGCCCCGTTCGGGTCCTCATCAACCCTGGAGGGTTCGCAACTCCCGACCACTTCAGCCTTCACCCCGCAGATGCGTGTCCTCATCAACCCTGGAGGGTTCGCAACAGCATGCGGTCGGCCTCGGCCAGGGTTCCGGCCACCGTCCTCATCAACCCTGAAGGGTTCGCAGCGCGTACGCACGGCAGACCTCGCCCGGGTGCGGCACGGGGACGTCCTCATCAACCCTGGAGGGTTCGCAACAGGTAGGCGCCCACGGCCTCGTGGAGGAACGCCTCCAGGTCCTCATCAACCCTGGAGGGGTTCGCAAGTCGCCCCACGTGCGACGACGGAGCCGCAGTCGGAAGCGCTGCTGACCTGTGCGCACCCGCGCCCCACCCAGCCGCCGCGCCATCCCCATCGTCGGCATCGGCCTGGAGTGGTTCCTCATACTGGGGGAGGGGAACTGCGAGCAGGCCCCTCGGCCGTGTCGTGCGACGCCGACTCCGGCCGGTACGCCGCATGCCAGAGTGGAACGCGGCCCTGAGCGCCCGTCAACGCTGCCAGCAATCAGCGACGGTGACCAACAAAGCCATGAACGAGATGGGATCTTTGGAAGGCGCCGTGCGTATCGCCTTCCACCACCGCCTCCACCGAGTGCGACGACAGGTGGGCCCATCAGAACCGGGGGCATGTTCCGGATCACGCACAAGCTTCTCCTAGACGTAGAGACAGGAAGGCGACTGGTGCCGGACAGTGGAACCACAGAAGGACCATACCTTGATTTCATCAATTAAAACCATCACAAGCCATGGATTCAATGATCAATAATGGGTTTGAGTGGCTAAAAGATAGGTAGACGCCGTGCCCGCCACCCCGGGCCCGTAGCGGCTGCGGCCCCGGTCGAGGGCAGCCTCACGGCGTTGGGCACGCTCGTCCGCGGCGTCCAGGGCGAGCCGGCGGACGAGTTGGTCGGCGACCTAGGCGACGAGGGACGAGGACTCGGCTGGAACAGACCCGGATCGTCACGGCCGCCAACGAGTCAGCCGGCCGCGTGGTCGTTCGCGCCTTGCGGATCCTCGCGCCCGGCACGGTGCCGGTACCCGAGCCGGGCGACGTCGTCCCCGGGCCTGCGGACACGCCGGCCGGGGCGGTGCGTACCCGGGGTGGGGCAGGGTGATGCGGTCGTCGTTCTTGAACTCGCTGAGGATGCAGGCGTTGTCGAGGGCTGTGGCCAGGCCCGTGAGGCTCTTGGAGTCGCCGTACTCCAGCTCGGCGGGCTCGTCCCGCTGGATGAAGATGATCGAGTTCCCGGACGGGTCGACGACGCTGAACCGGCTCGCTCCGGGCCTGTACTGGGTGATGCGCGGCCTGCCCTTTGAGGCTTGCGGTCGAGGCCGGCGGCGCGGGTGGCGAGGTCGAGGTCGAAGGCGTCGAGCAGGCCCGCGGAGCGTCGCCCCAGGCAGAAGATCGAGCTGCTCGTCCATCCAGACCCGCCAAGGCTTGTACTCGTCCAGCACCGCCAGGTCGTAGGAGAGCATCCGGTTCTCCGGCGGACGCTTGCCGTAACGGTGAAGCTGTTCGGCAACGAACCGAGGACCGAAGCGCCGAAGGGGCTTTCCGTGTTCATGGCCGGGATTCTCCGGCCTCCCGCCGCTACGCGCACCAGGATCGAAGTGCTGTCGGCCGGGCGGGCCTCAGTTCGGTCGGACGAAGTGGTGACGAGGCCCGGGCGCCGCGGTGACCTGGAGCGCGGGTCCGGGTACGATCCCGCCACTGCCCGGGGCCGACACCCCGCCGCTGCCCAGCACCCGCACACCGCCATCCGCCTGCCGGGTGACGGTGAGGCAGCCGCGGCCCGGCCCCGGGCACCTCTGACACGATGACGGGCAGCTCGCCGCAGCCCCGCGTCGAGCAGCCGTACGCGCAAGGTGCTGATCCCGTCCCTTTGGTCAGGCACGAGAACTTCGCCCTGGATTCGAGTACGGGTACGGGTACGTACCCGTACCCTAGCGGGGTGGGAAGGAGCACGATGATGTCCGATGCCAATGTTCGTATCCCCGAGGAAGCCAGGGACCGGCTCGCCGCAGTCGCCGCTGCCGAGGGCCTGTCGCTGCGCGCCTATCTGGCGCGTCTCGCCGAGACCCTGCTCACGCCGGCCGAGCGGGCCGAGCGTGCGGAGAGGGCCAGGGCCGCGCTGGCCGGGTGGAACGGCTACGCGCCGACGGTGTCCGAGGAGCGGGAGCTGGACAGTGAGCTGGACCGGCGTCTCGCGCAGGCGGCTGGCCGGTGAGCGGTGGGATGCACATCGTGCTGGACGAGACGGCGATGGAAGCGGCAGGGCGGGGCAACATCCTCGCCTCCCGGTTGATCCACCGGGCCCACGTCGAGCCGGGCTGGTTCCTCTACGCCCCGGCGTGCGCGCTGGTCGAGGCCGACCGTGCCCGGCCCGGTACCGCGGAACACCTGGCCGCCCTGCCCGGCATCACCGTCCTCGACCTAGACCTGCCCGCCGCCTTGGCCCTCGCCCGCGAGGAGACATGGGCCGCGGCGCACACCCTGCACACGGCACAGCCGACCGCGGACCGGCCTGACGGTGCGGTCGTCGCCACCATCGTGCCGAAGCGGTGGGACGGTGAACCGGTCCGGGTGCTGGACCTGAACCCGTGACCGGCGTCGGTGCCCTGACCCGGCGCTACGAGAACGCTCTGCAGATCGTGCGCGGCGACATCATTGACGGCTTCATCGCCGAGCAGCGCAGCGTGAACACGACCCTCTTCGAGCTGCGGTCCACCCTCACGGGTGAGGACCCCGGCGCGTACTGAGCATTCCTGTGCGGCTGCGGGCCTGCCACCAGAAGGTTTCTGGTGGCAGGCCCGCAGCCGTTGGCCTGCACTGCGGCCGTGGTGGCTTCGGGAGACGTCTTCCGGTGGTCAGGATGAAGCGTTCAGGTGTGCGCGGCGGTCGGTGACGAGCTCTCGCCAGCGTTCCCGTACGGGTTGGTGGCCGTGGAGCCAGTGGACGGTGGGCCGAGGTGGGTGGGGGAGGTTGCCCATGGCGGCGGCAATGTCGGCGAGGTAGGCGAAGTCGCCGCCCGCGGTGAGGGTGTGGAGCCGGTCGACGAGGTCAGCGAGGTCCTGGTGCTCGTCGCGGACGGCGTGGTGGAAGGCGAGGGCGAGCTCCAGGAACCTGATCAGCCAGGGAAGCCCGGCGTCGGTGATGTCGCGGCGTAGCCCGTGGGCGCGGCCGGGAACGTCGGAGTCGGTGTGCCCGGCGTCCTTGATGAGGCCGGCGACGTGGGCGAGGAGGGTGGTGGCGCGCTGGTCGAGAGGTGCGAGGAGTTGGTGGGCGAGGTCGAGTTCGTCGCCGGCGCGGACGGGGTCGGCGAAGGCGGTCACGAGGGCGAGGCGGGTCTGGGTGATGGCGCGCTCGCCTGGGGCATCGTGCTGTTCGGCCTCGGTGCGCCCTGCTTCGAACGCGGCGATGGCTTGGCTGGTGTGGCCGTGGGGCCAGTGGATGTCGCCGTGCACGCGGTGGTGGCGGCCTTTCCAGCCGAGGGTGGGGACGGCGGCGAGGGCGGCGGGGAAACCACCGGAGATCCGGTCGAGGTTCGCGAGCCCGCGGCGGGCCTTAGGGGCAAGCCGGCCACCGGCGTCGGCGACCTGTTGCATCCCGGTGCGGGAGTCGGCGGTGCGGCCAAGGTCTTTGTGGGCCTTGGCCCGGTAGTACAAGGCCAAGGCGGTGAGCTCGTTGTCGAGGAGTCCAGTGTCGAGGACCGCGGTGAGGCGGTCGGCGGTGCGCTGGCGATGTTCGTGCTGGCGGCGGGCGATGGCGGTCAGCAACTCGGCCAGGGCGTCGGCGGCCGTCTCCCATCCGGTCCCGTCGTCGCTCGCGCCACCGACGGTGGCGTCCCTGCCGCCATCGTCGGCACCGGGGTGGCCGGTGGGTGGGGCGAGGGGTTCCCAGACGGAGTCGTCGGTGTAGGTGTGGGCGGCGTCGGTGAGCCAGCCGAGGTCCCGGAGCTGGTGGTCGCGGGCGAGGCGCAGGCCCTGGCGCAGGCACGCCACGAGGAGCATCCGGCTCGGCGCGGAGGCCGTGGCCCATTGTTCGCCGAGGGCGGCCAGGGCGCGGCCGGCGGCCTGGTGCCAGTCGGCGGGACTCCAGTGGTCCTCGGTCTGGTCGTTCCGCAGGGCCGTACGGATCGCACCGTGCAGGTGGTAGGGCCACAGCGCGTAGGGGTTCTCGGAGACCAGCGGGCGCTGGGTCAGTTGGCGTGCGGGGGCGTGGCGGTCGATGCCAGCGGCGCGGGTGGCGAGGTCGAGGTCGAAGGCGTCGAGCAGGCTCGCGGAGCGTAGGACGTGTCGTTCGTCGGGGGTGAGGTCGGAGAGGATGCGGGCGATCAGGGCGGGGAAGCTGTGGTCGAAGTCCGCGGGCTCGGGTGTGCGGCCGGTGCGGCGGATCTCCAGGAACCGGGCGACGGCGAGGTCGAGGTGGAGGGGAAGGCCGTGGGAGCGGGCGGTGATCGCCGCGCGGATCCCGGGCTCGATGAGGGGCCGGCCATCGTGGACCAGGCGGCGGGCGAGGTGGTCGTCGCAGTCCTCGGGGGAGAGGTCGCCGATCAGGTGCTGGCGTCCGTTCGCCCCGGCGCCGGGAGTGAGGCCGGGCCACGCGGCGGGCCCGGTCCAGTCGAGCTGACCGTGCAGGGCCGGGTCGGCCCAGGCGAGCCGGCTGCGCCCGCTGATCACGAACAGCACGTTCGGCATCAGATACACCAGGCGCTGCAGCAGGCGCTCGAAGTCGCGGTGCCGGTCGGCGGTGTCCTCGAAGGTGTCCAACAGCACCACCGGGGTCACCTTGTACTTCGCGGGCAGCTCGTCGAGTTCCCACGCGAGCAGGTGCGGGTAGAAGGACAGGGCCTCCAGGTCGGGGGTGGCCTCCAGCAGCCCGGCCGCGTGGGGACAGCCGGCCAGGGCGCGGGCGCGTTCGCGGCGCTCCCGCAGTCCCTGGACGAGGGCCCCGGTGACCTGCCCGGCGGTGGCCCCGCCGGGCAACTGCAGCAGGGCGGCGGCCTCGCCCACCGCGGTCTGCAGCTGCTGGGGCAGCGCGGTCGCGAACCGTCCCACCAGTCCGGTGCGCCGCAGATACTCGTCCAGGGGTTCGCCGGGGTGGGTGTGCTCCCAGTACCGGCGCAAGGCCACGTCGAAGGCGGGCAGCGGACGGCCCGGGGATCCGGCGAGCGCGAGCCGGATGGTGAGGACGACCCGCTCGAAGTCGGAGCCGGTCGACGCGGAGCGGGCCAGATCGATCCGGACCGGCAGCAGTCGGTCCGTCCAGGACGGTGCGCCCCACTGGGCGGGCCGCTGGTCGGCGGCGGTGAGCGCGGCCTCGATCTTGCGGAGCAGGGTCGACTTGCCGACCCCGCCGACGCCGTGGAAGACGAGCACGTTACTGCGGGGCGTTTCGAGATCCTCGACGTCGAAGCCCGGCTCGCCGGTGCGCCGCAGATGCTGCTCCAACGCGCCGGCCACCAGGGCCCACTGGTGCTCCCGGTTGGTGAACGCCTCGTTGGCGTCGAAGGACGGGTCGTTGGAGCTGAACAGCGCACGAAGATTGTCGGCCATGGTCCCCCCACAGGTGATCGTCTGGCCCCAACCTATGCCGCCCGGCGGCCCCTGGAAGGCAGTCCAGCCCGGACGTCCGGGGCACGCCGATGGTGGACTGGATGCCGGCCCACGGCCGACAATGATCCTTTTGCCGCTTTCCTGTGAAGGTTGGTTCCCGTGCACGATCCGGCGTCCCCCTCCAGCCCCTCCGAGCCCGCCGACGAGGTCAGCCCTCAGGCTCCCGCTGATGTGGTGGAGGAGGTGATGGCCTGGTACAGCAAGGCGATTCTGGCCGCGCGCCGCGCGCCCCACCCCGATCCGGAGCGGCTGGAGCAACTGCTCGCCCGGCGGCAGGAGTGCGTGCGTGACCGGGCGCGGCTGGAAGAAGCCGACGCCGGGGAGAGCGCGCGTATCACCGCGTCCTACTCGGCCCGGCTGAAGGAACTTAGGGCTACGGGCCCGTAGCCGCCATCGCGGGCCCGCGCCCGAGAGGGAGAGGGAGAGCGGCCACGGCGGCGGGCCCGGCAAGACGACGCGGCTGGAAGCGCGCGGGCATCAGCGCCCGCGCCAGGCAGGCGATCTGCTCGATGTCGTGGCGGTAGTGCGGCAGCTCGGCGCGCAGGCGGCGCTGCACGGCCCAGAAGCGTGCCGCCTCCGGGAAGGTGTAGGGGCGCCTCTGCTCGGCGAGCAACACGCCCACTGCCCTGGCCAGCCGCGCCCAGGAACCCCGAGGCGTGCGGTCGTTGCGGTAGAGGACCGTTCCGTCGCGCCCCCACACCATGACGGAGTCCGCCACCGCTTCCCGCTCGGCCGCGGCCACCGCATCGGCGAGCACAGCGAAGTGGCGGTCGTGCCCGGCCACGGTGGTGAAGCGACCGTGACCGCCCAGCCGGTTCACGTCAGCGCAGCGCACCGCGGTGCCCTGCCGGGAATCCGCCGCCCGTACGGCCAACACCACCAACTCCACCCGGTAGCCCGCCCGCCGGTAGGCCACCGCCCCCTCCACGAAACCGGCCGCGCTGCCGGGGGCGATCTCGATCGTCACGTCCCCGCGCCGCTCCCGTACGGCCGCCTCGGCCAGGGCCTGCCAGGCCCGGTAGTCCGCCCGGATGCGCTCGCCGGCCGTACGCGGCTCCTCGCGCAGCAGGTCGTAGTAGTCCGGGTGCGATGCCTTGAAGAAGTCACCGCTGATGCGCGTGGGGCGGCCACGCAGAGCCCGGCGCAGCACCCTCGCCGCGGTCGTCTTCCCGGAGCCGGGCTGCCCCATCACGTACACCACGACCGGCCGCTCCTGCGGCGTGATGTCCTCCAGAAGGGACGGGGCGATCAGCGTGTCGAAGATCCAGCGGTGTTCCTCAGCGGAGAGCCGGTGGTAGTCGACGCCCGGTGCTTCCCGGCGGGCCTGCGCACCGCGTCGCAGCGGCTCGGCCAGCGCGGCCGCGCGCTCGCCGTCGCGCCGCACCGCCAGTGCCCAGTCCTCGGGCAGCCGTGGATCGTGCGCCCGCCGGTCGGCGTCGGAGAGCTGGCGGCGGAAGGCGCCGGTCTGCGCCGCGTCCCACGGACGTAACCGCTCGCCGAGCAGCGCCTCGCGCGCACCGGACGGTTGCCGCCAGAGGCCTTCGGGATCGAGGTCGTTGGCGTAGAGGATCTCGCCGGCGCGCCGGACGACGAGGACCCGGTCGGCCAGGTGCTCGGCCTCGATGTCCGCGAGGGCGGTGGGCAGTGCGGCGGCGCAGGCGTCATGGTTGTCCCACCCCACGTACCGGGCCCGACCCTCTTCGGCCAGGCGCAGGTACCGGTCCAGCACACCGAGCTGGGACACCGCCTCTGGCACGGCCAGGGCCACCACCTCCACCCGGTAGCCGGCCGCCCGGTAGACGGCGAGCGTGTCCAGCCACCCGGCCGGGTCGGCCAGGGCCTCCTCCGCCACGACATCGAACCGGCGCCCGCGGGCGTGGGCTTCGACCTCGGCCTGCCAGCGGTAGGTCTCCGGTCGCACCCGCACCCCGGCCGTGCGCACGTCCTCCGCCAGGAAGGCGGGGTAGCGCGGGTGAAGGGCCTTGTAGCCGTCCCGGTCCACCCGCACCGCGCCGCCCCGCTGTTCGAGGGCGGCGTGCACGAGGTCCATCACCAGCGTCTTGCCGCTACCCGCCTGCCCGGCCACGAACACCACCACCGGACGCTGCTGCGCCACCGCGCCCGCCGTCAGCTTCGGCACGATCACCTCGGCGAGCAGCTCACCGTACTTCTCCACCAACGTCTCCCGGGCGCGTTCGAGCTCTTCTTCTGTCTCTTCCGTGCCTGTTCCGGCCCCGCCGCAGGGCTCCCGCAGTGGGGCCGGAGCGGCCCGGCCTCCTACTGGGCGTCCAGCTCCCGGCGCAGCTCGTCCAGCGTCCGGCCGTCGCCCTCGATGTGCCACAGGGTCCAGCCGTTGATCACATTCCCGGTGACGGCTTCCGCCGCCTTCGACGGGGAGGGGAACGGTGAGGAGTGGCCGTCGACGATGAGCTGGCCGTCGGCGGTCACAACGGCGCGGCCCGACCGGTTGGCACGGCGCTGATGGAAGGTCAAGACGGTGCCCCGCTTCAGCAGGCCGGCCTGCATCAGCGCGGCGAGCGGCCCGTGCGGGATGACAGGCGCGGGCGCAGCGGTGGGGGAGGCCCCGCCGCCGAGGGACAGGGTGACGTGGATGGTGTCGCCACCGCTCGCGCTCGTGAGCCGGGCGATCACAGCGGGGTCGAAGTGGATGCTGAGCGTGGCCATGAGCACTCCTTCTGATGACGGTCCGCAGACCGAACAGCTCGTTTCCACTTTGACCGTAAGCGACACAAGCAGCTCACGTCAACTCTCATTGTGAGCTGTTCAGCAGAAGTTTGGTAGGGCCTTCCAGCGCTGGCCGCCGGTTCACTCGCATCGGAGGAACGGCCACCGCCTCCGGCGGGCAGGCCGGGTCGGCCCGGGTTGCGTCGACGCTGGCGGCAGGGGAGGTGTAGGCGGGAGTGCAGGCCTGCGAGGGAGGAGCAGAGGTACAGGAAGAGCGGGTTGCGACGCGAACGGCGGCCGCAGGTAAGGGCTCTGGCGTCAAGGTCGGCGGAACGGGCGGCGCCGGGGCCGGCCGGCTGCGGCGCGGGCGTTAGGGCGGAGTGAGCGCCGACTACGGCTTCGACACCGACGCCGTCACCCTCCTCGCCGTCTGGGCCGAGCGGAACATCCGGAAGCACCCCTTCGGGGTTCGCCGACAACTCGGCGGACCCCGCCACGAGCCGCCTGCCCCTACCGTGGGCCCAACGGCCCAACGGAAGTCGGGATGCCCTTCGCGTCGTTCGCGGCCGCCGTCGACGCCTTGATGCCGAACGCCTCCGAGGATGAACGCTGCGCGGCCACCGCGCACCGGTTGTATCAGGACGCGAGTGCCCAGCCCTGGATCCGCGAGGCCGAGTGGGAATGGGGCCGCGCCCGGCAGGCCACTGCGGCTCAGGGACGGGCCGAGGCCGCGGTCGCGCAGCCGAGCGTCGACGTCGCGGCCGGCGGGTGACCTCGGTGGTGGCGCCCGCACCGCGTCCGGTCGATGGGGTTCACTCGTTCGAGTTCGCAATCTGTGTTTTACCTATGAAACCACCAAGTGACTTGCGTCACAGTCACGCCTGGCGTTGGCGCACATCCATTGCGTGACGGCCCGTCAGTCTGCAGGTCAGGGCCCGTTGTCCGTGATTTATGTGATCACTGTACGGACTTAGATGATCTCTCAACGTCACACCGGTGAAGGCGCACATGCGTGTTCGGCGCTCTCGACCGGTTGAGTAGTGCCCACTCCCAACCCCCTTGTACGCGACGGCGCACAACCGCGCCCCGCGGGAGCACACGCACGTGTACAACCTCAACGAAGAGGATCCATGACCGAAGACGACGACGGCGGCCCCGTGGTCGACGCCGTACTGCCCCTCCCTCTGGACTTCGAGGCCCACTACCTCATCAACCAGGAGGCGTTCCACGAGTTCGCGCTCTACGTCCTGGGCTCGAACGAAGAGGCTGAGGAGGCCATCCACCGGGTGTTCCTGGAGATTCTCCGCCACTGGGACGACCTGCTGGAGCAGCGCAATCTCCAGGCGCAGACCTGGGCCATCATGAGGCGGGTCGTCATATCGCAATCCCTGCTGAGCAAGCGGCTGGAGCTGTCGAACGTGCACACGAGCATCGGCCTCTACGCCGCTCTGAGCGCCCTGCCGCCCCGCCAGTTCGACGTCATCGTCCTGCGCTACGTGATCAAGTACTCGACCAACCAGATCAGCTGGTACCTGGGAGTCACCCCGAGCACCGTCGACTACCACTGCCGCAAGGCCAAGGAGCGGCTGGAGTTCAGCCTGCGGCCCTACATCAAGCAGGAAGACGCCACGTGAGCATCGCCGATCAGTTCCTCACCGAGGTCCAAAAGGCCTCCGAACCCCGCCGTAGGCCCTTCGACGTCGCCATGGGCCTGCGGCGCCTCGCCGAGGAGGCCGGATACACCCGCCCCACCAAGGAACTGTCCCCAACCTCTCGTGCCCGCCACCAACTCACCCTCATCTCCCGCTGGACCCTCAACCTCCCCTCCGCCGCCACCCACCTCAAGTGCCTCGCGGACGAGATCGCGAACGTCCCCCCCGGCGGCTCCCCGCCCGGGGGGGACCTCGACATCGACGGGATCCAGATCTACGCCGCCATGCTCCACCTCGCCGACCACTCCGAAAGCGCCCAGTTCTGGTGGCAGCTCGCCGCCGGCGCCGACCACGGAGCCGCCACCTACAGCCTTCACCTCCTCCACCTCAGCCGCGGAGAAACCAGAGAAGCCACCTTCTGGCAAGACCAACTACGCCACCACATCTCCGATGACTTCCTCCAAGGCCTCGACCAGTTCGTCGCCTACGTCGGCCGCCACGACCCACCCGGATCACCCGCCGCCGTCGCCACCACCAGCCTCGAGGTCGAGTTCGACCGCCTCAGCGCTCGCTCCCGGCTCGTCTTCCTCCCCGGCCGCGAGCTCGCCGACCGCCTGCACTGCTTCGCCATCCGCAACTGACCACCTCCTCCGTCAGGTCCGCCACGGCACCCGAACCGCCCCCTCCCCGCGTCCGGACCGAACAGCACATCCGGCAGACGCCCGGCACCCGCCGACTGCTCGTGGACACCGAACCCCGGTGTCGTCCGCAAGGGGAACCCGACCCCGGGCCGTACGGCCGCGGGCCCGGGCGACGTACAGCGGGCGGCCGAAGAGGAAGGGCCCACCACCGTAAGCGACGAGAAGCCGACGGCCTGGACCACGCTCCGTCGACGGCCGTGGGGTAGAGATCCCCGCGGCGATCGACCGGATCTCCCGCAGCCCGGCTCGCCCAGACCCTGGCCGTGTGGGCGACGCCTCGCCCGCTAGCGGTCACGGCCCGCAGCGGTCGGGCGGGGCGCCGGCCGGACAGCCTCAGCAAGGGAGCGGGCAGTCCCCTTCAACGCAACCCGGCCGGCGAGGGTGTCTCCATAGGGATGGCCAGCGATCCGGGCGGACGGTGCGAGGAGACGACAGCGGTCGGCGGCCGCGCAGCCGCCGAAAGCCAGACCCGGCGACCACGACGGAGCCGAGAGCCTACGGAGGCGTTCACCAAGATCGCCGCCCAGGAGGAGATTCGCCCAGAGAACCTCGACCAACCGGTGTGGGCGAGGCGGTCAGGGCCAGTTCTGTGCGGCGCCTAGGGGGCGGGGGTCCAGGCGACGACCTCTTCACCGCACCCTGCTGCCAACTGGTAGAGCCGCCGCTGCTCCTCCTGGTCAGCGGCCAGGCCCCACCGGAGCTTCGTCGACGTCCACTCGACCGCGTACCGGCACAACGCCGACGCCGCCGGAGGCAGCCAATCACTCGGGTCCTTGTCGCCTTTGCTGCGGTTCGTCTTCGCCGTCACCGCGACGAGCGACTGCGGCGCCGCCTGATCGTTTGCGTAGGCCTCGCGGCGGGCCGCCGACCAGACGGACGCCCCGGAGTCCCAGGCCTCCGCGAGGGGGACCATGTGGTCGATGTCCAGCCCGGCCGCCCCGACGACGTGCTGGACATCGTAGTACGACGACCACTCGCCTCCGCTGAGCGCGCACCCGGGGCCCACGGCTGGGGCGGCCATCGCCTCCGAAATCAAGACCTCCGCCCGGGTGTTGCAACCGTCGCGGAGATCAAGACCGGCGTTCCAGTGCCGGAACTTGGTCCGTGCGTAGCCCTCTCGGCTCTCGTCGGACACAGGGAGGAGGCCGACGGCCACTCCGAGGGGGGCGGTCTCCTCAGGCGCGGCGGCGTGGACGGTCTGGGCGGTCAGGGTCAGCGGGAGAACGGCGAGCGCGACGGCCGTGGCTGTGCGGCGCAGGGTGGTGATCATGGACAACAGGCATACCGGGCAGGCCCGGTTCCCTGGGCCCGGTCTGGGTGCAGGTCACCCGCCCGGGGGACAGCATCGCCTCGAAGGCTCCGGGTCGGGACCCTGGAGTACTCCCTGCTGCCGCCCCGCCAGCGAATCCACTGGGTCTCGCGCGCTCGGGGAGTCCGTCTCCCCGCCCCGGATGACATGTAATCGTCCACCAGGGCCACCGCTCACCACGGACCGCGACTGGAAGATCGCGGCCGGGCGGCGGTGCTCGTCGACCGGTCCGCGACGCCCCCACGCCGCGTCATCCGCGCCCTGGCCGCGGTCAGGGCGTGGCGGTCGAGTCCTCCGCGGGGTCGAGGAGGGGTTCGAGTTCTTGTGCGGCGCCGCACAGCGAACAGAGCGTCACACCGGCCTGTTCCGTGGCTGTCAGCGCTGCGTCCAGCCCCAGTACCTGGACGTCGAAGGGTGCCTCGGAGCAGTCGGGAGCGTGGACGACTGCTGGCCCGGTTGTGCGCCGAGGGCCGGCCTTCTGGAGAACCCAACCCGTCGGTCGACGAGGTCCTAGGATCGTGTCGACCGCGGTCGGTGGCTTCATCCGCCGGGTGGGCACCGTGTTGTACGAGATGCCGTCGACCGGGCGAACCATGGCCGGAGCTCTCACCCACACCCGGTACTCCGACGCCTCCACACCACCGTCGTCCGTGTTCCGCCACGCCGGGACGCCCACCCAGTACCACCATTGCCCGGGCGTCTGACGACGCTCGTGCAACCGCCCCGTGACCTCCTGGCCGTCCGGAAGCACCACGGTGATCAGCGGCGCGTCCACCCCCGTCTGCACGGGCTGCTCCTGGTCCGACATCAGGCAGTCCGCCGTTCCTCGCCGACGTCCTGGTCGAGGTGCTTGAGCGCGGTGCGGGCGTCCGAGACGGTCTCGCCTGTGAGGGTGCTCCAGTACGGGTGGGTGACCACCATCGCGGCGAGGGCCAGGCGGCGGGAACGCAGAACGGCGACCTGGTCCTGCTGCTCGTCGGTCCAACCCGGGGACGCGGGACGGGCACGGACGCCACCGGAGTACCAGTAGTCCTTCGGACGCTCCCACCCTTCCAGCGGCTCCACCGAGTACGGCAGTGCCTCCAGCAGAGCCGTGAGCTCGGCGGCGACCACGTCCAGCTCACGCTGCGCGGACACCAGGTCGCCGGGGAAGTCGTACGTCGCCACAGCCCCGACATTAGTTCGACCATGCCCTGCCCTGCGCCAGGCAGGACCGTGATCCTCCTGACCTGTGCGACCTGGGCCGTAGCTTCCCCGCTGCTCAGGGTGCTTGAGGAGACGCCTCGCGTTTGGCGTGCTTGGTCAGCGCCCGTGTTCCCCGTTGCCGAGTTCGGGGTCGTCCGCCATGGCGCGCAGCACCGCGGCGGTCTGGGCATCGGTGAGCGCGGCACCGGTGGCTCGGCGGCGCGCGTCATCGGCGAGGCCAAGTTCGGCTTCGAGCGCGGCCATCGCCGCGGGTGTGTCGGTGATGGGTGTGCCGTCGGCTTTATGGCCGAGGCACAGGAGCGGCTCGGGCAGGTGACCGCAGCGGGTGCAGCGCAGGTCGTCGGGGATGGGCTCGGACATGGCGGCTCCTTGACCTGCGGTGCTCAACTTCGCTGACACTAGCTCGCGTTCGTCGAGATTCGGTGGCGAACGGTCCAACAAGACGCCCCCCGAACCGCCCGATCAGGTTAAAGGAATGGGTTAAACGTCAGGGTAAATCAGTGCTAGGGTGAGGGTGCGAAAGGGGATCGATATGGCGTCTAAGGAAGAGCTGTTCGCGAACATCGACGCGTTGCTGGAGGAGGAGCCGCAGCTCCCGCCCCCGGCGGAGCGTGCCCGGCTGCGGGAGGCCGCCGGCATCACCCAGGCCCGCCTCGCGACCGCGCTGAAGTCGACCGTGCAGACGGTCAAGAACTACGAGAACGGCCGCTCCGAGCCGAAGTCGCCGCGCCTGGAGGCGTACCAGCGGCTCCTCAAGGGCTGGGCGGCGAAGTACCCCGCCCACAGCCACGGAGCTCCGGCCCCGGCGACCGCTCCGCAGCCTGCCCCGGTGCCGGACACGTTCACCGGTCCGGCCGCGCCCGAGCTCGCCGACGTAGCCACCCCGGCGCAGGCCCCGGCCGCGCCCGAGCGCCCCGCCCGCCCGGCGACGTCGCGGCGTCCGGCGGCGAAGAAGGCCTCCGCGCCCGCGGTCGACCCGCGGTTCCCTCACGGTCCGCTGGCCGTCCTGGACGGCGACGGCTCCGCGTACGCGGTGGGCGGCGTCGTGCTGGACTGCCCGGCGACCACCGTGCCGGAGCTGGTGGAGTGGACGCTGCGCGAGTCCGGTCTCGGTGCGCCGAAGCTCAACCGGTACGGCAAGGACTCCGATCCGCTGATCGTGCTCACCGCGGCCGCCGCCGTGAAGCTCGGGCTGCCCGAGCGCCTGGAGGGCCACGAGCAGCGCCGCTCCCTGCGCCTGCCGGAGGACCACCCGGTCGTCAAGCAGGTCGCGAAGGCCAAGTGGCAGCTCACCCAGCGCGGCTTCGGCCCGTGGGCCAGGGTCTACCGCAAGGCGCAGGGCCGCGACCGGCAGTGCGTGCAGCTGGCGGTCCTGTCCTGGGACGCCCTCGATGAGCGGTCCTGGCCCGGCGTGACGGAGATGGAGCCGGCCGACATCGCCCGCGTCCTCGGGGTATACGCCCAGCGGGTCATCACCCCGCGCGGCTCCACCGCCGTCTCCGGCCTGGAGCTGATGACGGCGCTGCGCCCGCCGACGAAGGCCGTGCAGGACCCGGCCACCGGCAACTGGGTGTCCGGCTACAACGCGGGCAGCCTCGGCACCGAGCCGATGGACCCGGCGCCGCCGGAGGCCACCCCGGAACACCCCGTCGTCGTGAACTCCGGCTGGACCGGGGGCTTCCTGAACGAGGAGGCGTACCAGTGGGTGCGCTCGGTGGACACGCTCTCGGACGAGGAGTGCACCCTGCCGTGGGCGGTCGGCCTCGACCTGAACACCGCGTTCCTCGCCGCCGCGGCCCGCCTGGTCGTCGGCCTCTCCGCCCCTGACCACTTCCACGCCCCGAAGTTCAACCCGAAGATCCCCGGGAGCTGGCTGGCCGACCTGTCCCACATCGAGCTGGACGCGCGCCTGCCCAGCCCGTTCACGCCGGACGGCTCCCGGCCGACCGGCCCGGCCTGGTACCAGACGCACACCCTCGCCTACGCCCAGGAGCTCGGGCACGACGTGCACCCGATCGAGGCGTACCTGCGCCGCGAGACCGGCGCGTACCTCGACCCGTGGCACGACCGCCTCAAGAACGCCTACGTCGACACCCTCGCCGACCTCGGCGTCACCAGGGACCTGTCCGACACCGAGTTCCTGGCGGCGATGGAGCAGCACAAGCAGAAGGACCCGGCGCTGGCCGCTGTCCTGTCCGCGATCAAGGCCACGGTGAAGGGCGGCGTCGGCAAGCTCCGCGAGCGCCCTCAGGGCAAGCACTACAAGGAGGGCGAGACGTGGCCGGCCCTGTCCCGGCCGACCTGGCGCCCCGACATCCGCGCCGCCGTCATCAGCAAGGCCCGGGTCAACATGCACCGCAAGCTCCGCAACATGGCGACGATGACGGGCCTGTTCCCGCTCGCGGTGTTGTCCGACTGCGTCGTCTACCCCTCGCCGGGGGAGAGCCCGCTCGACTTCCTCCCGTACGCCGCCTCAGGTAAGCCGCAGCCGGGCGGGTTCCGCCTCGGCCCGACGCCGGGTCTGGCGAAGCTGGAGGGCGTCCAGTCGATGCTGTGGGCGGTCGATCTGATGGAGAAGGGGCTGAACCCGGCCCGCCACATCAAGGGCGGCGACGCCGTCCTGGACGAAGGGGAGTAGACCCGTGGGGGAGATCGAGGACGCGATCGAGCGGGCCGACCGCGAGGCGTTCACCAAGGACCCGCCCAAGACCCTCAAGGGCCAGATCGGGTTCCTGCTCAAGCAGTTCGGCAGCGCGAAGGCGGTCGCGGCGGAGATCGGTGTCACCGCCGACTCCGTCAACCGCTACCGGCGCGGCGCCCGCAAGCACGCCCGCGCCGACGTCGCCGCGAAGATCGACGACACGGTGAAGGCTCGCTGGCAGCCGCTGGTGCGCAAGCGCCGGCAGAAGCAGGCCGCCACCACCGGCGGGGTCACGGTGGAGACGAGGGCCCGGTTCGGGTACTCCGCGGCCGTCGGCACGACCGACGACGGACGGTTCCGCAGGCTCACCGTGCACCTCCCCGCGGCCTACGCGCAGCGCCTGTTCGACGCCCGCGACACGGGGGCCAGCGACCAGGAGATGCGTGGAATCATCGCCGAAGGGTTCAAGGAAGTGTATTTCCAGGACGGCGGCGGTCGCGCTATGGGACTGTCGGACGTGGAAATCAACGACATTGATTACCTCGATCTGGACTACTGACTGGAAGCGAAAAGCGTGACCACTGAATTCCCGCCCATTGACCGCGACAAGAGCCCTTTGCTCGATGCCGACCACGATGCTGTCCGCATCGCCAACGCGCTGCGCTCCAGCCCGCACATCACCTTCGTCGCCCCGGCCGCGCCCGGTGACGAGACGGTCTGGTTCCGCGACGCCGACGGCACCGGCTTCGACCTGTCCCTCGCCACCGTGGAGCCGGACCCCGACGGTAAGCGGGTCGCCTACTCCTGGGACGCCGTGGTCGCCGCGATCGGCAACCACCAGCACTTCATCCGTGCCGCCCTCGAACAGCCATCCTTCGGGCCGCTCAACCTCAACACCATCACCGCGCTCACCCGCACCGGCAACGAGTACACCCTCACGCTGACCCCCGCCTACCGCCCCGTCGACGACCAGGAGCACGCCACCCCGGCCGCCGACGTCGCCTACGCCGCCGACCGGCTACTGACCAGCGACCCGAGCGACTCGGAGCGCGCCACAGCCGAACTCCTCAACTACGTAGCCGCCACCTGGGACAAGCAGGACCTGCCGCTGCGCGAGCACGCCCAGGCCGTCGCCCGCACCCTGACCCGGTAGGAGGGGATCCACCCATGACCGCATCCACGGCCACCCGGCGCGCGTACGGTGAGGGGAGGACCCGCCGGGAGGACACGATGAGCGCGCAGCCCGACCACGCACCCGCCACGCCGTACGCTCCCGCGCCCGGGGCGCCGGCCGAACTCCTCGCCCAGCTGCGCGCCGACAAGCGCGCGGACCGCTGGGTGCCGGCCTTCGAGCGCGACTCGAGGCGTCCTGGGCACTGCCGGCCGCGCCCCGCTGCGTCCACTGCGGCGAGCGCATCACCTCTGCCGACGGGCCCGGGGACACCTGGTTCGGGCCCGTACCCGAACCGGGCCAGGACCGCCTGGACATGCCCGTCTACCACCTAACCCGCAACACCTGCCGGATCGCCGGCGGCCTCCCGCCCCGTTCCTGACGGCACACGCCCCGTACGACGAAGAGCGCCTCGCCCCGGCATTGCAGCTGCCGGGGCGAGGCGCTCTTCAGTCTCCCAGGTGTCAGGGAGCGCAGTGCGTGCAGGCGGGGGTGCCGGTGAAGGCGCTGTTTGCCGCGGCGACATCGCGGCCGGTGAGGTGGGTGGCCGCGTCCAGGGAGGCGGACAGCGGACGTCGCGTGGCAGTGGTGAACTGATACGGCTTGTCCGTGGTGATGTACCGGTCGGCTGATGCGGCATGTCGCCCCGGGTTCTTGCGGTAGACGGTGGTCGCACGGCTCTCCCGGCGCCACTTCGCTTCGTGCTCGCCCCATTTCTCCTCGGCGTCCGTCGCGCTCATGCGAAGGGCCTCGCCGATGGTCTCCCAGCTCGTCCCGCGAACCCTCTCGGTGATCACCGCCTGCCTGACCACCGAGTCCTCAACACCGTGGGGCAGTGCTCGCACGTAGTCACCCGCCCGAGCCAGGTCCTCACCCACCATCTGCGCGTACCCACCCAGGCGTGTCGCGACGGATTCGATCACGTTCACCAGTTGGATCCTGGCGATGTCGGAATCGGTGAAGCTGTCGGCCGGCAACTGCTCCGGGTCCACCTGAACGGTATCGATCTCGATAGTCATGGCGCGGATCGTAGAGCCGTACTGGCCACCCTCCAGATGTGAGGCTCACACCCTGTTTCCCCAGGTGAAACGGCACACCGCACGGTTGTAAGGCTGTGAGGTGCAACGGGACGAACCACGGTCGAACCGGGACCTCGCGGTGCTCCGCCGCCGATGTCCCACGATCGGGTGAACCGCAAAGCGCCGGTCGTGCCGACCTCCCCGCCTCGCGAAGACCCCGGTCGGAGTGCGGCCCGCCCGCACCGGTTCCAGAGAAGGCCGCGATCCCCGGGGGCGGGTACCCGTACGGTAGGAGACACAGGATTTACACGCCCGGGGCCGCCACCTCGGGTGACCGCCACAGGCCCCCGGGCCTCTTGTTCTCCACCCGCCAGGAGACCGTCATGAGCACATCCGCTTCGCACCCCGGCCGCCGCGAGCTGCGTGTCACCGTCACCGACGAGGTCTACGAGCAGCTCCAAGCGCTCGCGGCCGGCAAGGCCGTCCCGGCGGAGGAGTACGCTGCGCGGATGCTCACCGACGACATCACCCGCTCTCGGTTCCTCGCCGGCGCCGAGGAGTTCGTCGCCGAGCACGCCCTCGGCTTCGCCGAGCGCTTCGGCCCCCGCCCCGCCGCTGGAGACCAGGCTGCGTGAACCTGACCGTCGACCTCATCTGGCTCCTGCAGGTCGCCCAGGAGAAGATTCCGGGCGATCCCGACGTCGTCGACTACGGAGCTCTGGAGGCCGCCCGGGCCCGCCACTGCGCGGTCGTCATGGGCACCACCGTCTACCCCGAGCCGCACCACCGCGCTGCCGCCCTCCTGCAGTCCCTCGTCCGGCTGCCCGCCCTGGAGCACTCCAATGAGCTGTACGCGGCCGCCGTTGCCGCAGCCTTCCTGAGCGCCAGCGGCCGCGCGGTGAAGGTGAGCACCCAGCAGGCCGGGGACTTGGTCGAGCAGGCCGCGAACGGGCTGGACGTCCGCGACATTGCCACCGCTCTGGCCGCCTGGACCCCCTGAGGCTCTGTCGTCCTCGGCCCAGTCCAGGCGGCACCGGGCCGTTTCCACGGCGTAGTCACCGCCGTATCCACCCAGTTGCCATCTGGGCGGCAACGCGTAGCCGCCCGGTAGTCACCAGCGGCCGCGGGACCGTTCGGCACCGAGCTGGACCTCGCGCCGGCACTCGCGACAGTCCGGCAAGCCGCTCACCCGCCGGCCCTCTCCCTCCGCCCACTTGAAGCCGCACAGCGTGCCAGGGCCCCGTCCTCTTCGGGGTCGGTGGCGTGCGAGCCGTGGCCCGGCACGTTCCACGTGACGTCGCGCCGCCCTCGTAGGGAGCGCCCTCCGGCCACTCGTACACGGCCTCGGTGGTCGTGCAGCGCATCCGGAGGTCGGGCCCCTCCCAGCGGGCACCCCGCCGGCGGGCGCCCCGCCGGGCCTCGGTCGCGGCGTCGACGGCGTCGGCCAGACGCTCGAAGGACAGGTCGTAGTCCTCCATGTGACGCCAGGTACCCGGCTCCTGCTTCCGCATCAGCTCACTGCGGCCTGTCCCAGCGGGCCCTGATCGCCGTCTCCGGCCGTACGGATGCCGTCGCGGAGATCGTCACCCGCCGACTCGCCGCGCTCGCCCACAGCGGCCTCCAGACCCTCGACGCCGCCACGGTGCGCGCCGTGGTCCGCCAGGCCGTGCACGACGTCCGCACCGCGCCGTCCCAGGCGCCCGCCGAACCGTCGGCGGACCCAGCCGTCGCCGCGCTGCGCGTCGTCGTCGACGACCTGGCCGCGTGCTCGCACCAGCTCGGGGAGCTGATGCTCGAAGTCGCCCCCGCCTACCTCTCCGACACCGAGGCCGCCGACGTACTGGCGCTCCTGTGCGACGAGATCGGCGAGCCCCTCGACCACGGCCTTGCTGCCCGCCGCTACGCCCTGACCGGGGACCGCCGGGCCCTGGCCGGGACGGTGCTGTAATCGGTGCTGCCCGTGGTCCTGGTCGTGCTCACGGTCTGCTGTACGGCGAAGGTCCGGGGGCAGCGCAGCAATTGCATGGGCCAGGCGTGCTGCTCGTACAGCAGGCCGGCGCGCTCGCGCAGCGGCGGGCTGCCGCTGTAACGAGCCGATGGCAGCAGCGGCGGATCGGCGAGCCGCGGCTTGTTCCAGAAATCCGGAACGGTCCGGTTCACCTGGTGCTACCGGCTCGGGGCGGCCCGGCCGGGAACGACGACGGCGCCCTCCCTATGGGGTGGGCGCCGTGGCGGTGGCGGGGCAGGAGCTACGGGCTATCCGGCCAGTCGCAGTGAGGGCTGGACATCCTCAAGAGTGGCGTCTTCGCCATCGTCGGGATCCGGGTCGAAGTCGGTGCCGGTGCGGCCGTCACGTACGCGGGGCGGGCGGATGTCACCGACCGGGAAGTTGATGGGCCACACATGGGTGTCCGGGGCCTTGAGGTGGTTGGTCATGTGGGCAAGGGACTCGTAGCCGGCCAGCAGCGGGTGGATGAGCAGCGTGCCCTTGCGCTGACGTTCGCTGATGATGCCCTTGTCACGCAGCTGGCTGATGGCCCGGGAAACGGCTGACTGGGACAACCCGAGGCGCTCGGCAAGCTCCTGCTGACGGATGTGGACCAGGCCGCCGGGCTCCTGGCGCGCGGTGAGCACGTCGAAGATGTCGCGAGCTGTGGCCGACAGGCAGGCGTTGGGCAGGACCTCGAACAGCTGCGGGTTGTGGAATCCAGGGATCGTGCTGCTCATCGCGAGGTCTCCTTCTTCCCGACCGTCGGAATCTCGATCTGGTGCTCCAACAGAACGTTCTGCAGCGACACGACCAGCTCCCGGTGGTGGTCACTGCCCCACCCGTAAGCGTAGAGCGGGTTCAGCCGGTACAGCCCGCGCTTCTCCTTCCACGTGAAGTTGTGGCGGGAGAGCTCCCCGATCGCCTTGCTGACCTTGGTCTGCGAGCAGCAGAAGTGCTCGCCCAGCTTCGCCTGGGTCGTTTTCACCAGGGCCTGCCGGTCGTGGTGCGTGACCAGGTAGTCCAGCACGTCTCGGGCCACCGTGGTGAGCCGGAACTTCCACAGGTTCGCCTGCAACACGTCGGAGACGCTGGAGTGGTTCGTCCCGTAGAAGGCGTAGGGCCGACGCTTGCGGTCGTAGGTGAACGTCCCGCCCTTGGACAGCTCCTTGAACTTGTTGAGCAGGGCGGCAGCCGATTCGAGGCCGTTGACGTCGTCCCGCTCCGGGGCAGGGACGGGAGCCAACGGCGGTGTCCGCGACGGCGCCGATGCACTGCTTCTCAAGCGCTGAGCCACTGACTTCCCTCCATGATCATCGAGGCGCATAACATACCTCATGAGTGATGTTATGCGTGAGATCCATTCACCTTCGGCGTGTCCCTAGCCAGGGACGATCTAGTCCGCTAGGCCGCATACATCTCAGGCCCCGCGACCACGATCTATGCGTGCAGGGGAATAGAACTTCCACGTTTCCGCAGGTCACAGTTCCGCACCTTCTGATCTTTAGAGGCCCGCCCCCTGGCGGCCCTCGCTGTGCCCTCCAGCCGCTCCATGCAGCAGCGAGGCTCGCGACCAAGCGGGGGAGGCTGCGGATCCATCCGTCGGCACCCCGCCAGTTGCTGCGCGTCGGCCCGCGGGCGGGACTGAGGCGGCTTCGCGTGCGGCTCCGTGCGTCGGGTGCAGACCGTAGCCGGCACCAGCGGAACTGCGTCTTGGGTGGTACCGGCCGTGACGCTCAAAAGCATCGACGCGTGGCCGGTGTTGGTGGCGGGCTGCTCCGCCGTTCGGCCTAGCGGCCGAACGGCTCATGCACCTCCGCACGTTGAATTCCAGCGTTCCCATATCGGGCTTCCGTTCTATGGT
Organism: Streptomyces sp. NPDC127068; assembly: GCF_042724695.1. Lineage (NCBI taxonomy): Bacteria > Bacillati > Actinomycetota > Actinomycetes > Kitasatosporales > Streptomycetaceae > Streptomyces > Streptomyces sp. NPDC127068. The sequence goes on along the minus strand of NZ_JBHXEN010000053.1, from coordinate 556 downwards.
TAAGCTATTCAGAGCCGCGTTAATTGAATTCGACCAGTGAGTTTATGATCAGGGTCAGGGGTGGCACGCCATCGACCCATACGCTACACAGTTGGCATCAGTGATGCAGCATGCAGGCCAACGCGTTCCCACTCTCGGGTGACTCTTCACGAACTCCGCCGCACATTGCCGGATTAACCTGTATGCTGACGGGGTACTCGTGAACGTGAACGGCCGGTTTTAGCGGCGGGGGAGGGGTTCGGGTGGAGCGCAGCGGAGCCCGTCACTGCGGTACGGCCGGCACTCGATTGGACCGACAGTCCGTCATCCTCGTTGCGGGGGGTGGTGGCTGGGAACCCCACACCCTACACAGGCCCGCGCGTGATGCACCTCCTCCTCTAGCCAGCGCCGTTGAGCCTCGCTTGCGAGGCTCCGGCAATTCGCGCTTGCGCGAATTGCCTTCCCTCCAGTTGGTTTATGATTTCGCTTGCGAAATCATAAACAGCGCCCGTATTCGGGCGCCTGACGAAGCGTAAGCGGAGTCATTCACTATGCCCCGATTTATCGGGGCATATCC
>NZ_JBHXEN010000052.1:24832-59676 GCF_042724695.1 Streptomyces sp. NPDC127068 | reverse complement strand
GTTCCGAGGCACTCAGTGCCTCGGAACGCGTGTGCCTCGGAACGCGCGCCGGCGCGTCCGCTCAGCCCGTCGTGACGTCCGCGTACCCGTCCACGCCCCGGGCGCTGCGCACCCCGGGCCCCACGTAGTGCGCGGACGGCCGCACCAACCGTCCGGTCCGCTTCTGCTCCAGCACGTGCGCCGACCAGCCGGCCGTGCGCGCACAGGTGAACATCGACGTGAACATGGGCGCCGGAACCTCCGCGAAGTCCAGCACGATCGCCGCCCAGAACTCGACGTTGGTGGCCAGCACCCGGTCCGGCCGGCGGGCGTGCAGCTCCGCCAGGGCCGCCTTCTCCAACGCCTCCGCCACCTCGAAGCGCGGCGCACCCAACTCCCGCGCCGTGCGCCGCAGCACCCGCGCCCGCGGGTCCTCGGCCCGGTACACCCGGTGCCCGAAGCCCATCAGCCGCTCGCCCCGGTCCAGCACGCCCCGGACGTACGCCTGCGCGTCGCCGGTCCGCTCGATCTCCTCGATCATGCCGAGCACCCGGGAGGGCGCCCCGCCGTGCAGCGGTCCGGACATCGCGCCGACCGCGCCGGACAGGGCGGCGGCGACGTCGGCACCGGTGGAGGCGATGACCCGTGCGGTGAACGTGGAGGCGTTCATGCCGTGCTCCGCGGCCGACGTCCAGTAGGCGTCGACGGCGGCCACGTGCCGGGGGTCGGGCTCGCCGCGCCAGCGGATCATGAACCGTTCCACCACGGAACCGGCCTTGTCCATCTCGCGCTGCGGAACCATCGGCAGCCCCTGGCCCCGCGCGGCCTGCGCCACGTACGACAGGGCCATCACCGTGGTGCGCGCGAGGTCGTCACGGGCCTGCTCGTCGCTGATGTCGAGCAGGGGTTTCAGTCCCCAGGCGGGCGCCAGCATGGCCAGCGCCGACTGGACGTCCACCCGGACGTCACCCGAGTGCACGGGGATCGGGAAGGGCTCCGCCGCGGGCAGCCCGGGGGCGAACGCCCCGTCGACCAGCAGGCCCCAGACGTTCCCGAAGGACACGTGCCCCACGAGATCCTCGATGTCGACGCCCCGGTAGCGGAGGGCGCCGCCCTCCTTGTCCGGTTCGGCGATCTCCGTTTCGAACGCGACGACTCCTTCGAGTCCGGGTACGAAATCGGACATGAGGCGGCTCCTCTGTGTGGACGGCGCGCGGTCGCGGGGGTGCCCCGGGGGTGACCGTGCGGATGACCGTGTGCGGCGGCCGGGCGGGGTACGCGACGGCCGGGGGATCGTGTTGCGCGCTATGGAAGTGCTGGTGGACGGTGGCGGGGTCCGTCGTCGGTTCCACGGCCGTCCCGGGGCGCACGGAACCGACCCGTCCTCCCGGTGATGCCCCGTGGGGGCGGCCGTCCAACCGGTTCGACAGGAAGACCGTATCTCTTGGTGCCTTCAAACGGGAGAGTTTGCGGCACTGAGTGCCATCTTCTTGTTCCGGGGGCGGCCGGTCCCTCCCGCCGGCGCCCGGCCCCTCGTACCGTCGCCCGCCGCGGTACGGCAGGATGACGGGGTGAACCGCGACTCCGTCGATCATCCGAACCCGGCCGTGATGCGCGAGCACTACCGAGCCCGAGGTCTCGACGAGGCCGAACTGGCGGCCCACCCCGTGGAACAGTTCGCGCGCTGGTTCCGGGACGCCGTCCGCACCGCGGACGAGGGCTCCCTGTACGAGCCCAATGCCGTGATCGTGTCCACCGCGGACGCCGAGGGCCGCCCCAGCTCCCGTACGGTCCTGCTGAAGCAGTTCGACCACGAGGGCTTCGTCTTCTACACGAACTACGGCTCCCGCAAGGCCCGCGACCTGGACGCCAATCCGCACGTGGCGCTGCTCTTCCCCTGGCATCCGATGGCCCGGCAGGTCCACGTCACGGGCATCGCGACCCGGACCGGTCGTGACGAGACGGCCGCGTACTTCCGCACCCGACCGCACGGCTCCCAACTCGGCGCCTGGGCGAGCAGCCAGTCGACGGTGGTCGCCTCCCGCGCCGAGCTGGACCGGGCGTACGAGGAGCTGGCCGCCCGCTACCCCGAGGGCGAGCAGGTCCCCGTCCCGCCGCACTGGGGCGGCTTCCGGGTGGTGCCCGAGACGGTCGAGTTCTGGCAGGGCCGCGAGAACCGGCTCCACGACCGGCTCCGCTACGTGCGGGGCGCCGCGGGCGGCGACGCGTGGCACGTGGAGCGCCTCAGCCCTTGAGCCCCCGGGCCGCCGCCCGCCGATGCCGGACGGGTGCCCGGGTCACGCGTCGCGCGCCGTTCGCTCGGTCCAGTCCGGCCCTGTCGCGGCGGTCAGTCGGGCGCCCCGGCTGTCTGCGATCCGGGTCACCTCCCGCAAGGACGTGCGCAGTTGGTCGGCCAGGAACCGCAGTTCGCGTCTGTCGGCCCGCTGGTCCGCGATCAGCTCCCCGGCCCGGTCCAGCAGCACGGTGGCGTGTCGGAGGTGCATGCGTTCCAGGTCGTCCGCCATCTGTCCGAGCACGCTGTGCCCGCCGTCGGTCGCACCGCCCGCATCGCTCACCAAGAAGCACGGTTTGCCCTGGTCGGTACTCCAGGGCAGCAACCGCACGAGGCGTGGTCCGTTGTCTGCTGGTAGCCCTGACCTGCTCGTTTCCTCGGTGTCTCGATCCACGTTGTCGACTCCCTTTCCGGGTGACCAACCCGAACCGGTGACCCCGGTCGCCGGGTTGTGTTCGATCGTGTACAGATAGTCAACGGCGCCCCGAAGTAGCCGGGCTTGCACGTGGGTTGCACAAGGCTCGTGGGTCGGGAAAGCGGTCCATGACCATGGGGTGAGTACGCACATCGCGAGGAGGGCGGAAGTCATGAGCGCACCGGGCCACTCCGAATTCACAGCAGGGCTGGCGCCCGGCGAGAACCTGGCGGTCCTGCGCAAGGCGCACGGGCTGACACAGGCCCAACTGGCACGACGAGCCGCAGTGTCGCTCTCGCTCTTGTCCAAGATCGAGGTGGGGGACAGAGCCCTGACCCCCGCGGTTGCCGCTGCGCTCGGCAAGCCCATGGGGTTGACCGTCGCGGAGGTGCTGGGAAAGGCCGCTGTGCACCAGGAGGCGGAAGAGTCGCTCACTGATCTGCGCTCGGCGTTGCGTGACTACGACGTACCCACAGAACGGACGGTGACGGATAGTGACCTGCGCGATGGGGTGATGCGCGCAAGTGCCCTTCGCGACGCCTTCGACGTGGCCCGCCTGACGCAACTGTTGCCGAACCTGCTCCGGGACGCGACGGCCCACGCGTTCGCTGTGCATTCGGCCGAGGCGTGGAACTCGTTGGCTGAGGTGTACAGCGCCGTCTACTGGTTGGCGGCCCGACACCGCTGGATGGACATGGCGGAGCTGGCCGTCACTCGGCAACGTTGGGCCGTGGACCAGCGCGCCGATCCGTTGGGGGCGGCCATCGCTGACCGGGACCGGGCCGGGGCGTACCTGAATGGAGGCGACTACGAGGGCGGGCTGTCCTTGGTGGAGCGTGCGATCGTGGCCGCCCAGTCGAGCCCGTCGCTCTCGGGGCAGGAGCGGGCCTTCGCGGTGGGCGTCCTGAACCTGCGAGGCATGACCCTCGCGGGGCGGCTGGAGGACAAGCGCGAGGGCCGGCGGGAGGCCGAACGGCACATCAGGTCCGCCTGGAACGCCGCTGAGGAGCTTGCGGGAATGGAGTGGAACCGCCACTCCATGATCTTCGGCGTGCGGAACACCACCACACACGTCCTTGCCACGAGGTTGGACTTGGGCAGTCCTCGGGAGGCCCTGGCGATGGCCGGGGACATCGACGCCGCGCTGGCCGATCTGACTCCGACCCGGGTGGCCGCGACCCGCATCAACCTGGCTCGGGCGGGACTCGACGTCGGCGACCGGGACGGGGCGTTGACCAACCTCCGGATCGCCTGGGAGGCCGCCCCGCAGATGGCTCGGATGAATCCGATGGGACGCGAAGTGTTCCGGGTCGTGTCCTCCCTGCACCGGCGCAGCAACCCGGAGCTGCTGCGCATGGCGAAGCTCGCCGGCATCCCCCTCTGACCCCCTGCCCCCCTGACCCTGCGAAGGGCAGCGGACGGGAGCCGCCCGGCGCTGCACCGCCGACCGAGCGCGGTGCAGCGTTCGCGTGGAACCGGCCAACCGCCCGTGAACGATTCCCCCGCGGGGGACTCGTACGGCCCGTTCCCCTGAGCCGCGGGTATTCAGATCAACTTCTCTTCATACAAGTCAATTCATGATCCAAATACCTCCCCCTATTCAGTCATTCATGAGCGGTCATCTCATGTGATGAGTTCGAGGCGGATAGTGTCGATATGCAATCGTCGGCGCAGAGTTGTGCATGCGTCATCCGGGGGGAGGCGAGTGCACCCTTCCTCCGCATTTCCAGGCGGTTCCGCCCGGGATCGCCAGACAGGGGGAAAGGCATGAGTGCGAAAGTGCGACGTGTTGCGCGTGGTGTGATCGTGGGCGCTGTGCTGCTGGGGGTCGCCGGTGTGGTCCCCGCGCACGCCGAGGGGAGCTTCTCCTCGTACATCTCGGCCTGGCAGCCGGGGGACGAGTCACGCCGTTGGACGGACGGCAACCGGGACTCCGTCAAGACCTCCGTCCGCTTCCGCGGCTGCGAGTCCGACGGGGGCGGCGGGTTCCGGAAGGCCCAGCTCAAGTTGTGGCGCGACGTCTTCGGGCCGGACAAGCACCAGGGAACCAGGACCAACACCTGCAAGACGGCCACCTGGAAAGACGTGTCGAAGGGCACCTACTACTTCGAACTCTGGGGTGTCTGGAACGGAAGCTTCCTCTGGGTGGATTCCGTGACGACGAAATACTGATCCCGCCATACTCGGGACGTCCCGGAGCGAGTCGGCAGCCGGGGCGTCCCCCATTGCCGCTGACTAGCCGCCTCCGCCGTGAGGTCGGCGGATTGTGCGACCCATGGCCTTGGTATTTCGTGATCTTTCCTTTCGCTACCACCGGAACGCGGAGGTGTTCTCCGGCCTGGACCTGTGCCTCGCGGGTCCGTCCACGGTGCTGCTCGGACCCAACGGCGCCGGCAAGTCGACCCTGATGGCGCTCGCCGCCTCGCAGTTGCGGCCCCCGCGCGGGACGGTCACCTGGGCGGACGCGGCACCCACCGGTCGACGGGCCACGGCCCGGTACCGGCGGGCGGTCGCCTGGATTCCGCAACAGGTCACCGCCGTACCCGGATTGACGGTGCGGGAGCAGGTCGCGTACGCGGGGTGGCTGAAGGGCCTGTCGCGCGGGGCGGCGTGGGAGGCGTCGAGCCGGGCGCTGGAGCGGGTCGGGCTCCAGGCGTTGGCGGACCGCAAGAGCCATCAGGTCTCCGGGGGGCAGCTGCGGCGCATGGGCATCGCCGCGGCCCTGACCCACCGCAGCGAGCTGATCCTGATGGACGAACCCACGGCCGGCCTCGATCCCCAACAGCGCGGCGTGTTCCGCACGTTGGTGGAGGAGTTGAGTGCCACGGTGCAGGTCGTGGTGTCGACGCACCAGACGGAGGACCTCGCCGCGCTCTACGAACAGGTCGTCGTCCTCGACCGGGGACACGTCCGCTTCCAGGGCACCACCGCCGAGTTCTACGCCCTCGCCGCCGCCGACCCCTCCCCGCGGGAACGCGCCGAGGCCGCCTACGCCCAACTCGTCGGACGGGAGGTCTGACCCGTGCTGCTGCGCACCGCACTCCGGTCCTCCGCGGCCACCTGGGCCCTGCCCTTCCTGATCGCCTTCGTCCTGCTGGCCCTGGGCGACGACCTGTCCTCCTGGGTCACCGTCGGCTACTGGCCCTCCGCCACCGCCAACGCCACCTTCGCCCTGCCCTTCGTCAACGCCGTCTGCGCGGGCGTCGCCGCCTGGGAAGTCGCCCGCTTCACCCGCGGCCGGGTCTTCGACCAGACCGCCGCCCGCGGCCCGCTGGCGATCACCGCCCCCGTGCTCCTCCCCGTCGCCGTACTGGGCCTGCTCGCCCTGCTCGCCGCGCTCCTCACCTCCGTCAGCGCCGCCGGAGTGGGCCCCGGACTGCCCCCACCGGGCGTGCTCCTGGTGATGATCGGGCTGCTCCTCGCGAACATCCTGGTCGGCTCGGTCGTCGGCCGGGTCCTGCCCGGGGTGCTGGCCGCACCGCTCGCCCTCGTCGGCAGCTTCGTCGTCAACGCCTACCCCGCCGCCCTCACCCTCTGGTGGCCCCGACACCTCGTCGCCGGCGGCCTGGACGGCTGCTGCGCCGTCGACGAAACCCTCGACCCCGCCGCCCTGTGGAGCGCCGGCACCTTCGCCACCTCGGTCAGCCTCGCCGCGCTCGCCCTCATCCGCTTCCGCGGCCGACTCCTCGCCCTGCTCACGGCACTGGCCCTGACCGCGGGCGGCACCGCACTCGCCGCGCACCTCGCCCGCGACCTCACCGACACCGTCGTACGCCCCCGCCCACCGGCCGCCCTGCACTGCACGGGCAGCCGCCCCACCGTCTGCCTCTGGCCCGAAGTCCGCCACCCCACCACCGTCGACCGCGCCACCCGCACCGCCGTCGCCCGACTGCAACGCGCCGGCGTACGCGTCCCCGACACCCTCACCATGGCCGCCCGACCGGGCCCCGACGCCAGCAAACTCGGCATCCCCACCGACGCCACCGCCGCCGACGTCCCCGCCGGCGTCGCCTCCGGACTCCTCCCCGAACCCCCCGCCTGCGCCCTGCGCGGCGCCCCCTACCCCGCCGCCGACGCCGAACTCCCCCTCGCCGCCTGGCTCTACGCCACCGCCGGCGAACCCCACCCGGTCGTCGCCGGCCGCTTCGGCGCCCCCGAAGCCGCCCTCGCCCGCAAGATCAGGAACCAGCCCCGCGACGTCCAACTCGCCTGGTACGAACACCACCGCGCCGCCCTCGCCACCTGCGGCACCCGACCCGACCTCGACCCCGGGAAGGGCACCCGATGATCTGGTGGCTCAAGATCCGCGCCGCCCACGCCCTCGCGATCGGCACCGCCGCGACCTGGCTCCTCGGCCTCCTCATCGGCACCGCACACCTCCCCCTCCCCGCCCTCACCGGCCAAGCCGGCGACTTCCTCGTCGGCCACCTCATCACCCTCGCCCCCGCCGTCCTCCTCATGCACGGCGCCGCCCGCGCCGACCACCCCACCGAGAACGTCGCCGTCCGCACCCCCCACCACCTCGACGTCGCCCTCGCCCTCACCCTCGCCACCACCGTCCTGACCGCCGCACTCCTCCTCCACCTCATCCACCCCACCGACATGGCCATCGTCCTCAGCCGCAACATCACCGGCTACATCGGACTCGCCCTCCTCCTCCACCCCTGGGTCGGACACCGCGCCGCCGGCGCACTCATCGCCGTGGCCCCGCTCGGCTGCGCCGCCGCCGGCTGGGGACCCGGCGGCCGACCCGAACGCTGGGCCTGGGTCCTGCACCCCGCCGACTCCCGCACCGCCCTCGCCCTGGCCCTCGCCACCCTCCTCCTCGGCACCACCACCGCACTCACCCGCAGGCCCACCACCACCCCCTGAACCCCGAGCGCTAGCCCACCCAACTCCGCAGCAACTCCTCGCGCTCCGCCGCCCGCGGCGTGGCCCCGTCCCGCTTGCGACCCCACTCGGACATCGCCGCCAGCGTCGTCGCCAGCGTTGCGGCGCCCTCCGTGAGCCGGGACAGCAGGGCGCGGGAGAGGTCGACCTCCGTCGACGAGTAGCCGGCCGCCGCGGCGACGTGCGCCGCCAACTCCCGCTCGCCGTCAGGCGTCTCCACGCGCACCGTCATCAGCGCCGGGGCCTCGTACGGCCCGCCCGGGGTCCCGGCCATCGTCAGGCTGAGCACCGTGTCCAGGACCAGGTCCTTGACCGCGCCGACCTGCCGCACCAGGGACTTCGCGGGGACGTCCACCACCGTCAGGGCGTGCACGTCCTCCCACAGGTGGAAGCCGGGCTGCCCGTCGCCCAGGGGCAGCACCCCCTCGGCGGTCAGCCGCACCCCGGGGGCCGAACCGGACGGCTTCGCGCCCACGTACACATCGCCCTCGGCGATCCAGAACAGACCCACCATGGCCATACGGTGCTCACTCCTCCCGGCGCCGACCACGCCGCCGCCGGGTCATGCGTCAAACGATCAGGTCGTCCCTGCAACGCGCGGCGGAGTCGGCGCGTTCCCGTCAGTCCGGTGCGAGGTCCTCCAGGAACGGTTCGATCGCCGCGCGCCACGCCTCGGGCTGGTCGTAGTGCACGAGGTGCGCCGCATCGGCGACCTCCGCGTACCGGCCCTGCGGCAGCACCCGCACCATCTCCTGTGCCTCCGCCCGCCCCAATTCGCCGTCGAGTCCGCGCACGACCAGGGTCGGGCACCGGACCTGCGCCAGTTCGTCCCAGTGCGCGTGGTGCGCCCAGGCAGCGCGGGAGGCCAGCATCTGCGCGGGGTCGAAGACGGGCCGCCAACCGTCCGCCGACTCGGCCATCACCTCGGCGTAGAACGCGCCCCGCGACGGATGGGGCCGCTCCACCCACGGGTCGTCCTCGCCGAACCACTTGTGGACGTCGGCGAGGGTGGCGAACGGCAGCGGCCAGGTGCCGAACCAGTGCTCCCACTCGCGCTGCGACGCCGGTCCGAGCGCCGAGGCGCGCATGTCGCAGACGACGACGGCCCGTACGAGGTCCGGCCGGCGCGCGGCGAGCTGCCAGGCCGTCAGCGCGCCCATGGCGTGGCCGATCAACACGGCGGGTGCCAGGTCGAGTTGCTCCAGTGCGGCCACGGCGTCCGCGACGTACGCCTCCCGGTCCCAGGGGCCGTCGACGGGCTTGTCGCTACGACCGTGCCCGCGCTGGTCCAGGGCGAGCGCGCGGTGCCGTTCGCCCAACCAGCGGGCGGTGTCCGCCCAGTGGGAGGCGCGGCCCATCAGGCCGTGCAGTAACAGCACGCCCGGCGCGTTCCGCCGCCCCGGCTTGGGCGGGTCGGCGAAGTCCCAGGCGGCCAGGCGCACACCGCCCGCCCCGGTCACGTCGATTCGCCTCGCCATTGCTCCGGCACCCCCTCGATGGCGGCCCGCCGGGCCGCTCGCACGCTCTTCTGGGCTGTTGCGGGTCTTGATGTGAGACGGGACTGGACGGGGCGGATGCGGTGGTCTGACGACCCGCCCTCCGTCCGGTGGACCTGCGGACTCAGATTATCGAACCCGTGTTCGGGTTGGTGGTCTTCGTCTGCAACATCGCTCGTTCGGGTGATGGGTTCCGAGGATTGCTCGCCCCGGTCCTGGGGAGATCTTTCCCGGGAGGCGGGCCGCTCGGGGATCACGGTCCGAAGGGGATGACCCTGGGAGCTCGGGGCTCCGGGTCATCGAGGGGGAGGGTAGGCCCCGGCGCCGTTCGGCGCCGGGGCCCTCCGCGTGTTCGCCGGCGCTCGGCCGTTTCTGGGGGCCCTGCGCTTCCGGCGAGGTGGTGTGTTCCCCGGCCGTGGGGTCGGCGGGGCTGCTCCCGATGTGGGTGCGCTGCGGCTGCGGCCCGGGGGCGTGATCGGTGCTGGTGGGCCCGTGGCGGACTCGGTGAGCCGCGCCGCGCCTGCCCGTGCCCTTCGCCCCCGCACCGAGCACGTCCGTCCCCGTCCCCGTCCCCGTGTCCGTCCCGGCAGCCGTGTCCGTGCCAGGGCCAGGGCGGCCCGGGTCCGTGTGCGTGTCCGGAACCGGGGCCTCGGCGTCCCCCGTGCCTGCGCCAAGGGCCCCGGTACGCGGGTCCCTCGTGCCCGTACCAGGGACCTTCATGCCGGTGCCCACGGCCGTGCCCGTACCCGGGGCCCTTGTGTCCGCGTCCCCCGTGAGCGTGCGCGCGGCCGGGTGCCATGCGCCCCGGCCCGTACCAGTGCCGGTGCTCACGGCCGTGCCCGTGCCCGTACCCGGGGCGGGTGCCTCCGCGGCCGGGGTCGCGACCGGGTGCCCGGTGCGCGGGGCGGTCCCCGTGCTCGTGCCCGCGACCGGATGCCGCGCGCCCCGGCCCGTACCAGGGGTCTTCGTGTCGGTGCCCACGGCCGTGCCCGTACCCGGGGCCCTTGTGTCCGCGTCCCCCGCGGACGTACCGGTGCCCGCGGCGGGGTTCCCCGTGCCCGAGCCGGACGCCTTCGCGGGCGTGTCCCCCGTGAGCGTGCTCGCGGCTGGGCGCCATGTGCCCTGATCCGTGCCGGTGCTCACGGCCGTGCCCGTGCCTGCGGCGGGGCCGGTGTGCGTACCCGCCGCGGGGGGCGTTGCGCCCGGGTCAGGGACCGTCGCGCCCGCGTGCCCCGCGGCCGGGCCAGTACCCGGGGCGGCTGCCTTCGCGGCGAGGTCCCCCGCGGCCGGGGTCACGGCCGGGTGCCCGGTGCGCGGGGCGGTCCCCGTGCCCGGGGCGGGGCCGGTGCTCGCGCCCGCGGCCGGGTGCCGTGCGCCCCGGCCCGTACCAAGGGGCCTCGTGCCGGTGCCCGGGTCCCCCGTGGACGTACCGGAGCCAGGGGCGGGTGCTTTCGTGTCCGAGCCGGAGGTCTTCGTGGCCGCGTCCCCCGTAACCGCGCCCACGGCCGTGCCCGTACCTGCGGCGGGGGGCCTCATGCCCGCGTCCCCCGCGGACGTACCCGTACCCGCGGCCGGGTGCCTTGCGCCCGGGTCAGGGACTGTCGCGCCTGCGTGCCCCGTGGCCGGGCCCGCGCCGCGCACGTGCGCGGTCAGCGCACCCGCGTCCGCGCGGCGCCGTGCGGTGTGGCCGGGTGCGTCGCGCCGGTCGCCGACCGGACGTGCCGCCCCGTGTTCGCAGCGCATCGCTCGCCCCTCCCCGGCCGAGCGGCCGGACCCTCCCGCGCGGTCCCGAGCCTTCGAGTCATATGCCTGACGCACAGCCTGGCACGGGAACGGGACGGCCGCTGCCCTTCCACACACAGAATCCGAATCCGGTGTGAACGTGAACACCCAGCGGTCCACTCGTCCACCAGGTCGTCCCAACCGTCCCAGCAGATCGGGGCCACGGGGCCGGCGCGTCCGGGCGCACGGGTACGGGGCGGGGCGTAGGGGAACGGGGCGGGGCGCAACCGTACGGGGCAGGGCGCACAGCCCTACCCCGCACCCCCCTTGATCAGGCCGGCGAACCGGCCGGCCGGGTCCTCACTTCTTCGCCACGAACACGTGGGACGCGACCTCGGCGTCCAGCTCCGCGGCCTCGCCGCCGCTGCCGACCAGGACCCCGCCCGCGGACTCCGTGACGCTCACGACCGCACCGGGCTGCACGCCCGCCCGCCGCAGTGCGTACATCAGCTGGGCGTCCGTCTGGATCGGCTCGCCGATCCGCCGGACGATCACGTTCTTGCCCTCGCTGCCGGGGTCCAGCTCGGCGAGGGACACCATGCTCGCGTCGAGGAAGGGGTCCGCCGCGTCCTTCTCGCCCAGCTCCTCCAGGCCCGGGATGGGGTTCCCGTAGGGCGATTCGGTGGGGTGCCGCAGCAGCTCCAGCACGCGCCGCTCCACCGCCTCGCTCATGACGTGCTCCCAGCGACACGCCTCCGCGTGGACCTGCTCCCACTCCAGGCCGATCACGTCGACGAGCAGGCATTCGGCGAGCCGGTGCTTGCGCATCACCCGGGTGGCCAGCCGGCGGCCCTCCTCGGTCAGCTCCAGGTGTCGGTCGCTGGCGACCGACACCAGACCGTCGCGCTCCATGCGCGCCACCGTCTGGCTCACCGTCGGGCCACTCTGGTCCAGCCGCTCCGCGATGCGGGCGCGCATGGGGACCACACCCTCCTCTTCGAGTTCGAGGATGGTGCGGAGATACATCTCTGTGGTGTCGATCAGTCCGGACATACGTACGTGCCCCTCGTTCGGCTTTGCTAGTGCCGCACTAGCGAGTGCGCTGGCCCCTGGCCCCAATTCTGACGCATCGCGCCGACAACCGGGCCCCACCCGCCGATCGGCGGCCCCGGCCCCGTCGCCGCCCCGCCCGACGGCACCCGCACCAGGTCCTTCGGCGGGTCGTCCGCGGCGGTCCGCGGAGCGTATTGACAGCGTGGCGGTGCGCAACGCACGGTGATCCGCGACACGCGCGCGGCACCGCTCCGCGCGGGACCGACCACCGGACGTGCGGGGTTTCCCGCGGGCCGGCGGTCCGCCCGGGGGACGGCGGACGCACCTGCCCGCGCGCAGCGACGACCGTGGACGAAGGGGAATCGGCGATGAGCGACAGCAGGGCCAACGGGGTCGGGGACGCGCAGGGCGCACAGGGCCGGGGGGAGGCCCCCGGGGCCACGCTCGCCGACCGGTTCTTCGACGCGGCCATCGAACTGCTCCAGCAGGTCCGCGACCGCGACACGGAGGAGATCGCCGCGGCGGGCACCCTCGTCGCGGACACCGTCGACGCCGGCGGACGGCTCTTCGCCTACGGCGCCGGGCACTCCTCGCTCGCCGCGCAGGACCTCGTCTACCGGGCCGGTGGCCTCGCCCTGATGAACCTGTTGACGGTGCCGGGCGCCGTCGTCGACGTCCAGCCCGCCACCCTCGGCTCCGCCCTGGAACGCGTCGACGGCCTCGCCACGGTGGTCCTGGACACCAGTCCGCTGCGCGCCGGCGACCTGCTGGTGATCATCTCGCTGTCCGGGCGCAACGCGCTGCCCGTCGAGATGGCGATGCACGCCCGTTCCCTCGGCATCAGGGTCATCGGGGTCACCTCGGTCGCCTACGCCACCGAGACCCGGTCCCTGCACGCCTCCGGCAGCTTCCTGAAGGACCACTGCGACGTCGTCCTGGACACCCGCATCCCGCTCGGGGACGCCACCCTGGTGCACGAGGGCATCGACGCCCCGTTCGCGCCCGCGTCGACCGTCGTCACCAGCGGGGTGCTCCAGGCGGTGATGGCCACCGCCGCCGGGGTGCTGGCGGAGCGCGGCATCCAGCCCCCGTTGCTGCGGTCCGGCAACGTCGACGGCGGCCACGACTGGAACGGCAAGGTGCTGGACGAGTACGGGGACCGGATCTTCCACAGCCGCTGACGGCACCCGCCCGGCACCCGCCCGGCGCGGGCTCAGCCGCGGGGGGCGCCCAGCACGCGGGCGAGGTCCACCGCGGCGGCGATCCGGGTGACGACGCTCTCCGCGTAGGTGGCGTCCAGCCGCTCGAACCGGGGGCGGCTCGACGCCCGCAGGAAGGTCACCACGCCCAGCGTCCGCCCCCGGCTGCGCAGCACCGAGCACAGGGCGTGCACCGAGTCCTCGGGCCACTGCCGCGACCGTGCCCACTCCCGGGCGCGGCCCGGCGGGTCGGTCGGCGCGCTGGCCCGCACCGAACTGGTGCGCTCCACGCTCTGCAACGCCGGGTGCCCGGCCGCGTACCGCAGCGGCAGCCCCGACCGGAACGCGGCGAGGCCCGGCCCCGGGGTCCCGGACGGGGTGGTCAGCGCCCGCACCAGCCGTACGGGGGCCGCGCCGTCCTGGACGTCCGCCCGGTGTCCGCCGGCGGGTTCCGGTTCGCCGTCCCCGGTGAGCAGGTCCAGCAGTACGTGATCGGCGAACCCGGCGAGCGAGAAGTCGAGCTGCACGGAGACCGCTTCCGCCGGGTCCTCGCACTCGCCCGCCGCGCGGGCCGCCCGGTGCAGTTGGTTGCCGCGGAAGCGCAGTTGGGCCGCCTCCTGCTCGGTCTGTTTGGACTCCGTGACGTCCTGGAAGAGCCAGCCGACGCCCAGCGGCACGGGTTCCTCGGCGAGCGGGGACGAGAGCCGGACGAAACCGCTGCGCCAGCAGCGCCGGACGTCCCCGCCGGGCAGCCGGACGGTCACCCACAGATCGGCGGGGGCGGGCGGGGCTCCCTCGGCCAGCACATGGGCCAGCGAGCCCTCCAGGTCCTCCACCCCCTGGGCCAGGAACTCGCCGAGGGGGCGGCCCAGCAGGGCCGTGCGTCCGCTGCCGAGCGCGGTGGCGGCGTGCGCGTTGGCGGCGGCCGGCCGCAGGTCGGCGTCGACGAGGACGACACCGAAGGCCGCGTCCTGGAACAGTGCCTCGCTGAGGGCGATGGAGCGCTCCAGGTCGATCTGTGCGTGCACCTCGCTGAAGGCGCAGTAGACCCCGGCGGGCTCGCCGTCGGGTCCGCGCACCGCCGCGGACTGGACGCGCACCAGGACCCGGCCGCCGTCCTTGGTGAGCAGGGCGAACTCGTGGACCTGCCGGCCCCGGGCGTGCATCGCCCCGAGCAGCCGTTCCTCGATCCCGGCGGCGTCGCCCGGTCTCGCCGCCCAGCCGGAGAACCCGTGACGGCCGACCGCTTCGGCCGCGGTCCAGCCCAGGACCCGCTCGGCCTCGCGGTTCCAGTGGGTGACGACCCCGTCCGCGTCGAACGCGCACAGCGCCGCGTCCATGCCGTCGAGCAGCGCCGCGAGCAGATCCGCACCGTCCCGTCCGGGTCCGCTCGGTCCCAGCTCGTCGGTGGCCCCGCTGCGCCGGGAAGCACTCACCTGGCACCCCCTGTCCGCGGAAACCGGCCGGTACCGCGTCGTCTCGGTCGTCGTCGGTCGTCTCGGTGGGGTACGCGTATCCGCTGCGTCGGGTACGTGCACCGCGTTCCAGATCATTGAACTCGAACGTGACCCACCCCACACAGTGTTCACCCAAAGAGGCCGGGCGGGGAAATGTTCGAGGGCCTTCCGGGGGCACCGGGGGCGGCTTCCGTGCAGGTGGGGGCGCATGGGGGCAGATGTCGACGTGCGCGCGCCGGCGCCCGGCCCGGCGGTCGGCCGCGCCCCGCGTTAATTCGGTTGAACGGGCCGGGGGAGGTGCCTAGCGTGGGGGGCACACAGAAGGGAGGTGGTTCGCAGCATGAGCGAGAACCGGACCAGTGAGGTGGCTGCGGGCTGAGGCCCGTCACCACACCGAGTGCGGTGCCGGACCAGCACGAGATCGTGCGTGCGACCGGCCCAATCCACGCAGTCACCCGACCCGCAGGCCGCCGGTGAGTCCGGCCGGCTTCCGCCGCCCACCGCGGTGGGACCACGGCCTGCGGGTCGTCTGCGTTCCCCCCTGACCCGACCGGTCGCCCGGTGGTCGTCGGCGCGGTGCGGCGCGGACCGTCGGCGGGCGGTCACCCGCCCGCCGGGGCCCGGAGCGACGAGGGGCGCACGAGGGCGCCTATCGGCGTGCCTCCCGCGCACAGGCGTAGGCCAGCGGACTGACCAGTTCCTCGGCGTCCGGCAGCCAACGGTTCGCGGCGGTCGGACGGTTCGCCCACTGGACGGCGCCCTTGGTGCCCAGCCGGGTCGGCGGGGCCGCGATGTACGCACCCTCGCCCAGGGTCAACAGGTCCAGCGAGGACGGCGGCCAGCCCAGCCCGCGGACGAGGTCGGGAACCTTGGCGCAGGCACCGGGCAGCACGAAGAACCGCAGTCGGCGGTCGGGGGTGCAGAGCACCGGACCGAGCGTCAACTCCATGCGCTCCATCCGGGCCAGGGCCAGGAACCCGGCGCTGTCGGGCACATCGATCACGTCGAAGGTGCGGCCCGTGGGCAGCAGGATCGACGCCGTGGGCTGGTCCGCCCAGAGGCGGCGCGCGGTCGACGCGCTCCCGGTCGCCTGGGCCGCCCAGTCCTTGCGCGTGGGGTGCGCCCCCGGCGCGGCACAGTCGGCGGCGCCGCAGGAGCACGTGGGGACGCCGTCGATCGACTCCAGCCACGTACCGGGGAAGACGTCCCAGTGCCGTTCCTCGGCGTACCGTACGGCGGTGTCCAGCGTCGCCTCGCCGCGCTGCTGGGGGATCTGGGCGGTCGATGTGACTCCGATGGTCTCTTCCACGTGCTTCTCAACTCTCGCTTTCTGTCGGGGGTTACGACCCTCTCGCGCGCGCGGGCACGGTGCACCCGGGCCCACAGGTGGGGCGCATGGGTGCACTGACAGGGGCGCGCAGAGGGTCGAGCCGCGGCTGTGGGTAACCAGGGTAGGGGCGGACTACCGGCTGTTACCCCGGCATTTCTCGTATGTCCCGCATCTTCCGTTTGTCGCCGGGGCATTGATCAGCGAGAAGTCGCCGAGACCGACGACTGAACAGTGCGAAAGCTACTCGAACCGGACGCGATGTCAGACAAGACCCGGACACGACCCAGACCAGACGAGGCGGCGCACTGGCTGACGCCGCAGCAACAGGGGGTTCACCTCATGGCCGCACGGCCTCTCGTCGCGCGACAGCCGAACGAACGGCTGCAAGCGCTCATCCAGGAAGCCGCCTGCTCCAATGCCGGACTGGCACGCCGCGTGAACATGTGCGGCGCGGAGCACGGACTCGACCTGCGGTACGACAAGACCTCCGTGGCCCGTTGGCTGCGCGGGCAGCAGCCGCGGGGCAGGGCGCCCGCGATCATCGCGGAGGCCCTCGGCCGCAAACTCGGCCGCACGGTCACCATCGACGAGATCGGCATGGCCAACGGCAAGAACCTCGCCTCGGGCGTCGGCCTCCAGTTCTCGCCGACCGTCCTCGGCGCCATCGAGCAGGTCTGCGAGCTGTGGCGCAGCGACGTGGGCCGCAGGGACTTCCTGTCGGGCTCGTCGGTGGCCGCGTCCGCGCTGGTGGAACCCAGCCGGGACTGGCTCATCTCCACGCCGGACGCCCAGGTCGCCCGGCAGGCGGGGCCACGGGTGGGAACCTCCGACGTGGCCGCTGTCAGAGCGATGACCCAGGCCCTCGTCGACCTCGACCACCAGTACGGCAGCGGCCACGTACGGCCCGTCGTCGTGCACTACCTCAACAGCGTGGTGTCCGGGCTGCTCGCCGGTTCCTACCGGGAAGCGGTGGGGCGGGAGTTGTTCGCCGCCGTCGCCCGACTCACCGAACTGGCGGGCTACATGGCCGTCGACACCGGACAGCCGGGACTCGCCCAGCGCTACTACATCCAGGCGCTCCGGCTCGCCCAGGGCGCGGGCGACCGCGGCTACGGCGGGTACGTCCTGGCCGCCTCCATGAGCCACCTGGCCGCCCAACTCGGCAACCCGCGCGAGATCGCCCAGCTCGCCCGGGCGGCGCAGGAGGGCGCACGCGGACGCGTCACCCCGCGCGCGGAGGCCATGTTCCACGCCGCCGAGGCCCGGGGGCACGCCCTCCTCGGGGACGCGCGCTCGGCCCAGGCGGCGTCCGGGCGGGCGGTGTCGGCGATGGAGCGCGCCGAGTCCGCCGCGGGCGACGACCCCGTCTGGATCGCCCACTTCGACGAGGCCTACCTCGCCGACGAACTGGCCCACTGCCACCGCGACCTCGGACAGTCCGAGGCCGCCGCCCGCACCGCACAGGAGGCGTTGGACAAACACCCGCCCACCCGGGCCCGCCGCCGGGCCATCGCCCTGGTGCTGCTCGCGACCGCGCAGGTGCAGCAGCGCGAGGTGGAACAGGCGTGCCACACCGGGTTGCGGGCCGTCGAACTCCTCGGCACCCTGCGCTCCCACCGCGGCAGCGAGTACCTGGAGGACTTCCACCACCGGCTCGAACCCTTCCGTGACGAGGCGGTGGTGCGGGAGTTCGGAGCCCGGTGGGAACTCCAGGCGGCCTGACGGCCGGCTGATGCAGCGCTGACGCCCCAGCCGCGCACGGCGATCGGAACGGCGCGGGACGGGTCACGGAAGCGGCCCACCGGTGTGCGCACCGGGGACCGCTTCCGTGCCCCGCCGAAGCGTCCAGTCGCAGCGCCCCGCCGAACGCGCGCCTCGCGGTGCGGCTCGGCGTCGACCGGTGGCGGGTCGCCGCGGCCGGTCAACTGCGCCCGCGCCAGGGCGAGAACGGTTTCCCCAAGGTGATTGCGATATTCCGCCCCGGTCGCCGGGGCCCGGCCCGGGCCGCTTCGCGCCCAGGTCACCCCACCCGGTAGCGTGGCCGGTCTGTTCGGAAGTTCCCTCATCCGAAGGAGACCACCCGGTGACGCAGAGCGGACAGGGCGAGGACGCGCATCCCTCCCCGGCGCGACGGCCCCACGAGGGCATCGTGCTGCCCGCCGACGGAAGCGGGCCGCTCCTGCCTCCCGGAACGACCCCGCCGGGGTCGAGCCCGGCCCCCTGGGGCGCCCCCCTCGCAGGACCGCCGCCGCCCGTCGTGGGCTGGGACACCGCGCAGCCCGCCGGCCACGGTGCGGGCCCGCTGCCCCCCGAGCACGGTGCCGGGGTTCCGCCCGCCGGCCCGGACGCCCAGGCCACGGCCATGCTGCCGCCGGTCCCGTCCGACCCGCAGGCGCCGCCCCCGTATCCGCCCGACGCCGGCCGTCCCGGCTTCCCGCCGGCCACCCCCGGGGTCTACCCGGCCACTCCCGGAGGGTTCCCGCCCACCTCCGGAGGGTTCCCGGCCGCGCCCGGAGCGTTCCCGGCCGCGGCTGCCGGCGACGCGCCCGCCACCCAGTACCTCCCGCCGGTCCCCGCGGGCCCCGGCGGACCGTCCCCCGTCGACGCCGCCCCGACCGAGCTGATCGCCCCGATCCCCGCCGCACCCGGGCCCGGGCTCGGCAGCCCCGACGCCCAGGCCACGCAGCTGATCCCGCCGGTCCCCGCGGCGCCCGGCGGCGACGCCGAGGCCACCCGGATCATCGCGCCCGTACCGGCCGCGCCCGGCGGCCACCTGGACGCCACGCAGGTCATCCCGCCCGTGCAACCGGGTGCCCTGCCGCCCGAGATACCCACCGGCACCCCGCCCCCGGGGGCCCGCGGGCCCGCCGAGGACACCCACTACCTGGGCGCCGCCCCGCCCGACGTCCACAACGCGCCCACCCAGCACCTGCCCCAGGTGCCGCCCGCCCCGACCGGCGCGCCCTACGGCATCCGCCCGGGCACGCCCGGCGAACGTCCGCCGCCGTCCGAGTTCGACGCCCTGTTCCGTGACGGGAGCCCCGGCGCGGGCCAGCCCGGACGCGCCCGGCCGCCGGGCCCCCGCGCCCCGCACCCGACACCTCCCGGACCCGGCGCCCCCCACCAGGGCGCCCCGCCGCACGGGGCCGCGCACCCGGCTGCCCCGCACCAGGGCCGGGCGGCCAACCGACGGGCCGCCCGCCCGTCGGCGAAGCGCTCCAAGGTCCCGCTCCTGGTGGCCATCGGCGTCGCCCTGGTGGTGATCGGCGTCGGCACCGGAGCCCTGATCGGCGGCGACGGCAAAGGGGACCCGTCCGGCGCCGGCACGGACGGCGCGCCCGTGTCCGCGACCGAGTCGACCGGCGGCGAACCGTCCGAGGCGGCGCCGTCCCCCTCCACCGAGGCACCCGACCGCGCCGGGGCCCAGGCCAAGGCGTTGGACGGGCTCCTCGCGGACAGCGGCGGCAGCCGCGCCACCGTCATCAGTGCCGTCGCCGACATCAACCGGTGCGAGGACCTCGACGACGCCGCCGACGACCTGCGCGAGGCGGCCCGGGAGCGGAACGACCTGGTGACCAGGTTGGGCGAACTCTCCGTCGACGCACTGCCCCGGCACGCCGAGCTGACCAGCGCCCTGAACGCGGCGTGGAAGGCGTCCGCGGAGGCCGACGAGCACTACGCGGACTGGGCCGACCGGGTCCGGGGCAAGAAGGGCTGCCGCGGCGGCAAGGCCCGCCAGACCAAGGAGGCGGGGGCGGGCAACCGGGCGAGCGGCGAGGCCACCGAGGCCAAGAAGAAGGCGTCCGGCCTGTGGAACTCCGTCGCCGCGAAGTACGACCTGACCCCCCGCCAGCCCACCCAGCTCTGACCGCCCGCCCGGGACCGCACCGGCTCAGTCCGGTGCGGGGACGCCCTCCAGCGTCTCGGCCATGCTGACGAACCCGGGGCGCGCCGCCACCAGCCGGCCGTCCCGCACGGTCTGGAAGGTGACGTTCGCATTGACCACCCGGGGGTAGTCCTTCACCGCAAGCAGGTCCTCGAACCGCCAGCTCAGCGTGGGCGTCAGCCCGCCCGTGGCGACCTTCAGACCGTCGTCGAGGGCGTTGCGCACGGCGTGCGCCGACACCTCGCGCCCCTCCAGCGACTCGATCACCTGCCGCAGCACGGTGTAGGCGATCCAGGTGGTCTGCACCCCCGCGTCCGACGGGTCGATGCGGTTGTCGTCGAAGGCGTGCTTCCCGATCACCCGGCGCATCTGGGCCCAGCGCGGGTCGGTGCTCACCGGGTACCACCCGGTGACCTGGGCGCCCTCGTACGGGCCCGACCTGCCCCCGGTGCTGTCCACGGTCGACTGGTCCACGCTGCCGAACACCGCCCCGACCCGTACCGAGGGGGAGGGGTGTGCGGCGCCGTGGATCCGCCGGAACGAGTCGAAGAACGTACGGGTGCGCTCGCCGAGGGCCGCCGCGACGCAGCCCCGTCCCCGGGGCGCCGCACCGACCTCCTCCAGGGCCTTGCGCACCTGCCGGGTGTAGTCGGTGGCCTCCTCCGCGGCCCGCACGTCGACGGTGGACTCCCGGCGGTCGGTGGGCAGGCCCGCGTCCAGCAGCAGCGGCAGCGAGTCCCCGGCGAAGGTGTCGGGCCGCACCAGCGCCACGGCGGAGCAGCGGTCGGCGAGCTGGCGTCCCATGCCCGCCACCAACGCGGGCTGACCGCCGTTCACCGGGTACGACAGCGGGCTGGTGAACTCCCCCTCGGTGACCCCGTAGCCACCGATGTACGGGATGCCCGCCATCTCCAGCGGGCTGAGGAAGGACCGCGTGTGCTGGCTGTAGGAGCCCACGACGGCGACCACGTCCTCCGCGACGGCCCGGCGGGCGCACGCGGCGGCGCCCCCGGAGTCGTTGTGGTCGTTGCAGGTGATCACCTTCAGTTCGCGGCCCGCGAGCCCGCCCTCGGCGTTCACCCAGCGGGCGTAGGCGCGGGCCATCGCCGGGACGCCCGGCAGGTTGGTGGCCCTGGTGTTCTCCGGGGCCCAGGTCATGACGGTGAGCGGGGAGTCCGATCCGTCGGAGGTGCCGGGGAGCACCCCGCAGCCCGCGGCGAGCGCGGCGCAGACGGCGAGGGCGGCGGCCCGCAGCCGGGCGGGAGCCCGCCCGGCCGCGGCGGGGGCAGGGGCGGCAGGGGTGGCAGGGGTGCGTGTGCGGCGTCGGCCGGTCATGGTTCCGCACCCTCGCCCCGCCCGGCCAACCCCGGAGTGTCGCGGGGGCAATACGGGGTGACGCGGAGGTGAATTGAGGGGGAGGCTCCCGGCCGTCCGGGGCGGGAACGTACGATCGGGAACCGTGCAAGGTACGGAGAACCCTTCCCGTCGAGGCCGCCGCTCCTCCACCATGGGCGGTATGCCGCTCAACGACATGCCGTGGTGGCGCTGGCGCAGCAACGTGCGCTCGGCGCTGCACATGCTCTCCGACCCCGCCTTCCAGCAGGAGTGCTGGCTCGCCGGGCGCACCGAGTACGGGGACGTCACCGACGCCGTGTACCGGCTGGTCGAGGACACCTGGCTGGACAACTGGTCCGCCGAGAAGTACGTGGGGACGATCTTCCGGGACGCCGAGGAGGCCGTCCTGGTGGACGCCGCGGTGCTACGGGTCCTCAAGATCATGCATCAGGTGGGGCCGGACGCGGCGGTGGCCGTGTACCTGGAGCACCCGGGCTGGCCGGAGGCCGTGCACGCCGCGCGCGAGGCCCATCTGCGGCTCGCCGTCAGCGACGGGGACGACCCGGACCAGCCGCCGCGGACCCTCGAAGTGCTGCGGATCATGACCCGGACCGGCTGAGCGGCCGGGGACGCTCCGGCGCGGGCACCGTATGGGACCCTGGACCGCATGAACGATCAGGCTCCCGCCCCCGAGCAGTACGTCCTCACCCTGTCGTGCCCCGACAAGCAGGGCATCGTGCACGCCGTCTCCAGCTACCTGTTCATGACCGGCTGCAACATCGAGGACAGTCAGCAGTTCGGTGACCACGACACCGGGCTGTTCTTCATGCGGGTGCACTTCTCGGGCGAGGCCCCGGTCACGGTCGACAAGCTGCGGGCGAGCTTCGCGGCGATCGGCGACGCCTTCCAGATGGAGTGGCAGATCAACCGGGCCGACGACCGGATGCGGGTCGTCCTCATGGTCAGCAAGTTCGGGCACTGCCTGAACGACCTGCTGTTCCGGGCGCGGACCGGGGCGCTGCCGGTGGAGATCGCGGCGGTCGTCTCCAACCACACGGACTTCGCGGAGCTGGTCGAGTCCTACGGCGTCCCGTTCCGGCACATCCCCGTCACCCGGGACACCAAGCCCGAGGCGGAGGCGGCGCTGCTGGAGCTGGTCCGCGAGCAGGGCGTGGAGCTGGTGGTGCTCGCCCGCTACATGCAGGTCCTCTCGGACGACCTGTGCAAGCAGCTCAACGGGCGGATCATCAACATCCACCACTCGTTCCTGCCGAGCTTCAAGGGCGCCAAGCCCTACCACCAGGCCCATGCCCGCGGCGTGAAGCTGATCGGCGCGACCGCGCACTACGTGACGGCGGACCTCGACGAGGGGCCCATCATCGAGCAGGAGGTCGAGCGGGTGGGGCACGGCGTCACCCCGGACCAGCTGGTCGCGATCGGGCGGGACGTGGAGTGCCAGGCGCTGGCGCGGGCCGTGAAGTGGCACGCGGAGCGGCGCATCCTGCTGAACGGCCGCCGCACGGTCGTCTTCCCGTAGGGCCCCGTCCCCCCCCGGGGACCTGCGGGCGGGGCCGCTCACAGGCGGCTCAGGGAGGCCGTGGCGGCGAGCACCTCGCGGATGGCGCGGGTGTCGCCCTCGCGGCCCGCGGCGGCCTCGTCGGGCAGGACGTGCCCGGCGACCAGCCGACAGAACTCCGTGGCGTCCAGCGCGACGTGCGCCACCTCGTGCTCGGCGGAGCCCACGGCGCCGGGCGAGTCCAGCGGGATGTGCCAGTCGCCGCCGCCCGAGCCCTCGATCTCCAGCCGCAGACTGCGTCCGGGGGCGCCCACCGTGCCCAGCCGCTCCGGTGGCGAGGCGAGTCCCGAGCGGCGCCGCTCGGCGAGCGCGCCGGGCAGGACGCGTACCCCCTGGGCGACGAGCTGCCGCAGATGGCGGGGCGCCGGCGGGGTGTACGGGTAGGTGACCGCTTCGGCGATGTCCGTGGCGTGCACCCAACACTCGAAGGCGCGGTCCAGCATCGCCTCCCGCAGCGGCAGGGTGAAGTCCCCGTACGGCACCGGGAGGCCGCCGGTGCGTCCGCCGCGGGTGGCGCCGCCCGCGGCGAACGCGGCGGTCCGCACCAGGCCGTGGCTCTGCTGCCGCCAGGGGGTGTGCACCTCGTGGTCGGGCGGGGAGCGCAGGGCGTTCCAGTACGCCTCGGTGCGGGCGGCGGGCCCGACCACCTCGCTCACCCCGGCGGCCGGGGTGGTGTCCGGTGCGGAGTCCGCCGTGTCGCGCAGGTACGTGCGCAGCGGGTCGTCCATGCCGAGGGCGGCGGCCACCAGGCCGTCGACGATCAGCAGGTGCGCGATGACCCCGGCGACCGTCGTGGTCCGGGTGCGCTGCCCGTCGTCCTGGTACCAGCGCAGGTGGACGGGGGTGTGCCAGTCCGCCTTCCCGAAGTCCTGGAGGAGTGCGTCGAGGCGGGCCGTCTCCGCGTCGTAGGGCGCGGCCCACTCGGGGACGGGGATGCGGGGCGGGCGGCGCCCGAGACAGTTGGCGAGCACCTGGGTGCGCAGCGCCGGGTCGAGGTCCAGCGGTTCGGCGGGGTGCAGCAGGACCACCGCGTCCCGCAGCCGCAGTGCCTCCACCGCGCAGGGTCCGCAGGCGCCGAGGTGGTGCTCCACGGCGGTGGTCTCCGTGGCCGAGCAGGCGTTCAGCGCCCACGCGCCGAGCAGCGACTTCAGGACCTCGTGGGTCAGCGGGCCGTCGTCGTCGACGACCACCGGTTCGGGCGGCTGCCAGCGGTCCTGGGGTGTGCTCACCGGACGCTCCCGGGTTCCGGAGGGGTGCCCGACGTGTCGTGGGCGGTGGCGAGGAGTTGCAGGCCGAGCCGGAGCCTGCGGCGGGCTTCGTCGGCGGTGACCCCGAGGTCGGCGGCGGTCGCGTGGTAGTTCCGCCGCTGGAAGTACGTCTGTTCCAGTGCGGTGCGCAGCGGCGGGGGCATCGACGCGACGATGTAGTCGGCGCGGGCCGTCGCCGAGGCGTGGCGCACCTTGCGTTCGAGTTCCGCGGTGGAGGCGGCGGCGTCCGCGGCGCCGTGGGCGAGGGCGGCCGTCTCGGTGTGCCGCAGCCGTTCGACGGCGAACCGGTGGGTGAGCGCGGCGACCCAGGTGCGCAGCGGTCCCTGTTTCGGGTCGTAGGAGCCGGGGTGCTCCCAGACGTGGGCGAAGACCTCCCGGGTGATCCGGTCGGCGCCCGCCTCGTCGCCGAGCACCCGGTGGGCGAGTTGGTGCACCAGGGCCGCGAACCGGTCGTAGAGTTCGCCGAGCGCGGCGGCCTCGCCGCGGGCGAGCCGCTGTTGCATCTTCCGGTCCCAGCGGGGTGGAGCGTCCTTCGCCATTCGGCCCCCTCACTACGGTCCCGCGGTGCGTCCCGACCTGTCCCGGAAGGCGCGAAGTCCGCGCTCCGTACCCTCGAATGTAGTCGTCCCGGGCGGTCGCGTACGTCCCTTTGCCCTATGAGATTTCCTGTAAATCCGCAGATGGCGACCGGGTGTGGACGGATTTTCGGCCCAAGTGGCGTAAGGGGAACGGGCATGGAAAACACGTGTCCGAATGTGATCGTGACAGCGCGAATACTTCTCTTCACGATTCTCCATACCCGTGTTTCACGACGGTTGTTCCGGGCAGTCGGCCGAGGAAGCGTAAGAACCGCTTCCGGATGGTTGCGCGGCGTGCGGTCACGGCCCGGCGAGTGCGGGTGGTGGGCGCGCGGTGCGCGGGCGGTGCGGTGGACGGTGCGGCGGAGGGCAAGGGCAACGGCGGAGGATTCCGGACGGATTCGTCGGTTCGGCGGACGAAGGGCTGGGGCGTGGCGTTCAGGGTGACCGAGGACGAGTGCGGGGAGTGGACCGTGCTGCGGGTCTCGGGCGAGTTGGACTTGATGACGTCGCCGGTACTGCGGCAGCACGTGCGGGACGTCGTGGCACAGGGACGGCACGGCCTCGTGCTCGACCTGTCCGAGGTGTTCTTCTGCGACTCCAGCGGGGTCGGGGTGCTCATCGCGACGCGGCGTCTGATCCGTTCGTGCCGCGGGCGGTTGCGGCTGACGCTGCCCGCGCAGGGCGCGGTGGAGGGCTCGCACGTGAACCGGGTGCTCGCCGCGCTCGGGGTGCGTCGGCTCTTCGACGTGTACCCGGACGTGGAGAGCGCGGTGCGCGAGCAGGAGCAACCCCTCTCGGCGTAGGCGGTCGGCCGTCGTGGCCGGCCGCCGTCGCGGTGCGCCCCGCGCGGCCCGTGCGCTCCGCGGCCCCTGTGCGGGCCTGTGTGGCCCATGTGGCGTGTGTGCGTCCCGGGCGGCCCGGTGCGGCTTCCGTGCGGCCCGGCGCGTCCCCGTACGGGCCGGTGGCGGGTCCGCGCACTCCCGCCGACTCCCGTGCTGCCCCGCCCCGCGCGCGGACGGGTCGGCGGGCGTTCGGGTTCCCCGTGTTCACGTGGTGGTTGCGGCAAGAGCGACCGGTTCCCCGCCCGCCGGAGCCCGCGAGGACGTACGCTCCCGATCGGAAGCAACCGGAACCCGTAACGTGAGGCGGTCCGAGAACACATGGTCAGCACCGAGAGCGAGCGCAGGGTCGCCGCCCGTTTCGCCACCTTCGACCAGGACGGCAACGGCTACATCGACCGCGCCGACTTCAGCTCCGCGGCGAAGACGCTGCTCACCGAGTTCGGCACCACGGCCCGCTGCGACAAGGGCCAGGCCCTGTACAACGGGGCCGAGGCGTTCTGGCAGGGCATGGCCGGGATCGCCGACCGCGACGGCGACCAGCGCATCACCCGCGACGAGTTCGTGCACGGGGCGGTGAAGCGGCTGCGGGACAACCCCGACCGGTTCGCCGAGATCGCCCGCCCGTTCCTCCAGGCCGCGCTGGCGGTGGCGGACGCCGACGCGGACGGGGCGGCCACCGTCCAGGAGACCGCACGGGTGCTGCGCTGCCTCGGCATCGCCGGGGACGCGGCGGACTCCGTCGCCGCCGCGCTCGACGGCGACCGGGACGGCCGGGTGACCGAGTCCGAGGTCGTCACCGCCTTCGCCCGGTACTTCACCGTCCCCGAGTAGCCGTCGTACGCGACGTCATCGCGCCGCGCCCCGGCCGGACTTCCCGTCGGACCTCCTCATCGGACGTCCGGCGGGCGTTCGGCCGGGGCGTTCGTGCTCCGTCGCCGGCCACGGCCACCCCGGGTGCTGACGCTGCGTGTTGGGGGTGCCCGGAGTCGGACCCGGGTACGTCACTCAGCGTCGATGGTGTGGGGTGGGGTGCGGCGGGTTTACCGGGTTGTGTCCTTCACGTGACTCGTCACAGTGCGGTGTGAACCGGTCACTCCGGTACCTTGTGAGGGATGCGAGTGGAGCTGAGGCCGAGCCATGCCGGTGTTGCCCCTGGGGCGGCTCCGTGGCTGGTGGCATGCCCCGTCGCTCGTACAAAAAGCGGTCTGACGCCCGCTTGTTCGACCCCCCGCGGTGAGCGTCGCACAGTATGCCGCACGGGTACTCCTTCGCGCTGGAATATGCCCGAAGCGCTTGTTGGGGTGACTGAACGTCAACCATGCTGTCTCGCAAGGGAATCACGTTCCGTGACTCTTGGGAGGCGCGAGGCGATGTGTCCGCCGGTTCGGATGGTGTGAGCGGTGCAGGTGCTTCAGGTTCAACTGGAAGTGCGGCCAGACCCCGCGGAGGTGGGGCGGGCCCGGAGGTGGGCGCGGTCCCGGCTCGCCGGTTCCGGTATAGCCGCGGACGAGCCGGTGGCGGAGACCCTGATCCTGTTGGTGTCGGAACTCGTCACCAATGCGGTCGTGCACGCCGGGTGCCCCGCCGTCCTGCGGCTGTTGTTGTCGTCGGGACGTGCCGAGACCGCCCCCCTGACGGTACGGGTGGAGGTCGCGGACTCCTGTGCGCGCCCGCCGCGCCCGCGCCGCGCGGACGGCGAGGAGACCGGCGGACGGGGCCTCGAACTCGTCGACGGGCTCGCTGACCGGTGGGGCTGGCAGCAGGAGGGGTCCGGCAAGCGGATCTGGTGTGAGGTCGACCGCTGCGACACCCCCGCCCCCGCGCCCGGCGGCTACGGCTGCGCCTACGAGGCCGTCTGAGCCCCGCGACCCGTTGCGGCCTCCCGGGACGACCCCGGGAGGCCGGGGTGCCGCATCCGAAAAGTTGTCCACAGGGTGGGGGTAACCCGCCGGCGGGGTTCGCTAGCTTCGGGGCATGAGCTATCGCGAGGTCCTCTCCGCCCGGATCGGCGTGTGGGCCGTGGTGGCCGTGGCCGCGCGACTGCCCGTCGCCATGGCCCCGCTGGCCTTCGTCTTCCTGGTCCGCGAACGCCCCGGCGGCTACCCCCTCGGGGCGGTGCTCGCCGCCGTCTACGTGATCGGTGAGATCGTCGGCGCCCCCCTGCTCGGCATGCGGCTGCGCCCCGAGCGGGCCCGGCCGCACCTCGCCGCCGGGCTGGTCGTCGGCGGACTCGCCTTCACCGCGGTCGGTCTGCTGCCCGACGCGCACCCCCTGCCGCTCGGCCTGCTGGCCTTCGTCGCCGGCGCGGCCCCGGCCGCCGCCCCGGGCGGACTGCGCTCCCTGCTCACCGCCCTGGTCCCGGACCGCGCCGCCACCCAGGCGCTGTCCGTCGAGTCGATGCTCACCGCCGGCATCTGGGCGCTGTCCCCGGCCGCCGTCGCCGGACTCGCGCTCGGGGTGTCCCCCGGGGTGCCGATGCTGCTCGCCGGGGGGCTGATGACGGTGTCCGCGGCCGGACTGCGGCTGTTGCCGCCCGGCTGGGCCACCGACCCGGCCGACCGGGACGGCGAGCCGATGTTCCGGCTCATGCTGCGGGCCTGGCCGGTGTACGTGATGGGTGCGGCGGGCCTCGCCCCGCTCGCCCTGGCCGAGTTGGTGCTCCCCGCACTGCTGGAGCACCGGGGCATCGGGGTCGGCTGGTCGGGTCCGCTGCTGGCCGGGCTGTCCCTGGGGTCCGCCGTGGGCGCTTACGTCTACGGGCTGCGGAACTGGCCGGGCCGGCTGCACCTCCAGGGGCTCGTCCTGCTGTGCGGGTTGCTGGTCTGCACGGTCACCGTCGCGCTGGTCCCGCACCCGGTCGCCCTGGCCGCCGCGTTGGCCTGCGGCGGCTTCCTCCAGTCCAGCGCGATGCTGGTGCGGAACCTGTCGCTGCGGGAGGTCCTGCCGCCGAGCGCGGTGGCCGCGGGGTACTCGGTGATGTACGCGGCGGTGGGCGCCGGGTACGCGGCGACGGGGTCCCTGGCGGGTGCGCTGCTGGAGGTCACCACCCCCTCCGGGGCGGTACTCGGCGGGGTCGCGCTGCTCGCCGCCTTGATCGTGGTGGCCGCGGTGGGGGAGCGGCGCACCCGCCCGGCACCCCGGCCCGCCGGCGGACCGGCCCGCAGCGGCGGCAACCGGCCCCCGCCCGGACCCCGGTCGACCGCCGTGCGCGGCGCGGGCGACCCCGAAGAGCGGCCGAAGAGCACCCGTGGACGCCCGTAGGGGCCCGGGTGTGCGTACCGGGCCCCTCGACGGACGCCGCCCCGGCTACTTCGTGGTGCCGACCGTGGCGTGGGCGGCCTTGCGGATCTGGTCGGCCACCAGGTCCGGGTGCGACATCATCGCCACGTGCGAGGAGTCGACCTCGACGGTGTGCGACCCGGCCCGCTTCGCCTCGAAGCGCTCCAGGTCCGGTGCGATGGCCTTGTCGTTCTTCGCGACGATGAACCAGGACGGGATCGTCTTCCACGCGGCGGCCGTCGCGTCATGCCCGAACCCGGCCTGGGCGACGGGCCGTTGTTCGACCGCCATCACCCGGGTCTGCGCCTCGGGCAGGTCCGCGGCGAACACGGCGTGGAACTTGTCGTCCTGGATGTACAGGTCCGTGCCGCTGGTCGTCCCGTCCGTGTACGGGACGGGCCGCAGCGCGGTGCCCAGGTCGCTCCCCGTGAACTTCATGGACAGCTCCGCCGGGTTCTCCCCCACGTCCGGCATGAACGCCGACACGTACACCAGCGCCTTCACGTTCTCGTTCCCGGCGGCGGCCTGACTGATCACCGCGCCGCCGTAGGAGTGGCCGGCCAGCACGATCGGTCCCTCGATGCTCTTGAGGACCGAGGCCACGTAAGCGGCGTCGCCGATCACCCCGCGCAGCAGGTTCGGCGGGGCGACGACCGGGTAGCCGCGCCGCTGGAGCCGCTCCACGACGGCGTTCCAGCCGGAGGCGTCCGCGAACGCGCCGTGGACCAGGACCACCGTCGGCTTCACGCCCTGCCCCACCGGTTCGGGATTGTCGGCGCCGGACGGGTCGCCACCGGCCAGGGCCGGAGTGGTGAGGAACACGGCCGCCGTCAGCGACAGGGTCAGCGCGGTCGCCCGGCCTATGCGGCGGCGCGCGGGGGAGGGGGGAGGTGACACAGCCATGGGGGTCTCTCTTCCGTTCGGCGGGGAGGCTGTCGCCCCAGCGTCGACCCGGCCGTGCGGTGCCCGCCTCCCCAGCGGGGCGGGTGGGTGAACACCCGCGTCCGCCCGGGTGATGCCCGTACCGCGGGGAGCCAGGGGCGCGCGGGCCAACCGCCGTGTCAGGGACCCGTGTTCCGGATGCGGAAGGTGCGCCGGTACGCGGTGGGGGTGACGCCCAGGGCCGTCTGGAGGTGCTGGCGCATCGACTGGGCGCTGCCGAACCCCGACGCGTCGGCCACCTGGTCGATGCTCAGGTCGCTGGACTCCAACAGGTGGCGGGCGCGCTGCACCCGCTGCTGGACGAGCCACTGCCCCGGGCTGATCCCGACCTCCTCGCGGAACCGGCGGGTGAAGGTGCGCACCGACATGGACTCCCGGTCGGCCAGGTCCCGCAGCGGGAGCGGTCGGTGGAGCCGGGTCAGCGCCCAGGACCGGGCCGCGGCGGTCGTCGACAGCGCCGGCTCGGGCACCGGGCGCTCCACGTACTGGGCCTGCCCGCCGTCGCGGTGCGGGGGGACGACCGTGCGGCGGGCCACGTCGTTGGCGACGGCCGCGCCGTGGTCCCGGCGGACCAGGTGCAGGCACAGGTCGATCCCGGCGGCGACCCCGGCGGAGGTGAGGACGTCGCCGTCGTCGATGAACAGCACGTCGGGGTCGACGCGGACCCGGGGGAACAGGTGCTGGAAGTGTTCGGCGTGGGACCAGTGGGTGGTGGCGGGGCGACCGTCCAGCCAGCCGGCCGCGGCCAGCACGTAGCCGCCGGTGCAGATCGACACCAGTCGGGTGCCGGGACGTATCCGGGCGAGCGCGGCGGCCAGCGCCTCGGTGAGCACCCCGCGTTCGTACACCGGGCCCAACTCGTACGAGGCGGGGACCACGACCGTGTCTGCGGTGGCCAGCGCCTCGGGGCCGTTCTCCACCAGGATCGAGAAGTCGGCCTCCGCGCGGACCGGGCCCGGCGGCCGGACCGAACAGGTGACGACCTCGTACGGGAGGTGCCCCTCGGCGGTCCGGGCCCGCCCGAGGATGCGCTGCGGGATGCCCAACTCGAAGGGCAGCACCCCGTCCAGGGCGAGTACGACGACCCGGTGCCGGGGCCGGGGCGGCGGGTCGGACGGGTCGGGCGGGGGCGGGGGGAGCGCGGCGACGGCCATGGCCCGATCCTAGTGAACGCTGTCCTTCGGGCCACTCGTTCGGCGGACCGCGGATGCGCCAGCCTGACCGGGTGACCCACACCGCGTCCTCACCGGCCGAACGGACCCCCGACCACGACGGACCGTCCGCCCCCAAGAACCCCGGGAGCCCAGGGAGCCCAGGGAGCCCCCGCCCCGGCCCCGGCGCCGGGCGCCGCCGCGTCCACCGGGCGTGGTTCGTCGCCGCCGTCGCCTTCGTGACGATCATCGGCGCGGCGGCGTTCCGGTCGCTGCCGGGCCTGCTGTTCGACCCGTTGGAGGCCGAGTTCGGCTGGTCCCGCGGCACGGTCGGCCTCGCGGTCTCCGTGAACCTCGCCCTGTACGGGCTGACGGCCCCCTTCGCGGCGGCCCTCATGGACCGGTTCGGCATCCGACGGGTGGTCGCCGTCGCCCTCGCGGTGATCGGGGTCGGCGCGGGCGCCACCGTGTGGATGACCGAACCCTGGCAGCTGATCGTCGGCTGGGGCCTGCTGGCGGGGCTCGGCGCGGGCGCCATGGCGCTGGCGTTCGTGGCCACCGTCGTCAACCGCTGGTTCACCGAGCGCCGGGGGCTGGTGACCGGCGTCCTCACCGCCGCCGCCGCGTCCGGACAGCTGGTCTTCCTGCCGTTGCTGTCCTGGATCGTGGAACACCACGCCTGGCGCCCGGCCGCGGCGACGGTGTCCCTGGCGGCCTTCGCGGTGGTGCCGTTCGTCTGGCTGCTGCTGCGCGACCACCCCGCCGACGTGGGCGTCGCCCCGTACGGGTCCACCGCCTTCGTACCGAAGCCGCCGCCCGTGCCCGGCGCCGCCCGGCGCGCGGTGGCGGCCCTGCTGTCGGCGGCCCGCACCGGACCGTTCTGGCTGCTCGCCGGGTCCTTCGCGATCTGCGGGGCGTCCACCAACGGGCTGATCCAGACGCACTTCGTGCCGGCGGCCCACGACCACGGCATGCCGATCACGACCGCCGCCTCGCTGCTCGCCCTCGTCGGGATCTTCGACGTGATCGGGACGATCGCCTCCGGTTGGCTCACCGACCGCTACGAGGCCCGCCGGCTGCTCGCCGTGTACTACGCCCTACGGGGCCTGTCGCTGCTGCTCCTGCCGATGCTGATGGCGCCCTCGGTGCGCCCGCCGATGCTGTTCTTCATCGTCTTCTACGGCCTGGACTGGGTCGCCACGGTCCCGCCGACCATCGCCCTGTGCCGGGAGCACTACGGGGAGGACAGCGCGATCGTGTTCGGTTGGGTGCTCGCCTCGCACCAGCTGGGCGCGGCCCTGGTCGCCTTCTTCGGCGGGGTCGCCCGGGACGTGTTCGGTTCGTACGACGTGGTCTGGTACGCCTCGGGGGCGCTGTGCGCGATGGCGACGCTGATGGTGTTGGTGATCCGGCGGGTGCCGGCCGCTGCGGGGCCCGCCGGCGTACCGGCGGCACGGCCCTAGACTTGCGGGCACGGGGTGGTGCGGGTCGGGCCCGAGCGCCGGACGGGGCGGGGCGTGCGCCGCCGCCCCCGCACCACGGCTCACGGACGAGGAACGGAACACCATGGCTCTGTCGATCACCAAGACGCACGGCAGTCTCAATGACATCCTCGTCATCGACGGCGCCCCCACGGACCACTTCGCGCCGGCCGACGTCGAGCGGGCGGTGCGGCTGCTCTGCGACCGGGACCGGGGCCTGGGTGCGGACGGCGTCTACTTCATCGCCGACGACGGCGACGGCACCGCGCGGGCGTACTTCTACAACCCCGACGGCTCCGCTTCCCTGCTGTGCGGCAACGGCATGCGCGGTGCGGGCCGGCTGCTGCTGGACCGGCACCAGGCCGAGTCGGTGGTGCTGCACACCGGCCCGTACGCGTTCACGGTCCGGGCGGCCGGGACCACCGAGCACGGGGTGCGGCGGGTGTCGGTGGAGCTTCCGCCGGTGGACTTCGCCCCGGCGCAGCCCATCGTGGCCGGCGCCGACGGGCCCTTCGTGGACGGGGCGCTGCCCGCGTACCACCCGGCCCGTCGCGTCTCGGCGGTCGCCGTGCCGAACTCCCACCTGATCACCGTGCTCGGCGGCCAGGACGCCCCCCAGGCCCGGGACGCCCGCGATGCCCGCGACGCTTACGACGCCTACGACGAGGCCGAGCTGATCGCGACGGGCACCCGGGTCGCCGAGGCCGCGGACGCCTTCCCGATCGGCGCCAACGTGTCGTTCGTGCGGCCCCTGACCGCCACCGAGGTGTTCGTACGGACGTTCGAGCGCGGGGCGGGGCTCACCCCCTCGTGCGGTTCGGGCGTCGCTGCCTCCCGGGCGGTGCTGTCCCGGCTCGGCCTGGTCGACCCCGAGCAGCCGGTCGTCGTCCGCAACCCGGGCGGCGTGGCCCGCAGCTGGATGCAGGTCGACGGCGACCGCTGGCAGCCGGTGCTGGAGGGCAACGCCACGAACGTGTACGCCACCGAACTCGATCCGGCGGTGCTGCTCGGCGACGGGCCCGTCCGGGTGGACGGCACGCCCTTCGCGGACGAGCTGCACGCCTTCGCCGCGTTCAACGCGGAGAACCTCGCGGAGCTGAAGGAAGCGGGCGTCGAGACCACGCTGCACGCCCCGTCCCCCGCGGACCGCTAGGGACGGGAGCGCGCCGCAGCGGCTGCGTCACGGTGCGAGTGCCGGTTGGTCCGCGGCCCACAGCCACGAGCCGTCCGGCTGACGCCGCGCGACCTCCACGGACACGTCCCCGTTGCTCTGCGTGGCCGCGGTGAGCGCCAGGTCGCCGGTCACCAGCGCCGGGTGCTGCCGGCCCGGGGTGAGCACCGGCGCGACGGCGACGAACTGCTCGAACACCGCACGGATCTCCGCGTGTCCGGTGCTGAGGCTGCCCGGCGGGAACGCCAGCACGGCGTCCGGCTCGTACAGTGCCACCAGCCCGTCCACGTCGCCCGCGTTGGCGCGCTCGATGAAGTACCTGCCCAGATCGTTCGGCTCGGTGGCCGTTTCCTTGTTGGTCATGTGGAGGAGCCTCGCAAGGAATGTGCGACACCTCCTGTCACGTATTCCTTCGGAGTTCTCCCGTGCGCGCTGACCGCCTGGTGTCCCTGGTGCTGCTGCTGCGGCAGCACGGTCGACTGTCCGCGACCGCGCTGGCCCGTGAGTTGGAGGTGTCCACCCGCACCGTGCTGCGGGACATCGACGCGCTGTCCGCGGCCGGCGTCCCGGTCTACGCCGAACGCGGTCGGCACGGCGGCTTCGCCCTGCTGCCCGGTTTCCAGACCGAGTTGACGGGGCTGAACCACGACGAGGCGTTGGCCCTGGTGGTCGCCGGATCACGGCGCGGCGCCCAGGTGTTCGGACTCGGCACGGCGCTCGCCTCGGCCATGCGCAAGGTGGTGGACGCGCTGCCGGAGAGCTATCGGGCCACCGCGGCCGGCGCGGCCCGACGGCTGCTCGTCGACCCGGAGACCGACCTCCTCGCGCGTCGACGGGTCACCGAGGAGGTGCCGGACGCCGTCCTGAGCGAGGTCCGGCGCGCGGTGTTCGCCGGGCACCGGCTGCGCCTCCACTACGCGGCCGTGGACCGGGACCCGACCTGGCGCACGGTGGACCCGATCGGACTGGTCACCGTGCGCGAACAGGGCTATCTGCTGGCCACCCGGGCCGGTGCGGACCGCACCTACCGGCTGTCCCGGGTGCTGGCCGCCGAGGAACTGGCCGAGCCGGCCCAGCGACCGGACCGGGTCGATCTGGACCGGGCCTGGCAGGAGCGCAGCGCCCGGTTCCGGACCGGCGGCGACCAGGTCGCCGTGCTGCTGCGGACGGACCCGGCGCGGCGGGCGGAGCTGGTGGGCACCGCGCTGGCCGTCCTCGCCGAGGAGGTCGACCCGGACGGCCGGCTGCGGCTGGAGGTGACCTTCCAGGACGCCCGGCACGCCGAGTGGGCGCTGTGGCGGCTCGGTGCGGACGGGGAGGCGCTGGCCCCGCAGTGGTTGCGGGACTCCCTGCGCGAGCAGGCCGCCGCGATCGCCGCCCGCTACGGGGCGCCGTCCCGGAACGGTGGTGCCCCCGGGTGCCGGCCGTGGGGGGCGGGGGGAGCGCGGGGCTCGCGGGCGCGGGGGGGGGCACCCCCCACCGCGGCGACGCGCCCCGG
>NZ_JBHXEN010000052.1:0-24822 GCF_042724695.1 Streptomyces sp. NPDC127068 | reverse complement strand
CCCCGGGCGCCGCCTCGGTTCCCGGGGTTTACGCGTACCCGACGGCCGGACGGGTCAGCGACCGCCGAACGGCTGCCGCGGGCCCGGGAGTTGCGGTGCGCCGGGTGCAGAAGCGCGGGCGTCGGCCGTCGGGGCCGGGGCCGCGTTGACCGCGCAGGTCACGTTCTTCGACGGGAGCCGGCCCGTGGTGAGGTACCGGGTGGTCAGGTCCTCGGCGCAGGCGCTGATTCCGCGCCCGTAGACGCCGTGCCCCTCGCCCTCGTCGACCAGGACGTACCGGGAGCCCTTCAGGGCCCGGTGCAGACCGCGGGCGGCGACCGGGGGCGTCTGGGAGTCCCACTCGTTCTGGACGATCAGCGCGGGCACCTTGTTGTTGACCACGGTGGTCGGCTCGACGGGGGGCTTCCAGAAGGCGCAGGGCACGATGTTGGACACCGAGTCGCCGAAGAAGGGGTACCGCGCGCTGTCCCGGCGGGAGTCCGCCTGGTACACCGCGGGGTCGGTGGGCCACTGGGTGTCACCGCAGGTCGCGGCCACGTACGCGGAGAGTTCGTTGTCGGTCGGGACGTACGGGGGGTTCGGCTCGACCGGCTTGCCGGCGGCGGCGTCCTTCAGCTTCACCACGAACTCGGCGCCCAGCTTCGGGCGGTACATGTCCCAGCGCATCCAGTCGCGGATCTCGGCGCCCGTGTACGGGTGGCCGCCCAGGTCCAGCGGGGTGCGGTCGGCCTGCTCGACGAGGGCGTAGAAGGTCCGCTTGACCTCCGCGGGGGTGTTCCCGAGGCCGTACGTCGTCGCGCGCTCGGCGGTCCAGCGGGCCCAGCGGTCGAACGCGGGCTCGGCCTCGGACGCCCACGCCTGCACCATGCCCCGCCACACGAGCTTCGGGTCGACGGCGCTGTCGAGGACGAACCGGTCGGCCCGGCGCGGGAACATCTGGGTGTACACGGCGCCCAGGTACGTCCCGTAGGACAGACCGAAGTACGAGATCCGCCGCTCGCCGAGGGCCGCCCGGATGCGGTCCATGTCCCGGGCCGTGTTGCGGGTGGTGAAGTGGTTGATGTCCGGGTTGTTGGCCCGGCACTTGGCGGCCACGTCCTTCGCCCAGGCCACGTCCTTGGCGAAGGTCGCCTCCGTGTACGGCCGGAAGGTCAGCCGCTCGTTGCGGGTGGTGGTGCCGCAGTTCAGCGGGCTGCTCGTGGCGACGCCGCGCGGATCGAAGCCGATGAGGTCGTAACGGTCCTTGACGGACTGGGGCAGGGTCTCGGCCATCCACAGGGGGTAGAAGAGGCTGGGGCCGCCGGGGCCGCCCGGGTTGAACAGCAGCACGCCCCGTCGCTTGGCGGGGTCGGCGGCCTTGATCCGGGAGACGGACAGCTCGGTCGTCCGGCCCTTCGGCTTGCGGTAGTCCACGGGGACGGTGAGCGTCGCGCACTCCACGGTCGTGGTGGGCAGGTTCGGGTCGCAACTGCCCCAGCTGAGTTGCTGGGCGGCGGACGCCGGTGCCGCGGCGGTCGCGCCGGGGCGGACGTCCTGGCCGGACGCGACGGCGGGGAACGCGGGGGCGAACATCGCGGTGACGCCGAGGGCTATCACCGGAACTCTTCGTCGGGTGCGCATGGGGTGCCTTCGTTAGCTGGGATCGAGACAGGGGGGAACAGCGCTGGTCGAAGGCCCGGAGGG
The DNA here is from genome assembly GCF_042724695.1 of Streptomyces sp. NPDC127068. Classification (NCBI taxonomy): domain Bacteria; kingdom Bacillati; phylum Actinomycetota; class Actinomycetes; order Kitasatosporales; family Streptomycetaceae; genus Streptomyces; species Streptomyces sp. NPDC127068. Next base: position 23,139 of record NZ_JBHXEN010000052.1, on the reverse strand, counting down.
ACGGACCGTGGGGTTGGCGCACAGGGTAACGGCCCCTGGCCGAAAAGGAGTTCGGTTGTCGAAAATTCCCCGCGCTGACCGAAACGCCGCCGCTCGGCGATCAGCGGACGCCGCGCCCGCCGTCCAAGAGGTACAACTCAACCCACTGGCGGTCCGTCAAGTCCTTGGGGAGGGCGCCGCCCGGCACCGCGTGGCGCCGCGCCCAGTCCCGTACCGCGCGCCGGGAGGTCGTCGGCCGGACGGTGGTGACGATCTGCTCGACGCCCCGGCCCCGCCCGGTGAACGTCCGCCGCACGAAGTCCCGGTACGCCGTCCGCTCGTCGACGGGGAGCAGCGGACGGGGCCGCCGGGTGATCGTCAGCAGCCCGCCGTCGACGCCGGGGCGGGGCCGGAACGCGGCGGCCGGGACCCGGCGGGCCAGTCGGAACGCGTACCAGGGCCACCACTCGGCGGTCATCATCGTCGCCCCGCCGACCCCGGCCCGCCGCCGGGCGACCTCCCACTGCACCAACAGCACCGCATCGGTCCAGTGCGGGGCGGCGAGGATGCGGCGCAGCATGGCCGTGGTCGCGTGGAAGGGGAGGTTGCCGACGAGCACGTGCGGGGCGGCCGGGGGCCGGTACCGCAGGAAGTCGGCGCGCACCAGGGTGGTGTCGGGGCCGGTGCGGCGTCGGAGCCCTGCCACCCGGCGGGGGTCGATCTCGACGCCGGTCAGGGGCCGCCGCAGTTCCTGGAGCGGCAGGGTCAGCGCACCGTCGCCGGTGCCGATCTCGACGATCGGGCCCTCGGTGCGGGCGACGAGGTCCACCACTGCGCGGATCACCGCACGGTCCACGAGGAAGTTCTGCCCCAGCTCGTGGCGCCCGCCGGGCGGGGCGTCGAACGGGACGGCGACGGGGGCGGCTTCCGCGTGCGGGAAGCGGGCGGGGCGACGGGAGGAGGGCTGGTGGTGCCTGGGCATGGGTGGGAGCTCCGCGGCTTTCGAGGGAGCCGGGCAGCGCGGGGCCGCCCGGCGGGACGCTCGGGGCGGCGGTACGTCTCGGGGCGCGCGGGCACGGACCGTACGGGCCCGGTCAGGGGCGACGACGGTCGGGGCGCGGCGCGGTGGGGAGGGTGCCGCCGCTACGCGCGGCGGGTGCGGGTCGAGGCGACGCCCGCGCAGGAGATTCCACTCATGCCGCGAGTGTAGGCAGCACCCTCCCCACCGGTCACCCGGTTTTCCCGGCCGCCAGCCGGACCTCGCGGCCCCGCCAGCGCCCGCGCAGCCAACGGTCGTGACTGGCCAGCACGATCGCACCGGGCCCGGGTCCCAGGGCGTCCTCCAACTCGTCGCACAGCCGCGGCGACAGGTGGTTGGTGGGCTCGTCCAACAGCAGCAGGTGCGGCGGTCGGGCCACCAGCAGCGCCAGCGCGAGCCGGCGGCGCTGCCCGACCGACAGGTGCCCCACCGGCTTGCTCAGCTCGGCCCCGCCCAGCAGCCCCAGCGAACGCAGGGGCACCGCGTCCGCCAGGTCGGCGCCGAGCACCTGCGCGTACAGCGCGTCGGCGGTGCGCTCCGGACGGTCGAAGACGGTGTCCTGGGCGAGCAGCCCGACCGTCAGCCCGGGCCGTCGGCGAAGCCGCCCCTCGGCGGTGAGGCGGCCGGCGAGCACCGCCAGCAACGTGGACTTGCCCGTCCCGTTGCCGCCGGTCACCAGGAGCCGTTCGCCCGCCGCCACGTCGAGCCGGTCGAGCACCAGTCGACCCGGTACCCGCACCTCCCGCAACGACACCAGGGCGCTCTCCGGTTCGGCCGCCTCGACCGGGGCCCCCGCGGCGAGCGCGGTGCGCCGCAGCCGCAGCGGCTGCGGCGGCTCGCCGACCTGCTCGCGCTCCCGCGCGTCCAGCCGGCGGGCGGCGTCCCGCACCCGCTGGGACACCTGCTTCTCCACCCGGCCCGCACGCCGGCCGTACCCCATCTTGTTGCCGTCGGGACGGGGGCGACCGTGCGCGACCCGGTGCGCGGTCACCCCGGCCGCGTGGCGCAGCGCCGCCAACTCCGCCTGCTCCTGGGCGTACCGCTGCTCCCAGCGCGCCCGCTCGGCGCGTTTGGCCGCCTGGTAGGCGCGGTAGCCGCCGCCGTACCGTGCCGGGCCGTCCACCGCGGGGTCGAGGTCGATCAGATCGGTGCAGACGGCTTCGAGGAACGCCCGGTCGTGACTGGCGAGCACCACGGCCCCGGGCAGGGCCCGCAGACGCTCCTCCAGGAAGGCCGCGGCAGCGTCGTCGAGGTGGTTGGTGGGCTCGTCCAGGAGCAGCGCCGCGGGCCGGCGCAGCAGCAGTGCGACCAGCGCCAGCCGGCCGCGCTGCCCGCCGGAGAGCGACCCGAGGGGCCGGTCGTGGGCGAGCGTTCCGAGGCCGAGTCCGGCGAGCACGAGCGCGGCCCGCCGGTCGGCGTCCCAGGCCTCCCGTTCCCGGGCGCGTTCGAGTCGCCGGCCGTAGGCGTCGAGCAGCGCGGGGTGCGCGGGGGAGTCCTCGGGGGTGTCGGCGAGCCGTTCGGCGAGGCGGGCCAGGGCCGCGAGGTCGTCGCGGGCCTCGCGCAGCGCGTCGTCCAGCACGTCGGCGAGGGTGGCGGCCGGGTCGAAGGGCGCTTCCTGGTGGAGGAAGCCCAGGTCGGCGGGGCGGTTGACGGTGCCGCCGTCGGGTTGGTCGACCCCGGCGAGCACCCGCAGCAGGGTCGACTTGCCGGCGCCGTTCTCCCCGATCAGCCCGATGCGGCGGCCCGGCGGGGCGGTGAGGGAGACGCCGTCGAGGACCCGGCGGCCCCCGAGCACACGGACGACGTCTTCGGCGAGCAGGGGCGGTTGCGGCATGGTAGGTCCGTCCGACGTGAGCGGTTTCTCGGCCCGCCGGGACGTGCCTCGGGCGCGGGCGCGGTCATCACGTCGGCGGATCACCCCCGGGGGGCTCCCGTCTCCGTCAGCCGCCCGTCGGCCAGCCGCAGCCAGCGGTCCACCCCGATCCGGTCGAGGAACCGTTCGTCGTGGCTGATCACCACGAACGCCCCCTGGTACGAGCCGAGGGCGCCCTCCAGCTGTTCGGTGCTGACCAGGTCCAGGTTGTTCGTCGGCTCGTCCAACAGCAGCAGGTGCGGGGCGGGTTCGGCGCACAGGACGCAGGCCAGGGTGGCCCGCAGCAGCTCCCCGCCGGACAGGGCGCCGACCGGGAGGTGGGCCCGGTCGCCCCGGAACAGGAACCGGGCCAGCAGGTTCATCCGCTCGGCCGCCGTCCGGTGCGGGGCGTAGGCGGTGAAGTTCTCCGCCACGGTGCGCTCGGGGTCCAGCAGGTCCAACCGCTGCGACAGGTACGCGATCCGCCCGTCGGCGTGCCGGCTGTGCCCGCCGTCCGGTGCCAGGTCGCCCTGGACGAGACGGAGCAGGGTGGTCTTGCCGGCGCCGTTGGGGCCGGTCAGGGCGATGCGCTCGGGGCCCCGGACGGTGAGGTCGAGGCCGGCGCCGGCGAACAGCGGCCGGTCCCCGTGCCGGACCTGGAGGGACTCGCCGAGGAACAGGGTGCGCCCGGCGGGGACCCGGGTGTCGGGCAGGTCGACGGTGAGCCGCTGCTCGTCCCGCAGGGCGCGTTCCGCCTCGTCGAGCCGGGCCTTGGCGCCGCTGACCCGGGCGGCGTGCGTCTGACCGGCCCGGCCCGCCGACTCCTGCGCGCCGCGCTTCATGTTCCCGGCGAAGATGCGGGGCAGCCCCGCGTCCTTCAGGTTGCGGGCGGCGTTGCTGGCCCGGCGCTCGGCCCGTTCACGAGCCTGCTGCAACTCCCGCTTCTCCCGCTTGAGGTCCTGCTCGGCGTTGCGGACGTTCTTCTCGGCGACCTCCCGCTGTGCCCGCACGGCCTCCTCGTACGCGGTGAAGTTCCCGCCGAACAACCGCAGTTCCCCGCGGTCGAGTTCGGCGATCCGGTCCATGCGGTCGAGCAGCGCCCGGTCGTGGCTGACCAGCAGCAGGGCGCCCGACCAGTCCGCCAGCACCTCGTACAGCCGGTGCCGGGCCTCGCCGTCCAGGTTGTTGGTGGGCTCGTCGAGCAGCAGCACGTCGGGGCGCCGCAGCAGTTGGGCCGCCAGGCCCAGGGAGACCACCTGACCGCCGCTGAGGGTGCCCAGCCGCCGGTCGAGGGCGAGCCCGCCCAGGCCGAGCCGGTCCAACTGGGAACGGGTGCGCTCCTCGACGTCCCAGTCGTCGCCGACGGTCGTGAAGTGCTCCTCGCGCACGTCCCCCGACTCGATGGCGTCCAGGGCGCGGATCACCTCCGCGACGCCCAGCACCTCGGCGACGGTCAGATCGGCGGTCAGCGGCAGGCTCTGCGGCAGGTAGCCGAGGGTGCCGGCCACGGAGACGGAACCCGCGGTGGGCCGCAGCTCACCGGCGATCAGCTTGAGCAGGGTGCTCTTGCCGGCGCCGTTGGGGGCGACGAGACCGGTGCGGCCCTCGCCGACGGTGCAGGACAGGTCCTGGAAGACGGGGGTGTCGTCGGGCCAGGAGAAGGACAGGTGCGAACAGATGACGGTGGCGTCGGACATGCGGAGACCTCGCGGGAGGAGGGCGCGGCACACCCGCGGCACACGGAGCGCGTGGAAGGCACGGCGCGGCAGCGTGCGCGGTGTGGCGGGCTCGCCCTCGACAGACAGGGACGCTGGGGACGACTGCGCGGGCCACGGCGACGGCGCTCTGCTGCGCCCGTCGGTGGCCGGTCAGCCCCGGGTATCACCCGGAGATGTCGTCGTCACCCGCCATGTCTGCGCTCCTCAGGAAGGGTCACTGGTCTCGCCAGCGTAACAGCGGCCGGTGCGCGGGGCCCGTGGATTTCGGGCGCCGGGTCCTTCAGCGGGTGCTGCCGGGGAGGCGGCGGGCGACCGCCTTGGCTATCCGCGGGGCGTCCCGGGCGAGTTCCCTGAGCATGCCGCTGAGGGGGTTGGTGAAGCCGGTGAAGTACAGGCCCGGTGCGCTCTTGGCGCACCGCCGCCCGTGCACCAGCGGCCGGCCGTCCGGGCCGAGCACCCCCAGGTGCCCGACGAGCGGGGTCAGGGCGCGGTCGTAGCCGGTGGCGGCGATGACGGTGTCCGGTGCGATCCGGCTGCCGTCCCGGAGGACGACCGCGTCGACGTCGAACGACTCCACGGCGGCCACCACTTCGACCCGCCCGCTCCGCACCGCCTTCACGAACCCGACGTCCTGCACCGGGATCGCCCCCTGCCGCGCCCGGGTGTACAGCCCGGTCCGGGGCCTGGGCAGTCCGCGCGCGGACAGGTCCGGGACGCTCACCCGGGCCAGGACCCGGGCCAGCCGGTCCACCACGGGCGCCGGGAGCCTGCGGACCAGGACGGCGGTGGCCTGGGCGGGCCAGCCCAGCACGGAACGGCGGACGATGTGCGGAACGGTGCGGATCGCGATCCGCACCCGGGTGGCGCCGCCCTCCGCGAGATCCAGCGCGATCTCGGTACCGGTGTTCCCGGCGCCGACCACGAGCACGTCCTGTCCCGCGTACGGGGCGGGTTCCCGGTAGCGGGAGGCGTGCAGCAGCGTGCCGGCGTACGTCGCGCGGCCCGGCCAGTCGGGCGTCCGCGGGGTGTGGTGGTGGCCGGTGGCGACGACGACGGCGGCGCCGGCGAGTTCCCGTCCGCCGGTGGCCCGCAGCACCCAGCCCTGGCCGTCGGGCGCCGGGTCGACCCGGGTGACCTCGACGCCGGTGACCACTTCCAACCCGTGGTGCTCGGTGTACTTCTCCAGGTACCGCACCAGGTCGGCGCGGGCCACCCAGCGGCCGAAGGCCCGGGGGATCGTCAGTCCGGGCAGCGCGGAGCGGCGCCGGGTGGTGTGCAGCCGCAGCCGCGCGTAGTGCCCGCGCCAGGAGGCGCCCACCGCGTCGGACTTCTCCAGCACCACGGCCCGCACCCCGCGGGAGCGCAGCGCGTACGCCACGGCGAGGCCGCCGGGGCCGCCGCCGATGACGTAGACCGGGCGGTCGTCCGTGCGCAGGAGGGCGGCTTTGTCGTGGTCTGTGGTGACGGCCATGAGCAGCGAGCGTAATCCCGTCCTGAGTTGATTGGTCTCGGTCAAGACCGAAATGCGTTGCGAATTGATCACGAGGGCCGTCCGCGGGCCGGGGAAGGCCGTCCACCGGCCATCCAGCGGCCATTCGGCGGCCACGGGCCGGCCGGGTGCCGGCCGTCCGTCGGCCACTCGTGGCCGGGAGGCGAATCGGTGTTCAATGAACGTATGAGTGAGACGCGCGGTACCGGGAACGACACGACGGCGGCAGCACCGCTCCTGAGGGGCGCGGGACTCCTGCTCCGTTCCTGGGACGCCGAGGCGCCGGCCGACGTCGACGCCTGGGTCCTCGGCCACACCGACCCGGAGTTCCTGCGCTGGAACACCCCGATGATCGGCATCACGGGCCCGGCGGACGCCCGCCGGTCGCTGGCCTCCCGTGCGGAACAGGTCGAACGGGGCACCGCGGCCTCCTTCTGCGTCACCGACGAGCGGACCGGCGCGATCCTCGGCCACCTCGGCATCAGCAACATCAACGACGCGATGCGGGTGGCGATCGTCGGCTACTGGACCCTGCCCGAGGCCCGGGGACGCGGTGTCGCGAGCCGGGCCCTGGCGCTGGCGAGCGGCTGGGCCTTCGCGCAACGCGGTCTGCACCGACTGGAGTTGGGCCACGCTCCGGGGCACGAGGTATCGTGCCGCATCGCCGAGCGGGTGGGCTTCCGCGCCGAGGGGACCCTGCGGGGCGCGATGTTCGAGGCGGGCCGGCGCGACGCGTTCCGCGACGTCCACCTGCACGGACGGCTCGCGACGGACCCGTACCCGCCGCTGCCCTGAGCCGAGCCCCCGGCGGCCGGGCCGACACCACGAGGAGCCCCGTGCACCACGCCGAGACCGCGCCCACCTTCGACGACCTGCGGGAACTGCTGGGGGAGCCCGGGTTCACCGGCGCCGACCCGGCGGCCTGGACCGCCCTGGAGCGGGAGTTCGGCCTGGTCTTCCCCGCGGACTACCGGCACGTCCTGGACGCCTACGGCGCGATCCTGATCAACGATCAGCTCACCCTGTTCCACCCCGCGACCCGCTGGTCCAACCTGGCCGAGCACATCCGGGACGAACCCGAGCGGTGGGTCGACGTCGACCCGGAGATCCTGCCGCCGCACCCGTTCGGCACCGGGCCCGGCGAACTGTTCCCCTGGGGCCACTCGGCCTGCGGCGCGCAGGCGTACTTCCGGTTGCCGCACGACGCGGCCGAAGCGTGGGCCATCGGCATCATCGACCGGGTCGAACTCGAATACCTCGAAAGCTCGTTGTCGTTCACGGCGTGGCTGCTGGCGTACCTTCGTGGGGAGAACCCGGACCTGGACTCCACGCACTTCGCGCCCGGTCGGCCGTTCTTCCGCGTATTGCCGCAGCCCGAGGAGCCCGGGTGCGGCTGAGGTCGGGCACGGGTGCGTTGTCCTGCGGACGTGCGCTGTTGTTCTGCGCAGTTCCCCGCGCCCCTTCGGTGCGTCCTGCTGGGCGTGCGCTGTTCCTGTGCGGGTGCGCTGATGTTTTGCGCAGTTCCCCGCGCCCCTATCGGGGCGCTCCTCGCCGTCGCAGAACCCGCCTACCGGGGCGCCCCGCTAAGGGGCGCGAGGAACTGCGCGAGCGACCACGACGCACCCGCACAGGACCAGCGCACCGCCAGGTGGACGCCCTGACAGGGGCGCGGGGAACTGCGCGAGCGACCACGACGCACCCGCACAGGACCAGCAGACCGCCAGGTGAACGCCCCGACAGGGGCGCGGGGAACTGCGCGAAGCCGGAGCGCACCCGCACGGGAACAGCGCACGCCCAGCGGAACGCACCCGAAGGGGGCGCGGGGAACTGCGCGGGCAAGCGCCGCGCACTCGCAGGGGGCGACGTACCGCCGGGAGGCGCCCGCTCAGGGGCGCGGGGAACCACGGGGCGGGGCCCGTGCCGCCGGGCGGCGACACGGGCCCCGAACCTCGTACCCCGTCAGCTCACGGGGTCTCCTTCGTGACCTCCAGGTCCGCCGTCGGCCTCTTCACCGTGCCGCCCGGCGTCCCCGTCGTACTGCTGTTGTTGCCGCTCACCGGGTCCCGGGTCGCCGCGTGGACGGTCGCCGTGTTCCGGATGTCGGTGCCGTCGCCCGTGTAGTCCGGCGCCAGCTTGACCCGGAAGACCCAGGTCACGGACGCGCCGGGGGCGAGGGTCGGCAGCGGGCCGCAGACCACCGTGTCGCCCGACAGGCAGTCGTCGTCGGAGGCGACGTACGTCAACGCGGTTGGCAGCACGTCGTGGATCTCGACGTCCTCCGCCTGCGACGGGCCGTTGTTGGTCACCGTCACCTGGTACTCGAAGGTCTCGCCGGGCGCCACCGGGGTCGAGGTGACGGGCCGTTTGACGACCCCGAGGTCCGCCGAGGGCGCGGCGACCGTACCGCCGGGCACGGTGGCCGTGTCGGTGTCGTTCTCGCTCGCCGGGTCGATGTTGTCGGCGGTGACCCGGGCGGTGTTCAGCAGATCGCTGCCGTCGCCCTTGTACGCCGGGTCGACCCGGACCGTCAGCACGTACTCGACCGTCTCGCCGACCCGCAGCGGGGTCGTCCGGCGGCAGGAGACCGCCTGGCCGGACACGGTGCAACCGGCGGGCGACGAGGACACGTACGTCAGTCCGGCGGGCAGGTCGTCGGAGAGCCGGACGTTGAACGCGTCCGCCGAAGGCCCGTCGTTGGTGATCTCGATCCGGTAGGAGAACTGCTGGCCGGGCACCGGGGAGACGCTGCCGACGGGCTCCTTGGTGACCGACAGGTCCGCGTACGGCTGGTTCACCGCACTGCCGGGGAGTCCGGCGGCCGGGCTGGTGTTGTTCGCGGGCACCGGGTCGTCGGTGTCGGTGTCGACCACGGCCACGTTCCGGATGTCGGAGCCGTCACCGCGGTACGCCTCGTCGAGCCGGACCGTGAACCGCCAGGTCTTCGACGCGCCGGGGGCGAGCGTCACCTGGGGTCCGCAGCTCACGGCCTGCCCGCTGGCGGTGCAGCCGTCGGGCGAGGAGACGAAGGCCAACGGGCCGGGGAGGGTGTCGGTGGCGGTGACGTTCACCGCGCGCGAGGGGCCGTCGTTGGTGACGGTGACCGCGTACTCGAAGGTCTCGCCGGGCGCGATGACGGTACTGGTCGTTGGCCGCTTGGAGACCCAGATGTCGGCCTGCGGCTGGCTGACCCCGCCGGGCGGCAGGACCGGCGGTGAGGTGTTGTCCCCCGGGTTCGGGTCCTCGGAGTCGGACGTCGAGGTCGCCGTGTTCCGCAGGTCGGTGCCGTTGCCGGTGTACGCGTCGCTCAGCTTCACCCGGAACGTCCACGTCACGGTGTCCCCCGGCGGGAGCACCCCGAGCGGGCCGCAGGTCACGCGCTGCCCGGAGACCGTGCACGGGTCGCTGGAGGACACGAACGCCAGGCCGGCGGGCAGGTCGTCGGTCGCGGTGACGTTCCGGGCGTCCGAGGGCCCGGTGTTCTCCACCGCGATCCGGTACTGGAACTCCTCGCCCGGCACGGTCGGCCCGGTCCCGATCGCCGTCTTCACGGTGTTGAGGTCGGACACCGGGTCGAACGGCCCGGTCGGGGACACCGGATCGGTCTTGTTGTTGTCCGGGTCGGGGTCCACCGAGTCGGAGGTGCCGGTGGCGGTGTTCCCGAGGTCCGAACCGTCGCCCTGGTAGGAGGGGGAGATCCGGACGACGAAGGTCCACGTCTTGCTTTCGCCGACGGTCAGTTCCGGCTCCGGGCCGCAGGTGACGGTCAGCCCGGCGGCCGTGCAGCCGTCCGCCGACGCCACGAACTCCAGCCCCTCGGGCAGGGTGTCCGTGGCCACCACCTCACGCGCCACCGAGGGCCCGTTGTTCCGCGCGGTCAGGGTGTACGTGACCAGCCCGCCGGGCGGGGTCGGGGCGGCCAGCGCCGCCGGGGCGAGGGTGCCCAGCGAGGTCACCACCCGGGCGGGCGCGGCGCTCGCCGCGCCGGCCCCCCACAGGGGCACGGCGGCACCGGCCAGGACGGCGGCGAGCACGGTTCTCAGTACGGGTCCCGGGCGCCGCCGCCCTCTTCTGCTGCTCGGTCTCATCTCGTATCGGGTCCGTTCCTCAAGGAGTCGGGAGGTGGTGGGGGAGCGATCAGGGGTGGGGCTCAGGCGGTGCCCTTGGTGAGGGTCACGTCGGAGGTGGGCGGGGTGACCCGGGCGCCCGGCACGCCCGCGGTACCGCTGTTGTTGGTGGGGTCCGGGTCCCGGGTGGTCGCCGTCGCCGTCGCCGTGTTCCGCAGGGCGGTGCCGTCGGCCGCGTACCCCGGATCGATCCGGACCCGGAACGTCCAGCGCACCGAGGCGCCGACGGCGAGCGTGGCCGCCGGGCCGCAACTCACCGTCTGTCCGGCCGCGGTGCAGCCGTCCGCCGAGGACACGAACGCCAACTGCTCGGGCAGCGGGTCCGTGATCCGGACGCCCCGGGCGACCGAGGGGCCCGCGTTGGTGACGGTCACCAGGTAGTCGAAGGTCTGACCGGGGGAGACGGGCGCCGTGGTCACGGGCTGCTTGGCGGTGCGCAGGTCGGCGCGCGGCTCGGTCACCCCGCCGGGCGGGGTCACCGCCGTCGAGGTGTTGTTGGCGGTGTTCGGGTCGGCGACGGCGTGCCGCACGGTCGCCGTGTTGCCGAGGTCGCTCCCGTTCCCGCCGTAGGTGTCGGCCAGCTTCACCCGGAAGGTCCACGCCCGGGAGCCGCCCGCGGCCAGGGTGGCGAGGGCGGGACAGGTGACGGTCTGCCCGCTGGCGGTGCACCCGTCGGGCGAGGAGACGAAGGCGAGACCCGCGGGCAGGGTGTCGGTGATCGCGACGCTCGTGCTGGCGGAGGGCCCCGCATTGTTCGCCGTGACCCGGTAGTCGAAGGTCTGGCCCGGGGTGACCGGCCCGCTGCCGAGGCCCTCCTTCGTCACCGACACGTCGGCCAGCGCCGTCACCGTGGTGGTCGTGGAGGCGCTGTCGTTGCTCGCGTTGGTGTCCGTCCGGTCGGCGGGGGCGTAGACGGTCGCGGTGTTGGTGAGCGGCCCCGGGGTGCCGGGCGCCGTCCCGCGGATCGTGTACGTCGCCGACCCGCTGCGCAGCAGGTCGGCGGAGGCGGTCACGGTGTTGCCGCTGCCGGACGGCTGCACGCATCGGCTGCCGGTGGTCGCCGTGCAGGTCCAGGTCACGTTGCTCAGCCCGGGCACGGCGTCCCGGAGCACGGCGCCCAGCACGTTGTTGGCGGCGCTGTTGGAGACGGTGACCGTGTAGGTGACGGGGTCGCCCGCGCGGACGGTGGCGGGGCTGCCGGTCTTGGTGACGGACAGGTCGGCCGGCACGTTGATCTTCAGGTCGCCGATCTCGTGGATGTTGGTGGCGCCGCCGGTCCCGCCGGAGAACCCGACCTTCAGGGTGGCCGGCAGGGCGGGCTGATTGGCGATGGTGGTCACGTCGTAGTCGGTGAGGAGCGGCACGAGGGTGGTGCCGGGGCCGGTGTCGGACCAGAGGGAGACCAGCAGCCGGCCGCCGCTGGGGGTGACGGTGACCCGCACGGTCCGGTAGTCGCCGCGGCCCAGGGTCTCGACCGTGCCGCCGGGCCCGGCGACCGAGGTGCCGAAGCGGTAGCCGGTGGTGCCGTTGCCGCCGCCGCGCAGCACGATCCGGTTGGCCTGGCTGCCGGGCCCGCCGTTGCCGACGCCGGGGGAGGAGAAGTTGCCGAACTCGTCCAGGCCGATGCCGAGGAACGCGCCGGGCACGCCCGACCGGTTGCAGGGCGGCCCGCCGCCGCACGCGTAGCCGAGCGAACCGCCGGGGGCGCCGGTGCCGTTGACCGCGTTGCCGTCGGCGAGGAAGAAGGCGAGGCCGTCGCCGCGCCTGCCGTCGAAGGTGGTGCCCCCGTAGGTGGCGTAGGTGAATTCGGCGACGATCCCGAGGCCGGTGGAGAAGGAGTCGTTCATCTCCCAGCCGCCCGCCTGGTTGCTGGCCGCGCTGGTCAGCCGGAGCCAACCGCCGCTCTGGTAGCTGGCGTTGCCGGTGAGGCTGCCGAGGTTGCCGGTCGCGCTGTCGAACGGCTCGTGGACGGGGAAGCTGAGGGCCCGCGGGGCCGCCGCGTGGGTCGGCGACGGGGCGAGCAGCAGCGCCAGGACCGTCGCCAGGGCGGTGGCCAGGGTGAGGGCGAACGCCGAGGCGGTCCGGCCGGAGGCGAGTCGGCCCCTGGTGAGTGGATCGCTGGTGGGTCGGCCGCTGGGGTGGCTCATGGCCGGGTGTCCTCCTGCGGGGTGCCGGGCCGGCGCGGGGCCCGCAGCTGCCGACGGGAGAACAGGACGAGTGCGGCGCCGGTGGCCAGGGTCGCCCCGGCGGACCAGGGCAGCCAGCCGGGCACCCGTCGACCGGTCTCGGCCAGCTGGTCCGGCACGTGCGGCCGATGCGGCTTGTGGGGCTTGTGAGGTCGATGGGGCTTCTGGGGCTTCTCGGGCTGGTGCGGGCCGTTGCCGGGGCGCTCCAGGTAGAGGGGGCCGCCGCCGGGGCCGCTGGTGCCGGGCCGGTTGCTGTTGTTGGCGGGCACGGGGTCACGGGTGAGGGAGGTGACGTAGGCGGTGTTCTCGATCTCGCAGCGGCGGTGGTCCGTGTGGCCCCCGCTGCCGCCGCGGAGGGCGTCGCCCTCCCGTACCCGGACGAGGAGTTCGTACGTCACCGACTCCCCGACCGCGAGGCGGGCCCGTACCGGGCACAGGACCGTGCGGTCGTCCTCCGCGGAGAGCGCGCAGCCGTCCGGCGAGGAGACGAAGCCCAGCACGGCCGCGAGCGGGTCGGCGACCCGGACGCCGGACGCCGCGGCGGGCCCGTTGTTGCGGACGGTGACGCGGTACGCGAACCGGTCGCCGGGCCGCACGGCGTCGGTGCGGCCCGGGGGCAGCACCGCGGTCTTGGTCAGGGCGAGGTCCGCCTGACCGGTTCCGCCGGGGAGGGGGACACCGGTGTGGGTGGCGGTGTTGTTCCCCCGGTCGGGGTCCTCGGTGTCGGAGGTGACGACGGCGACGTTGCTGATGTCGGAGCCGTCGCCGGAGTAGTCGTCGGCGGGACGGACGGTGAGCAGCCAGGTGTGCGTCTCGCCGACGCCGAGCGCGGCCAGTGGCCCGCAGGTGATCGCCTGCCCGATCGCCGTGCAGCCGCCGGAGGACTCGACCAGGACGAGCGCGTCGGGCAGCCGGTCCGTGACGACGACGTCCACGGCCCGGGAGGGGCCGTGGTTCACGACGGAGACGCGATAGGTGAACGTGAAGTCGTCGGCCGTGGCGGTCCCCGGTGTCTTGGGGGTCGTGCCCGGGCCGGTCGGGGCGCTGCCCGTCCCGCCCTGCGCGCCGGGTCGTGCCGGGGCCCCGCCGTTCCCGGCGCCCGCCGTACCCGTTGCCGTGCCGGACGGGTTCACCACCGGCTCCCAGCGGACCGCGAGGTCGGCCCGGCCCGGCGCGCGGGACTGCGTACCGGGCCGGCCGCTGGGCTGCGTACCGGGTTGCGTTCCGCCGGCGGGTGCGACGTACGCGGTCGGGGCGGCGCTGCTGGCGGTCCCCGGTGCCCTACTCGCCGTCCCCGTCGCGTCGGCGGTGCTCGCGGCCACGGGCGGGGCGAACGCGAAGAGCCCCACTCCCAGCGCACAGCAGACCGCGGTCAGACGGCTGCCGCGTCGGTCGCCCGGTACGGGCCGTCGCCCGGGAATGCGTCTCATGAATGGTGCCCTCCGTGCTCACCGGTCCTTCGTCCACGGACTGCACCTTCCCCCACACCGGATCATTTCGTCGTATAAACACCACTCAAGTACCCCTTTTGGCCCTCCCCTGACGGCCACTCAGGCACCGCCCGCCCGTACGCTGAGGAGGACGCGACAACACCCCCTGGAACAAAACCAGTTGGAGCCTCGGTTGCTCCGGAAGCGTGAACCGTTCACGCATCTACTCGGGGAGCTGGTCGTGCGCGTATTCGTCACTGGAGCGAGCGGGTACATCGGTGGGTCCGTCGCCACCCGCCTGGTCGAAGCAGGACACGAGGTGACGGGACTCGCCCGGACCGAGGACCGCGGGAAGGCGCTCCGGGCGAGCGGGATCACCCCGGTGTCCGGGACGCTGGACGACGCGGACGTGCTCGCCCGGGCCGCCCGCGAGGCCGACGCGGTGGTCAACGCCGCGGACAGCGACCACCGCGGCGCGGTCGAGTCGCTCATCGAGGCGCTCGCCGGTACGGGCAAGGTCCTCGTCCACGCCAGCGGCTCCAGCATCGTCGGTGACGACGCCCGCGGCGAGGTCGCGGAGCGGACCCACACCGAGGCCGTGCTCTCCCCCGACGACCCGTGGCGACCCGAACCCGACAAGGCTCCCCGGGTCGCCATCGACCGGCTGGTCCTGGCCGCGGCGGAACGCGGCATCCGCTCGACCGTGCTGTGCAGCAGCCTGATCTACGGACACGGGTACGGGATCTCCCGCGACAGCGTGCAGATCCCCCGCCTGGTGGAGCAGGCCCGCAGCAGCGGGGTCGTCCGGCACATCGGGGCCGGCCGCAACGTCTGGTCGACCGTCCACATCGACGACGTGGTGGCCCTGTACCTCCTCGCACTCGCCTCGGCGCCGGCCGGGTCGTTCTACTTCGTCGAGAACGGCGAGGCGTCCTTCGCCGCGATGACCGGCGCCATCGCGGACGCCCTCGGGCTCGGCCCCGCCCAGCCCTGGGACATCGACTCGGCGATCCGGGAGTGGGGGTACGAACCGGCCGTGTACGCCCTCGGCTCGAACAGCCGGGTGCGCGGTACGGGGGCCCGGGACCAGCTGGGGTGGAAGCCCGAGCACGCCTCCGTCACCGACTGGATTCGCGGGCGCTTGACGGCCAACGAACCCGGCTGAGCCGATCGTCCGCGCGGGCCGGTGTCATCGGATGCCGAGCCACCAGACCGCGGCGGCGACCACCGCGGAGCCGGCAGCGGTCCCGGCTCCGCGCACCGCCCCGAACAGCGCGGTGCGCCCCAGCCGCCGAACGGTCCGCAGCTGCCTCTGCTGCTTCGTCTTCTTCATGGTGTGCCCCCTCGGGTAGTGGCCCCGGCTCCGTTCGGCCGGGTGCTGAGCCGAGATTTCCGGCTGCCGGGGCGGGGTGTCCCAAGGAACTGACGGTCCGGCCGGACTGCCTCTAAGCTCGCAGGTCAACGAAGTGTCCGCCGGGGGCGGTACGGACACTGCGGACACGGTCGACAGGGGGGCCGGTGGCGGATCCGGCACAGGAGCTGAACGAGCAGTTGCGCGCCCTGGAGCAGCGCGCGCAGGCGGCCCGCAAGGCCGCCGGGCAGCCGTGTTCGCGACGGGAGGCCGCGGCTGCGACGAAGGGGACCAAGTACGGGGTCGCCGTGCGCTTCCAGGCCGTCAGCGCCTGGCTCGCCGTCCCGCCGAAGCGGGCGACCGTCCCCAGTCCGGCGAGCAGCGAACAGGTCCTCGCACTGGTCCAGGTGTGGAGCGGGTGGGCCGGCGAGAAGCTCAACGAGCGGTACTGGCGGAACCTGCTGGACCGGGCACAGGCCCCGTCCGGGCGGGCGGTCCCCGGCGCCGACTGCGAGATCTCGAACGTCCCGGCCGCCGCAGGGTTCGTCGGCCGGACCGAGGCGCTGAACGCACTGGACTCGGCCTTCGCCAGCCCCGGCGGGGTGGTGCTGCACGCGGTCCACGGGTTGGGCGGGGTCGGCAAGTCCGCGCTCGCCGCGCACTGGGCCGCGCACCGGGCGTCCGCCCGGGTGCGGTGGTGGATCACCGCGGACGGTCCCGAGGCGGTGGACGCGGGCTTGGCCGCGCTGGCCCGCGCACTCCGGCCGGCGCTGGGGGAACTACCCGCCACCCTCCAGGTCGAGCACGCGGTGCAGTGGCTCGCCGCACACGACGACTGGCTGCTCGTCCTGGACAACGTCGACCGCGTGGACGACGTCCGGGTCGTGGTCGACCGGCTCCCGGGGCGCGGCCGGGTCCTGGTCACCACCCGGCGCGCCACCGGTTGGCACCGGTACGCCGCGACCGTCCACCTGGACGTCTTCGAGCCGGCCGAGTCCGTCGCCCTGTTCACCGGGGTACTGGCGCACCACGGCACGGACGACGTGGACGGCGTCGAGGACCTGTGCGCTGAGCTGGGGCACTTGGCCCTGGCGGTGGAGCAGGCCGCCGCGTACTGCGCGGAGACCGGGACGAGTGCCCGGGCCTACCTCGACATGTTGGCGCAGTGGCCCGGTGCGATGTTCGCCGCTGCTGCGGAAGGGGGCGATGCGGAACGCACGGTCGCGCGGATCTGGCGCCTCACCCTCGATCGTCTGACCGACACGCCGCTCGCCGGACGCCTCCTACGCATCCTCGCCTGGTACGCCCCCACCGGCATCCCCCGGGACCTGCTGGACGGCTGCGCCGAGTCGCCGCCCGAACTCGCCACGGCGCTCGGCCGCTTGGTCGCGTACAGCATGGTCACCGACCATCGCGACGGCACGCTGAGCGTCCACCGCCTCGTCCAGGCCCTCGCCCGCACCCCCGACCCCGACGACCCGCACCGCCGCTCGGAGGAGATCGAGGACGCACGGGTCGTCGCAGCGGCCCTCCTCGCGGACGCCTTCCCCGTCAGCGGCAAGCAGCCCGCCAACTGGCCCCGGTGCCGAGCGCTCCTCCCGCACGTCGATGCGCTCACCAGTCACCACGGAGCTGAGTCCGACACCGTGCACACGGCCGACGCGCTCAACCACTTCGGTCTGTTCCAGCTGGAGCAAGGCGCGTACCCCGCAGCCGTCCAAGCCCTGCAACGTGCCGTCGCGGCCGACGAACGCGAGTTGGGCACCGAGCACGTCGACACACTGAGCTCCCGGAGCAACCTCGCCCTCGCGTACCGGGCGATGGGGGACGGCGCCCGGGCGCTCCCGCTGTGCGAGCGCACGCTCCGGGACCGGGAGCGGGTGTTGGGCGTGGACCATCCCGGCACGTTGGTCTCCCGCGGCAATCTTGCCGTGGTGTACCAGGCGGTGGGGGACTTGGCGCGGGCCCTGCCGCTGCACCAACGCGTCCTCCGGGACTGGCAGCGGGTGTTGGGTGCGGACCATCCCGACACGATGATCTCCCGCGGCAATCTTGCCGTTGCGTACCAGGAGGTGGGGGACTTGGCGCGGGCCCTGCCCTTGCACCAACGCGTCCTCCGGGACCGGGAGCGGGTGTTGGGTGCGGACCACCCCGACACGATCAGCTCCTGGTACAACCTGGCTCGCGCCCACCAGCAGGCGGGGGACCTGGACCGCTCACTGTCCCTCTTCGAACACGCCCTGGAACGCTGCGAACACGTGTTGGGCGCCGACCATCCGACGACGGCCCTGGTGCGGCAGAACCTGGAGCGGGCCCGCGCCCGATAGCCGCCGCGGGACCGCCCCCTCACCGCTGCGCGCACAGCGCCGCGTCGAGCAGCGCCTCCGTACGCGCATCGCGGTCCCCCCGTGCGAGGTTCGTGGACCGCAGCACGATCGCCCCGCGCTCGCCCTTCTCGGTGAAGGCGTTCGTGTTGAGGTGGCCGAGGGTCGTGCCGCCGTGGCCCCAGGAGCCGCCGCCGCAGCTCAGCCCGCGCCAGAACAGGCCGAGCCCCGCACGTTCGTTCACCGTGCTGCCTTCCACGGGTGCCGGCACCGTCTTCTTCATCTCGGCCAGCGACTTCGGTGCGAGGAGCTTGCCGCCGAGCAGGCCCTGCCAGAAGCGGGTGAGGTCGTGGGAGGTGGTGACGAGGTCACCTGCGGAGTCGCCCCACGTCATGCTGAGCCTGGTGCTGTTGACCAGCTGCCCGCCCGGTTCGAACTGCTGGTACCCCCGGGCGTGCGGCTCGGGCAGCCCGAAGCGCTTGCCGGGGGAGTACGTGTTCCGCAGCCGGAGCGGTTCGGTGATCCGGGTGCGGACCTCCTCGTCCCACTCGTTGCCCGTCACCTGCTTGACGATCATGCCGGCGAGCACGTAACCGGTGTTGGAGTAGCTGAATCGCGCACCCGGCTCGAAGAGGGGGCGGTCCCGCATCGCGAGAGCCACCAGTTGGTGCGGGGTGTAGGCGTCGTACCGGTGCTGCTGGAACGATTCTGCACTGCGGAGGACCGGCACGTGCGCGACGTAGTCGGGCAGCCCGGCGGTGTGGTTCAGCAGGTGGCGGACCGTGATCTTGTTGCCGTCGTTCCCGTTGCCCTGGACCACGCCGGGCAGCCAGCGTTCCACAGTGTCGTCGAGCCGCAGCCTGCGCTCCTCGACCAGTTGCAGGATGACGGTGCTGACGAAGGTCTTGGTGTTGCTGCCCATCCGGAAGTAGCCCTGGTGCGGTACGGGGCGGTCGGTGCCGAGTTCGGCGGTGCCGCTGCGCGCGTGGGTCCGCTGCCCGCCGTCGACGAGGGTTGCCTCGGCGCCCACGACCCCGTCCAGCCGGACGATGCCGTCGAGGCCCCGTTGGAGGTCCGCCTTGCCGAAGCCCCGGGTCCCGGTGTCCGAGTGGGCCGCTGCGGCGCTGGCCACCGGTACCGCGAGGGTCGCCAGGCCGACGACGGTCGCGACGGCTGCGCGGCCGATCCCGCGGCGGGCCGCGGAGGTCCGGCGCCGGGCGTCGGGAGCGGGGTGGGGTATCGGCTTCGGTGTGCGGATCATGCTGGTCGCCTCGCTGTGTGGAAGACATGGTGGAGCAACGCCCGGGTGGGCGCCTGGAGTGTGGGTTGCGGCGGGGTGACCGCCGCAAGATCATTCACCCATGGGGAGACGGTGCGCGGCCATGAAGGCTCCCCCCGAGCCGAAACTGGGGAAAACCCCACCGACCGGCGGGGGCCCGCAACACCGTCCGCTCAGCCTCCGGAGCCCTCCCGTCAGGGCCACAGCAACTCGCGCCGCCAACCGCCCCCGTCACCGCCCTCGTCCCCGTTCTCGCGGACGTACCGCAGCCGGACGTGCCTTCGTCGTACGTCGCCCTGGAAGAACTCGACCTCGCGCGCATCGACCGCGTAGAGCGTCCAACTCGGCGCGAGCGTGTCCGGTTCGGTGAGGGCACGCTTCCAAGCCACCTCGGAGGCGTCGACCAACTCGCCCCGCGCCAACAGTAGTTCACTCTGCCGTCCGGCGAGCGCGGCGGCGAGCGCTCCGGTGGAACGTACGCGGAGGCTGTCCCGCGCCTCCTGCGCCGGCAGCACCGTGACGGGGCCGCGCACCCGGATCTGACGCGCCCGTGCCGGCCAGTAGAAGTCGAGCGCCGCGTACGGGCGTACGGCGAGCTGGCGGCCCTTGCGGCTGGTCGCGTGCGTGGCGAACAGCCAGCCCCGGGCGTCGACCCCGTGCAGCATCACCGTCCGGACGTCAGGCAGACCGTCCGCGTCGGCCGTCGCCAGTGCCATCGTGTGCGGTTCCGTCTGCCCGGCCGCGACCGCGTCCGCGAACCACTCGGTGAACAGTTCGCGGGGCTCTGCGGGGCTCGCCTCCGGGGCGAAGTCCGGGAGTTCCGGCAGGTCCCAGACCTTCAAGGTCCTCAGCAGCGCGTCGAGATCGGTGTCCATGCCCCGAGTATGTCCGTCCGGTCGGAGTCGCTGCCGGACGGGCGCACGGTGTCCGTGGGTCAGAACGAACCCAGCGTGAGCGCGTTCCCGTTGACGTCGTGCACCGACACCGCCCCCTCGACCCCGTTCGCCGCGTTCTTCCACCGGTCGAAGGCGCCGGCGAGGGCCTTGGCGGCGCCCAGCGGGTCGGCCACCTCCGTCTTCCCGCCGTTGATGTCCGTCGAGATGTACGCCTCGGCGAGTTCGCCCTGCCAGTCGCCGAGCACCCGCTGCACCCGGGAGGCCGCGGCCTTCTGCTGGTCGTCCCCGTTCGCCTTGATCCAGGTACGGAACTCGGCAGCTGCCTTCTTCGACCCCGCCGCGTCCGTGTCCTCGGGCAGCTTCGGCTCGGTGAGGGTGGGGGCGTCGGGGGCCTTCTCGCCCTTCGGCTTCGATTCGAGCGGATTGCAACCGGTGGTGAGCCCGGTGACCAGGAGCGCGGTGAGGGCGCCGGAAGCGAGTCGGGTCAAGCGTATGGACATGTGCTGAATTCTCCTCGGAAACCGTTCGCGCCCCGTCGGGGACGGGGCGCGAACAGAACGTCACATCAGGCCGGAATCAGAATTTGATGGCGTCGGCCTTGTCATTCCAGTTGCCGCCGTAGGAGTGATCGTAGTCCTTACCGTGCATGTCCTCGGGCGTCAGCGTGCCGGATACCGGCAGCGCCGGATTGGGCACGGGTGCATTGGCGAATGACGGGGTGACGAGGATTCCCGTTGCAGCCGTGGTGAAAGCGGCGGTCGTCACAGTAAATCGAGGACGCCACTCGCTCGCCCGCATTTACTGCTCGCAGCTCTATGGAGAACGCGCGCAGGCGGGTCGACCGTCCCCTACGGCCGTTCCGCAAAGGTGGGGGAGCCGTACGCCCAGCATGTCGGGGGTCCTGTTCACTCCTGGGCGAGGAGTCGGGCGGTGGAGGTACGGCGTTGGATGAGTACGGGGACGAGGGCGGCTGCGGCGGAGAGTGCGGTGCCGGTGGCGATGACTGCGGCGGCGGGGATGAGTAGGTCGCTTGTGCTGCCGGTGGGTGCTAGCCAGAGGGCGGCGCTTGTGCCGAGGAGGGTTCCGGTGAGGGTGCCGAGGAGGCCGATGAGTGTGCCTTCGGTGAGGACGAGTCGGGTGGTGACGCGTTCGTCCCAGCCGACGGCGCGGAGTAGGGCGAACTCGGCGGCTCGGTCCTGGACCCCGAGGTAGATGACGTCCCCGACGGCGACTGTGGACAGTACGACCATGGTGATGACGGCGGCGATGTCGGTGGAGCGGACTTGGACGGAGATGGTTTCCCCGAGTAGCGAGCCGGCCAACGTCCCCTGGAAGGTGTAGGTGGCGGCGAGGAGGAGGATGGTTGCGGCGGCGGCGGTGGCGACGGCTGCGGCGCCGAGGAGGGTGCGGCCTCGGGCTCGGGTGGCGCCGGCGAGGGCCATGCCGATGACCCCGGCGAACATCCGGGTGCGGCGTCCGGTCGTCACGGCGGGGCGTAGCGCGGTGACGGGGTGGACGCGGGCTGCGAGCCAGGCGGGTACCGCACCGCTGACCAGGGCGACGGCCAGGGCGACGGGGATGGCGAGCGCGGCTCGTGCAGGGGGTACGTCGATGTCGAGGGTGAGCCCGGCGATCCAGGCCACGCCGGTCCCGGTCGCTCCGGCGATGGTGCCGAGGAGGAGGAGTTCGCCGAGGACGATCGTGAACAGGTGCCGGCGGCGCCAGCCCACGGCGGCCAGCAACCCCAACTCGCCCCGCCGGGACCGTACTGCGGATGCCGCTGCGTTCGCCACGAACAGCGTGCACACCACCAACACCAACACCAGCAGTACCAACGACTTGGTGTCCGACGCCTCGATGATCCGGGCGGCGACGTTCTTCTTGCTCCACCACTCGGCGAGCTTCAACTCGGGGCGCCCGTTCTCCCCGGCCGGCAGTACGACGGTCCGGGCGGTGGGCGACGAGCCGAGCACGATGTCGACGTGCAGTCCGGTGCGCTTGCGAATCTCCTCCGCCGCGATCCGTACCCGCTCCCGCGACACCTCGTCCGCACCCGACACCCCGGCCACCCGCACCCGGATCGCCGACACCGGCGCCATCGACTGCTTCTGCGTCATGTAGCCGTTGTCCGCCAGCCACTGCGTGGAAGCCAACGACACGAGCATCAGCGGAGGTTGTTGGACGTAGGAAGCGGGGGAGGCGCCGGGGCGCAGCGCGTCGCCGTCCAGCAGTTTCCGCGAGCGGTCGTCGGCGCCGGCGAGGGCCGGTGCACCGTACGTACCGAGTGGGACCCGGCTCGCCGCGTCGAACTCCGGCAGCAGCTCGGGGTCGAAGGTGCCGACGATCTTCGGATGGCTCCTCAGCTGCACGGCCTGCGACTGCTGCGGTACGAGCGTACGGAACCACACGTCCTGGCCGTCGAGCGGCAGGATCGTCTGGGACAGCGGCGGGCGCTTCACCGGGCGGGGCCGCAGGGTGCCGTCATCGGCCAGGTCGTAGGTGATCGGCTGGGTGGCCAGGAACCCGGGGAGGATCATGTCGCTGCGCTTGCCGATCGGGTGGTCCAACTGCCGGGCGCCGGCCTCGAACCGCTTGCGCAGGAGCGGTCGGTCCTCGCCGTGCCGGGTCAGCGTCACCCGCACCGCGAGGGCGCTCGCGGCCCGCTCGGAACGGAGCATCGGCAGGGTCGTCTCCACGGACTGGTCCGGCTTCGTCACCTGGAGGGGACCGGTGGGGCTCAGGTACCTCCCCTTGGTGACCGCTTCGTCGAGGCCGAAGAGCTTGCCCTCGGCGACCGGGTCGACGCCCGCGACGAGGTACGACACCGGGAAGTTGAACAACACCTGTGTCCGGGGCCCCGGCTCGCTCTGCTCGAAATCGGGCCCCGTCTCGGTGACCTTCGCCCAGGACAGGCAGGTGACGGAACTGGAGAGCCCGGGGACGTGTTCCGCCTTGCGCATCGTCCCCTTGCACACCTCGCGTCGCTCGCCGGAGGGGAGGACTTCGAAGAAGCGACTGGTGTGGTAGGTGACGCCGCCGCTCGCTTCCGTCTGTTCCACCTTGGGGCCCGGCTTGGCCTCCAGCGGGTGTGGGGTGATGAAGACGGTGTGCGTGCGTTGTTCGATGGTGGAGAGGCCGCGGTCGTAGTCCCAGGTTCGGCCGAGGTCGAAGGTGCCCCGGGTGCCCTTGGGGATCAGCTTGGCGAGGTCGATGGCGACTCCGCCGGGCTCCGACGTGTGCCCGAGCATGGCGAGCGGTGCTGCGACGTCGACGCCGGGCACTTTGCGTACGGTGGCGAGTTGGTCGGTGGTGATGCCGCCGTAGACGTCGGAGAGGGAGTTGGGACGTATCAGTGCCTCCGCCTTCTCCAACTCCTGCGCTGAACCCTTGGGTCGGACGAGGATGTCGTACGCGCCCCGGGTCTTGCCGATGGTGCCGGTGACGGTGAGCTTGCTGGACTCGGTGGTCGCCG
>NZ_JBHXEN010000051.1:43126-60616 GCF_042724695.1 Streptomyces sp. NPDC127068 | reverse complement strand
GCCAGCGCGGCGACAGCCCGATGTTCATCCCGCTCATGAAGGCCCTGAACATAGCCCGCACCGGAGCCGGGCGCCCCCGCACCCGACCGGACCGGGCCTGCGGCGACAAGGCGTACTCCAGCCACGCCAACCGCGGCTACCTGCGCAAACGCGGGATCAAGGCAACGATCGCCCAGCCGGACGACCAACGCGCGAAACGCCGCCGCCGTGGCCGGGCCGGCGGCCGCCCGCCAGCCTTCGACCGCGAGCAGTACCGCCAACGCAACACCGTCGAACGCTGCATCGGCAAGCTGAAACAGCACCGGGCCGTCGCGACCCGGTACGACAAACGCGACTACATCTTCAACGGCACCCTGGCCACAGCAGCCATCGTGATCTGGCTCCGCGACCTCATCAAAGAGCCACCAGACACTGCCTAGACGAGTTTCACGCCGTCGTGGGCGCGGACGGCCGGCGGGGACGCCGCGTCGAGTGCGTCCAGGACGCGGATCGCGTACGCCTCGTCGGTGAGTTGGAGCACTTCTTCGCGGGTGGCCCAGCGCAGTGCGCGGGTCTCGTCCCCGACGGTGGGCGTGCCGTCGGCAGCCTCGCAGCGGAAGACCAGCGAGACGATCAGACCCGTCATGTTCTTGTAGACGCCGGTGAGGGTCGCGGGCAGGGCGATTTTGATGCCGGTCTCTTCGAGCACTTCGCGCCGGAGCGCTTCGGGCAGGGTTTCGTCCCGTTCGACGATGCCGCCCGGCGGTTCCCAGCGGCCGTTGTCGCGGCGCTGGATCAGGAGGGCTCGGCCGCGGTGGTCCACGACAACTCCGGCCACACTCACGGAGTGTGGGCGTTCTGTGCTCACGTTCCTCGGCCCTCCCGGATGGCTAGGCTCGCCACCGTAGCAACACCACTCACCCACTCGTCTAGACACCTAAAGGAGTACATGTGAGCCCCGACCCCTCGGGTCTGCTCGGTGACCTCGACCCCACGAGTGATCGTGCGGTCTTCCGGCAGATCGCCGACCAACTGCGTGACGCCATCGATCGCGGACGGTTCCGGGAGGGCGAGAAGCTGCCTTCGGAGGCCGAGTTGGTGGAGCACTACGGGGTGTCCCGGATGACGGTCCGGAACTCCTTCTCCGTCCTCCAGGGTGAGGGCCTGGTGCATGCCCAGCACGGCAAGGGCGTCTTCGTGCGGCCCAGGCCCGCCGTTCGGCGACTCGCGTCCGACCGGTTCGCCCGCCGCCACCGCGAGCAGGGCAGGTCCGCGTTCCTGGTCGAGGCCGACGCAGCGGGCGGTCACCCCCAGGTGGACAGCTTGGAGATCAAGGAGGAGAAGGCCGACCAGGACGTCTCCACCCGGCTCGGCTCCGTACGGCGGGTGCTCGCCCGCCGTCGCCGCTACCTCCTCGACGGACGCCCGGTCGAGCTCGCCACCTCCTACCTGCCGCTCGACATCGCCCGCGGCACGCCCATCGCGGAACCGAACCCCGGTCCCGGCGGGATCTACGCCCGCCTCGAAGACCTCGGCCACCGGCTCGACCACTTCGAGGAGGAGCTCCGCGCCAGGATGCCCTCGCCCACCGAGGTCAAGGCGCTGCGCTTGGCGACCGGTGTGCCCGTGATCCACCTCGTCCGGACCGCCTTCGACTCGGCGGGTCGCGCCGTCGAGGTCTGCGACACGGTCATGGCCGCGGACGCGTACGTGCTGTCGTACCGGCTCCCGGCGACCTGAGCGGCTGCATCGGGCGTGGCTGCACTAGTCACAGGGCGCAGACAAGCCCCCCCACCAGCGGACAACCCGCAGGTGGGGGGCTCGAACAGCTCGGGTTACTTCTTCTTGCCCTGGTTCTTGACCGCCTCGATGGCCGCCGCAGCCGCGTCCGGGTCGAGGTAGGTGCCGCCCGGGTTGAGGGGCTTGAGGTCGGCGCCCAGCTCGTAGGAGAGCGGGATGCCGGTCGGGATGTTGAGGCCCGCGATGTCCGCGTCGGAGACGCCGTCCAGGTGCTTGACGAGCGCGCGCAGGCTGTTGCCGTGCGCGGCGACGAGGACCGTGCGACCGGTCAGCAGGTCCGGGACGATGCCGTCGTACCAGTACGGGAGCATCCGCTCGACGACGTCCTTCAGGCACTCCGTGCGGGGCCGCAGCTCCGGCGGGATCGTCGCGTAGCGCGGGTCACCGCTCTGCGAGTACTCGGTGCCGTCCGCCAGCGCGGGCGGCGGCGTGTCGTACGAGCGGCGCCACAGCATGAACTGCTCGTCGCCGAACTCGGCGAGGACCTGCGCCTTGTCCTTGCCCTGGAGCGCACCGTAGTGCCGCTCGTTCAGGCGCCAGCTGCGGTGCACCGGGATCCAGTGGCGGTCGGCCGCCTCCAGCGAGAGCTGGGCGGTGCGGATCGCGCGCTTCTGGAGCGAGGTGTGCACGACGTCGGGCAGCAGGCCGGCGTCCTTCAGCAGCTCACCGCCGCGGACCGCCTCCTTCTCGCCCTTCTCGGTCAGGTTGACGTCCACCCAGCCGGTGAACAGGTTCTTCGCGTTCCACTCGCTCTCGCCGTGGCGGAGGAGGATCAGCTTGTACGGTGCGTCGGCCATGCCCCGAGCGTAATCGAACCCCTGCGCCCGCCGCGCGCCCGGTCCGGCTCCTGATACGTCCCCCCGGCCACCCCGGCCGCGGACGTGCCGCCCCCGCCCCGACCCCGTCGATTGACGGTCCCCGTCAATTCACTGGTGCACTTCCACACCTCGTGCGTAATGTCTGCTTGCGCGTTTCACTACTTACATGGGCACGGGGTGCCGAGGGGGGTCTGCATGTCCGCGGGCGGTGCCAAGAGCGGCAGAGGCAACGGAAGCACCAGAAGCACCGGAAACGATGGGACCGGTAAGGGCCGGGTGGGGGCCGGGCCGGCCGTCCGGCGTGCGCTGCGGGAGACCGTCTCCGGGCTGCCCCCCGCCTTCTGGTGGTTGTGGACCAGCACCTTGGTCAACCGCCTCGGCGGGTTCGTCGCCACCTTCATGGCCCTGTACCTGACCCTGGACCGGGGCTACTCCGCGTCGTTCGCCGGGCTCGTCGCCGCGCTGTACGGGCTCGGCGGCGTCATCTCGGCGCTCGCCGGCGGGGTCATGGCGGACCGGTTCGGCCGCCGTCCCACCCTGCTGATCGCGCAGACCTCCACGGCCTTCTCCGTCGCCGCGCTGGGATTCGTCCAGCACCCGGTGGCCATCGCCGCCGTCGCCTTCCTCGTCGGCGCCGCCAGCAACGCTTCGCGTCCCGCCGTGCAGGCCATGATCGCCGACATCATCCGCCCCGAGGACCGGGTCAGGGCCTTTTCGCTCAACTACTGGGCGATCAACCTGGGCTTCGCGATCTCCACCATCGCGGCGGGGTTCATCGCCGAGTACAGCTATGTCGCCGGGTTCCTCGGCGAGGGGATCATGACGCTGGCGTGCGCGATCGTCGTCTTCGTGAAGCTGCCGGAGTCCCGTCCGGTGCGCACCCGGCGGGAACGCGAGGCCGAGCCGGACGTCCGGCTCGGGACGGTCCTGCGGGACGGGCGGTTCATGGGCGTGGTCGGGCTGTCGTTCCTGGTCTCGCTGATCTTCATGCAGAGCACGGTGGGCCTGCCGATCGCGATGGGTGACGCCGGGCTCAGCCCCGCGGAGTTCGGTCTCGCGATGTCGGTGAACGGCGTCCTGATCGTGGTCCTCCAGATCCCCGTCACCCGCTTCATCGAGCACCGCGATCCGCGGATGCTGCTGATCGTCTCCTCGCTGGTCGTGGGTTTCGGCTTCGGGCTCACCGCGTTCGCCGGCTCGGTCGCCGTCCTCGCCCTGACCATCTGCGTCTGGACCCTCGCGGAGATCGTCAACGCGCCGACCCAGACGGGTCTGGTCGTCCGCCTCTCGCCGCCCCACGGGCGGGGCCGCTACCAGGGCATGTACACGTTGTCCTGGGCCGTCGCGAGCCTGATCGCCCCGCTGATGTCCGGCTTCGTGATCGACAGGTTCGGTGCGGACTGGCTCTGGGGGAGCTGCGCCGTCCTCGGTGTCATCGCCGCGTTCGGGTACGGGGCCCTGATGCGGGGCCTCCCGCCGGCGCAGGGACCGAGCGCCGGGCCCGAGCCCGTGGCCACCGGCACCCCCGGCGCGGAGAAGGACGCCAGCGCGGAGAAGGGCGCGGAGGTCTCCGAGGGGCGCGCGCCGGTCGCCTGAGCCCCCGCGCACCCCTAGCCCACGCCCCCGGGGACCAGGACCCGGTCCGTCACCCCGGGCCTCGCCGTCTCGTACGGCGTCTCCCGCGGCAGCAACCGTTCCGCCTCCTCCGGGCGCCCCGCCCGTACGTGCGCACGGACCTCGTGGGCCAGCGCGGTGACGTCCCGGACGGAGACGATCCACTCGTCCGCGTACCGGTGCGCCGCCTCGCCCGACAGGCCGAGTTGGAGCGCCCGGTGCGGGAGCGGGCGCAGGTGCAGGTCCCGTTCCGGGTCCCACTGCACCCGGGCCGGCGCCCGCTTCAGTTCGCGCCGCCACGCGTCCTGGTCCGCGTGCAGCGCGGGTACGTAGTGCGACACGCACGCGTGCCCGAGCGCCCACTCGAAGCCCTCGCGGGTGATCTCCACGGCCAGTACGGTCTGTTGGCCCTCGGCGCTGCCCCAGTCGGAGCGGTACATCATCCACAGGAACGAGGGCTTGATCCAGGTCATCCGGTCCCGCTTCCAGGCCGCCGGGAACCGGCCGTCCCGGGCGGTCGGCACGCCGATGGCCGGCGCGTACGCCTGATACACCGTCAGGGACCCGGGGGTCTGTGCGGCGCGGATCTCGTGGCGGGGGTGCTCCGGTCGTTCGTGCTCTCGTTCCATGCGCTCAGCGTGCGTGACCGTGCGGCCCCTCGGCCACCGGTTTTGTGCCCCCGGCCACCGGTGCTGTCGCCGCGGCCGGGCGGGGACGGTCGCGCAGGCGCCGTACGGCGAGCAGTCCGCCGACCCCGGGTATCAGCGCCCGCCACCGGGCGCCCACCGCATCGGCCCCCCGGATCGACCAGGCGGTCGCGATGGCGACGAGGTACGCGGTGCCGTGGAGCGGGCCGAGCAGCGAGGAGACGGGCTGCGCGTGCCAGGTTGCCAGGTTGAGCAACAGGGCGACCAGGGAGACGGCTTCGACGTGCGCGGCGACGCGCAGGGCCCGCACGGTCTCACGCCCCCGTGGTGGAGCCGGGGCGGACGATCATGAGGACCACGACGACCGTCCACAGCAGGTTGAAGACCCCGGTCGTCATCGCCAGTCGAGCCTTTGACGGCGGGGCCGTCGCGGGCGGTTGCCCCGGGGATGCCGTCCCGTCCCCGAGCGCCGCGAGCGCCCGTTCCTGGTCGGGCAGGACGGTCACGATCAGTACGACCGCGGCGATCGAGGTCAGGACGACCGACGCGATCAGCCAGGCGTCGGTGAGCACGCCGAGCTGGGCGCCGGTGGCGAATCCGAAGACCGGAACCGCGACCCCGGCCAACGAGTAGCGACGGCATATGCCGTGCAGGAACTCGGCGAACTCGGGCCCCCGCCCGGACGGTTCGCGTGCGGACCCCGTTCCCGGGCCGGACGGTTCCGGGTCGACCGGGGCGCGACTCGCGTAGCGCGGGAACAGCGAGGCGGTCACGGCGACCGGCCCCACCGTGAGGATCGCCGCGAGGACGTGAATGGACAGCAGCAGCTTGGTCACTGCGCTCCTCCAGAAGCCGAAGTGGGAGATGTCGAGTAGGGAGTCCGAACGAGAAGGCGAGAGGCGAGAGGGAGTGAGACAGCGAGGGAGCGAGAGGGATATGTTGGCTGCCAATACATAGCACGCCTACGGGTTCTTATGTAGGCTGCCTACCTATGAGAAAGGCGGGCCCATGAAGGCAGACGCGGTACGAGGCCACCTGGACGGGCTGCTGCTCGCCGTGCTCGAACCGGGCCCCCTGCACGGCTACGCGATCATCGCCGCGGTCCAACAGCGCAGCGGCGGCGCACTCGACCTGCGCACCGGCACCATCTACCCCGCGCTGAACCGGCTGGAACGGCTGGGCCTGCTGAGCAGCGCCTGGGAGTCGGTCGGCGAACGGCGACGACGCAGCTACGCGCTCACCGACGCCGGGCGCAACGGCCTGGCCAGCGAACGGACGGCGTGGCGCGAGTTCACGGCGGCGATCGGCTCGGTCCTCGACCCCGTAGCCCCGCCGCGGGCCGCGACATGAGCGCCGCCGCGGCACCCGACCTGAGCGTCACCGGTCAGCGGGGCACCGACCCCGTCGACGAGTACGTCACGACCCTCGCGGCGGCCCTGCGCGGCCCGGCCCGGGTCAAGCAGCGGCTGGTCGAGGAGATACGCGACGGTCTCGCGGACACGGTGGCGGTGTACGCGGACGGAGGCATGTCCCGGGACCGCGCCGCCCGGCAGGCGGTGCACGAGTTCGGGACCCCCGAGGAACTCGTGCCGAGCTGCCAGCGGGAACTGACCATCGCCCAGGCCCGGCACACCGCCCGGAGGGTCGCGCTGACCAGCCCCTTCCTGGTCGCCTGCTGGTACCTGGTCCGGAACGCCTGGACCAGCTGGACCGACGCGGGCCAGGAGGGCCCGGCGCTGCACGTGGCCCAGTTGCTCGCCTTCCACCTGGCCACGGTCGCGGGCGCGGGGGCACTGCTGGCCGCGGCGCTGTTGGCCGCCACGGGAGCCCTCGCCCGGTGGCTGCCCACCCCGGACCGGCTGCCCGCCGTGGTCGCCTGGGCCGGCACCACCGCGAGCGCGGCCATGGCCGTCGCCACGGTCACGCTCGCCGTCGCCGCCCTGCTGGCCGCGCAGTGGACGCTGATCGCCCTCGCCGGCGCCCTGGCAGCGGTCTCGCACGCGGTGATGGCGCCCTCGGTGCGCGCCTGCCGCAGATGCGCCCGGCTGCCGGTCGGCTGACCCCGCGCCCCCCCCGTCAGACCAGGGCCCGGGCCTCCTCCACCGAGGGCACCCGCCCCAGCGTCCCCTCGTGCAGGTCACCGAAGACCTCGATGCGGATCGACTGGTCGATCCCGCCCACCGGCACCGGGTCGAACCCGGCCGCCCGGATCAGCCGGGCGACCTCCTCGCCGGCGCCCTGGTCGTCCGTCGCGAAGAACCCGGCGCCCCGCTCCGGCTCCCGGCGCGCCTCGGACTCCAGGGAGGGCGCCAACAGCGTGCCGAACGCCTTGACCGGACGGGCGCCCGCCGGCAGCAGCCCCGCGATGATCACCCCCGCGGACTGGTCCGCGGGGATGGTCTTGGAGAAGGTGCCCTGGTCGTCCACGGCGATCGGGTTGGACGGGTCCACGACGACCTTGCCGGCCAGCCGGTCGCCGTACTGCGCGATCAGCTCCTTGATCGTGTCGAACCAGACCGCGAGGACCAGGACGTCGGCCATCTCCACCGCCTGGTCGACGGTGGTGGCCGTCGCCCGTTCGCCGAGCCGGTCGGCCAGTTCCCTGGTGCGGTCCAGATCGCGCGACGCGAGCAGTACGGATTCGCCGCCCGCCGTCAGGTCGGCCGCCAGCCGGGAGCCGATCGCGCCGGTACCGATGATCGCTGTGGTCACGTCCTCGCCCTTCGCCGTCACCGGTGGCCCGGTAGCCGTTGCCCCCGGGCCAGTACAGCAGCGCCCCACCGTCCGGGCACCGCGGACGGCCCCGCACGGGTGACCCCGCGCAGCGCGCCCCTGTCGGTGCGTCCTGCTGGGGGTGCGCTGTTCCGCGGGGTGCGTCCCGGTGTTGCGCAGTTCCCCGCGCCCCTGTCCATCGGGCTGCACGTCCGCTCGCAGGGCGCCCCGTCAGGGGCGCGGGGAACTGCGCGAGCAACGACGACGCACCCGCACGGGTCAGCGCACCCTCAGCGGGACGCACCGAAAGGGGCCCGGCGGCCCGCCGCCCACCGCGCCCGCCGCAGCAGCCCGGAATACGATGAGGAGGTCTCCCCGCAGCGGAAGGGGGCCCGTCATGGCGCCCCGGCACCTTTCGGAGGCGGCGCTCGCCGATCTCCGGCGACAGTTCGCGGGCACCGTCATCACCCCGGACGACCAGGGGTACGACGAGGCCCGCGCCCTCTACAACGGCATGATCGACCGGCGCCCCGCCGTCATCGCCCAGTGCGACGGCACCGCCGACGTCGCCGCGGCCGTCCGGACGGCCCGCGAGGCCGACCTGCCGATCGCCGTGCGCGGCGGCGGCCACGGCGTGGCCGGCACGGCGTCCGTGGACGACGGGCTCGTCGTCGACCTGCGTCCGATGCGCGGCGTCCGGGTCGACCCGGACGCCCGCACCGCCCGGATCGGGGGCGGCGCCACGATCGGCGACCTCGACCGGGCGACCCAGCCGCACGGCCTCGCCACCACCGGCGGCCGGGCCTCGACCACCGGGGTCGGCGGCTTCACCCTCGGCGGGGGATCGGGCTGGCTGGAGCGGAAGTTCGGCATCGCCGGCGACAACCTCGCGGCCGTGGAGGTCGTGACCGCCGACGGCCGCACCGTCCTCGCGAGCCCGGAGCACGAGCCGGAACTGTTCTGGGCGCTGCACGGCGGCGGCGGCAACTTCGGCGTGGCCACCGAGATCACCCTGCGACTGCACCCGCTGCCCGCGTTCTCCATGGTCCTGCTGCTGTTCCTGCCCGAACGCTCCGACGAGGTCCTCCCGATCTACCGGGACGTCATGGACACGGCCCCGGACGAGGCGGGCGGGGCGCTCATCTACCTCACCGGACCGCCGGCCCCCTTCGTGCCGGAGCACCTGGTGGGCCGGCTGCTGTGCGGGGTGCTGGTGACGTACGCCGGCCCGCTGGCCGAAGCGCGCCAGGTGGCGGCCCCGCTACTGGCGCTGGAACGGGCGGCCGAACTCATCACCGACATCCCGTACGCCGACCTCCAGTGCATGTTGGACGACCCGCCGGCGCTGCGGAACTACTGGTCCGCCGAGTACCTGACGGCGCTCCCGGACGACGCGCTGCGCGTGTTCCGGTCGCTGGCGGACACGATGCCGGTGCCGACGAACTCCCAGCACATCGTCTTCCCCATGGGCGGCGCGGTGGCGCGGGAGGCCGGGGACTGGCCGATGCCCTGGCGGTCCTCGCCGTGGGCGGTGCACCCGTTCGGGGTGTGGGAGGACCCGGCGGACGACGACCGGGCCCGCGACTGGGTCCGGGACGTGCGCGCCGCGATGCGTCCCTGGGCGCGGGACTCGGTGTACCTCAACTTCATCGGTTTCGAGGGGGAGGAACGGGTCGTCGCCTCGTTCGGCGAGGCCAACTACCGCAGGCTCGCCCAGGTCAAGGCCCGGTTCGACCCGGACAACGTCTTCCGGCTCAACCACAACATCCGCCCGGCGGCGGCCTGAGCCCCGTCGCAGGGCGCCTCAGCCGGGCGGCCGCAGCAACCCGTACGCCCGTTCCAGCCCCGCCCCGAAGCCGACGGTCCCGAGGTCCACGAACGGGTCACCCGAGCGTTCGCACGCTTCCCCGAGGGCCCGGCTGCGGTCCCGCACCCGGGCGGCGACCGCCTCGTACGTCGCGGGGTCGGCGCCGGTCAACCACTGCGGGTCGCGGCGCAGTTCGGCCGCCGGCAGGGCGGTGTTGCCGAGGAACACGGCGGACACCGGCAGCCCCGCGGCGCGGATCTCGGCCAGGGCTCCGGGCGTCACCACGTCGCCCTCGACCACGTACCCGTCCCACGGGTCGTCGTGGTCGACGCCGTCGCCGATCGCGCGCACGAACTCCACCAGGAACGGCCGTGCCGCCGCGGCCTTCCGGTCGTGCTCCCCGTGCCGTACGCCCAGCGCGGGCGCGGCGTGCTGGAGCATCGAGACGAGGGCGTCCGCCGGGCAGTGGGGCAGCCCGTCCCGTTCGCCCAGCATCGCCGCCAGGGTGCTCTTGCCCACCCGGGGCGGGCCACCGATCAACAGGATCATCCATCGACGCTAGGGCCCGAACTACCGTCCCCGCCAACGGGTTTCGCCGGATCCGGCCCGCGCTCCGCCCCCGTCACCCGGGTGCCCGGATGGGCCAGCGCGCACAGGAACGCCACCGCCAGCGCGAGGGCCATCCCGGCGAACACCCACTGGTTGGCCTCCGCGAAGTCCACCCGGATCGCCTGCTGCACCTCCCGCAGCACCTTCGCCACGGGCCCCGTGCCGGCGGGTTCGTGCTGGCCGCCCTGGCCGGCCACCGACTGGGCGACCCGCTGCGCCGCGTCGTGCGCCAGGTCCGCGGGCAAGCCCCGTGAACGCAGCGTCTCGGCGACCCGGCTCACCGTCTCGTGGCTGAGGACCGTACCGAAGACGGCGAGACCGAGCGCCGCCGCGTAGTTGCGCACCGTCTGCGTGATGCCGGTGACCTCACCGTACGAGGCGTCGATGGCCCGGTTCACGGCGTCCGTCGACGCCGGCGCCAACAGGAACCCGATGCCCGCGCCGGAGAGGACCACGTACGGCCACTGCTCGGCGAACGACAGGTCCGGCATCCGCGCCGCCCACAGCGCGAACCCGGCCGCGCCGAGCGCCGAACCGAGCAGGATCGCCGGACGGGCGCCCCGGGTGTCCAGGACCCGCCCGCCGATCTGGGACGCGACCACGAACCCGATGAAGAAGTACAGCAGGTACAGCGCCGCCTCGTTCGGGCTCTTGCCGAGCGACACCTGTGCGTACACCGAGGCGAAGAAGAACATCGGGACGAAGGCGAGCATCGCGAAGAACAGCACCGCGTTGTCGACCAGGAACGCCCGGTCGCGGAAGACCCGTAGCAGGATCAACGGCCGTTCCGGGAAGCGGAGTTCGTACCAGCCGAACACCACGAGCAGGGCGAACCCGAGCGCGACGCACAGCCAGGTCGCCACCGAACCCCACCCCCACACCGCGGCCTGCTGGAGCCCCAGCACGCTCAGCCCCATGCCGCCCGCGATCAGCAACGCACCGGGGACGTCGAGCCGTTCGCGACGGACCTCGTCGGGGATGCGGGCCAGCAGGGTCAGCACGATGGCGATGACGGCGATGGGGACGTTGACCCAGAAGATCGCCCGCCAGGTCCACGCGGTCAGCCAGCCGCCGAGCAGCGGTCCGAGCGCGGTGAGCCCGCCCGCCACGCCGAAGAACAGGGCGAGCGCCCGGCCGCGCCGTTCGACCGGGAACACCGCGACGACCACGGCGAGCGCCGCCGGGAACATCAGCGCCGCCCCCACCCCCTGGGTGGCCCGGAAGACGATCATCCAGGTCTGTGCCGCGCCACCGGTCGGGACGCAGCCGCACAGGACGGACGACACGACGAACACCAGCGTGCCGACCAGCATGGTCCGACGGCGCCCGAAGAGGTCGGCGAGCCGTCCGCCGAGCGCGAAGAACGCCGCCAGCGCGAGCAGGTAGGCGTTCACCACCCAGCGGATGCCCGAGGAGGACAGCCCCAGCTCGTCGGTGATCTCCGGGGCGGCGATGGCCACGATCGTCTGGTCGATGAAGGTCATCGAGACGGCGAACATCATCGCCGCGAGGGCCAGGGTCTGGTTCGGGGCACCCGGGTCGGGGCCGGGCGGACGGGCCGAGGAACCACCCCCGCCGGGCGAAATGCCGCTCATGCGAGGATCTTCCCCCGGGGTGGCGAGGGGCGCACGCGCAGCGCGCCATCTGCCGGCCCGCCCCGCGTACGCGCCGGAGCGCCGGGACCGGGGGAACCAGTGACCCGTGGGCCGCACGGGAAACGCGCCGGCCCTCCGAAGAGGACCGGCGCGCCCCTGGTGCAACCCCCGGGCGGACCGGGGCTAGAACAGCAGGTTGTACTGGTTGAAGCCGGAGCCCAGCGAGACCCGCGTGCCGAACAGCGACGAGGACGCCTTGCCGGTGCCCGGGTAGAGCCACAGCTTGCCGCCGGAGTCCCGCGCCAGGACGTCGGCGATGCCGTCACCGGTCATGTCGCCGTTGCCCACCAGAGCGGTGAACTTCCAGTTGCTGCGGGCCTTGATCTTCGCTGCGAACGGCGCGGACGCCTTGCCGGTGCCGCGGTACAGCCACACGGTGTTGGCCTTGTCCCGCACCAGCAGGTCGGCCTTGCCGTCGTTCGTCAGGTCGCCCCGGCCGAAGAGCTTGGCACCCTTCCACGCCCCGTTGACGACCTTCTTCTTGCTGCCGAACGCGCCGTTGCCCTTGCCCGGGTAGAGGTGGGCGTTGCCCGATCCGTCCGTCGTGATCAGGTCCGGCCACCCGTCGCCCGTGAAGTCGCCGGGCGCCGCGTACGACTTCGAACCGCCGCCGACCGACGTCACCGGCTGCCAGGCCCAGGCCGCGCTGGAGGTGGTCGCGTTGCGCACGTACCGGCGGTGCAGCTTGCCGTCGTTCTTGTCCCGGACCAGCAGGTCCAGGTGACCGTCACGGTCGAAGTCGCTCTGGAGGCCCCAGCTCAGGGCTTCCCAGCCAGAGCCCGAGGCGGTGCGAGCGGCCAGCGAACGGCCCTTGCTGTTCATCTGGTAGAGCTTGCCGCCCGCCCCCCGCGCGAGCAGGTCGGTGCGTCCGTCGTAGCTGCGGTCGGCGTCGTCGATGCGACCCTGCGTCGCCCCCGCGTACGTCCTGACCTTCGTGAACACCGGGTACGCGCCCTTGGTGATGCAGCCCTTGACGCCCCACGAGACCACGCCCGCGATCTTGCCGCCGACCACCAGCGGACCGCCCGAGTCACCGTGGCAGGAGCTCTTGGTGCCCGAGTCCCGCCCGGTCGCCGGCTTGCCCGCGCAGTGCATCTCGCCCGCGACGAAGAAGTCCCGGCCGAGCACGCCCCGCATCGCCCGGTCACAGGTGCCGTCGGCGACCATCGGCAGGCTGACCTTGCGCAGCTTCTTCGCCTGCTGGGCGCCCGACCGTCCCGAGGTCAGGCCCCAGCCGTACACGGTGCCGCTGGTGCCGGTCTTGTACAGCGAGCTGTCGCCGGAGGCGGCCGGCCGCAGCCACTTGCCCTTGACGGGACGGTCCAGGGTGATGACCGCGATGTCGTTGCGCAGCGTGCGGTGGTCGTACTTGGCGTGCCGCCACACGCGGTGCACTCCGGCGGCGGTGCCCGCGTTCGGGTCCATCAGCTTGGTCGCGCCGACGAGGGCCACGCCGTTGCGCCGCCAGTCGAGGCCGTACACGCAGTGCGCGGCGGTGAGCACCTTGTTGGGCGCGACGAGGGTGCCGCCGCAGAACGAGCCCTTGCCCGCGGCCTCGTCCCAGTAGCCGAGCTGGACCATCCACGGCGCCGAGGAGATCGTCGTCTCGCTGCCGCCCACGATGAACGGGCTGGGCCCGGTGTCCGCGCCGGGTGCCGGGGCCGCGGTGCGCGCCTGGGCGTCGGCCGGTGCCTTCTCGGCCTCGGCGCCGGCCGCGCCGGCGAGCCGCTCGCGCAGCTCCGCGTTGGTGGCCCGGTCCACGGCGACCGGGGTCGTCGGAGCGGGCGGGGCGGCGTCCGGGGTGCCGGGCGCGGCGGCGGCGGGCAGCGTGGAGCCGCCCGCCAGCAGGCTGATCGAGAGCGCGGCGATGGCCGCGGCCCGCGCGGTGCCGGGTCTGCGGCGCCGGAATCGGGCATGAGTCATTCGGTGTACCCCCCACGGGTGCGGTCGGACGATCTCCCTTGGGGGGTTCTCGCCGAATCTCCGCGAAATCCTGGCGGAGGCCCCCCCTCGGCGGTGCGAGTCTAGGCCCCCCGTGCCCGAACAGGCGATCGGGTACGTCCCCCTGTTCAGGTACGTCCACCCGACGCTGCGCTGTCCCGCGGGGTGCGCTGTCGTTTCGCGCAGTTCCCCGCGCCCCTGATCAGGTGCGTCCACCTGGCAGTGCGCTGCCCTGTGCGGGTGCGCTGGTGTTTTGCGCAGTTCCCCGCGCCCCTAGGAACCACGCACAGGCAGCCCGAATCAGGGGCGCGGGCAACTGCGCGATACCGCAGCGCACCCTGCAGAACAGCGCACCGCCAGGTGATCGCACCGAAGGGGCGCGGGGAACGGCGCGGGCAACCACGACGCACCCGCGGGCCTCGCACCGGCCGGAAGGGCCCGGATCAGGGGCGCGGGGAACTGCGCGATACCGCAGCGCACCCGCACAGGGCAGCGCACCGCCAGGTGGACGTACCCGAAGGGGCGCGGGGAACGGCGCGGGCAACCACCACGCACCGCAGGCGCGAACAACCCCAGACCGCGCCCCGCAAAAGTGCGCTGTTGATGCGCCCACACCCCCCGCAGTCCAATGGACACGAGACGCGAAGCCATCGCGTCCCAGGGAGGGAACCCATGACCGAGTCCCGGAAGCCCGACACCACCGCCCCCGAGCCCGGCCTGCCCCGCCTGACCCTGCTGGGCGCCTGCGGCTGCGGCCCCGGCTGCTCCTGCGGCTGCCAGTCCGGCGGCTCCTGCCAGTGTGGTGGCGGCTGCGGCTAGCCACCCCGCGGGCCCGTGAGCGGGGCCCGAGGACGGCGCCCCCGACGAACGGCGCAACAGCGCAACGGCGCAACAACGCACCGCGCCCCGTACGGGAACACTCCCGTACGGGGCACCCGCTCAGGCCCCTTCGACGGGCGCCGGATTCTGCGTCAGCTCGTCCGCGTGCTCCCCGGTGACCAGGTACACCACCCGCTTCGCCACCGACACCGCGTGATCGGCGAACCGCTCGTAGTAGCGGCCCAGCAGCGTGACGTCCACCGCGGTCTCTATCCCGTGCTTCCACCGGTCGTCGATCAGGTGCTGGAACAGCGTCCGGTGCAGCAGGTCCATCTCGTCGTCGTCCTGCTCCAGCTGCATCGCGAGGTCGACGTCCTTGGTGACGATGACCTCCGCCGCCTTGGCCATCAGCCGCTGCGCGAGCTGCCCCATCTCCAGGATCGTGGCGTGCAGGTCCTGCGGCACCGCCCGGTCGGGGAACCGCAGCCGCGCC
Organism: Streptomyces sp. NPDC127068; assembly: GCF_042724695.1. Taxonomy (NCBI): domain Bacteria; kingdom Bacillati; phylum Actinomycetota; class Actinomycetes; order Kitasatosporales; family Streptomycetaceae; genus Streptomyces; species Streptomyces sp. NPDC127068. Next base: position 45,722 of record NZ_JBHXEN010000051.1, on the reverse strand, counting down.
AGCTTCGCCACGTGCTGGGCGAGGTCCCCGGACCGCTCCAGGTCGGCGCTCATCCGCAGCGAGGTGACCACGATCCGCAGGTCCGTCGCGACGGGCTGTTGCCGGGCGAGCAGCGCGATCGCCCGGGCCTCCAGGTCGTGCTGGAGATCGTCCACCTTCTGGTCGGCGGCGATCACGTTCTCCGCCAGTTTCAGATCGGAATCGAGCATCGCCGTCGTGGCGCGCCCGATCATCGAACCGACGAGCCGGGCCATCTCGACCAGGTCGTCGCCGATCGAGTCCAGTTCCTCGTGGTACGCGTCACGCATACTGAGTCGTCCCTCTCTCACATCCGCCCGGGGCCTCGGGTACCCGTCGACCCCACGCTCCCACGTTCCGGCCCGGACGCGTCCGGTTCCGGCACCGTGGGTGAATCGGTCCTTTCCCCTCGGTGAACTCTGGGCGACGAGTGTCGTAGCTGACACCGGGATGGCTGTGGACGCTTCCCCGGGCGTGCCTAACCTGGAGACATGGACGTGAACGCGGCGGTCGCCGCAGCAGCAGCGATCGCCGGGGTGCTCACCGGCGTCATCGCCATGCTGGCGTTCCGCTGGAGCGAGCGCGACCTGAAACGTCCGGCCCGCAGCTCCCTGCACACCGAGCCGGTGCTGCCGCCGGGCGTGGACACCGTGCTCTCGGTGCTGCGCTCGTCGGCGGTGGTCCTGGACGAGGCCGACAGCGTCGTCAAGGCCAGCTCGGCGGCGTACGCCCTCGGACTGGTGCGCGGGGGGAAGCTGGCCATCGAGCCGATGCTCCAGATGGCCCGCGACACCCGGCGCGACGGGGAGATACGCCAGGTGGAGCTGGACCTGCCGCGGCGCGGCGCGGGTCGCGGCGGGGAGGCGCTGGCGGTCTCCGCCCGGGTCGCCCCGCTCGGGTCCCGGCTGGTGCTGCTGCTCGTGGAGGACCTCACCGAGGCCCGCCGCATCGAGGCGGTCCGCCGGGACTTCGTCGCCAACGTCAGCCATGAGCTGAAGACCCCGGTCGGCGCGCTGTCGCTGCTGTCCGAGGCGGTCATGGACGCGTCCGACGACCCGGAGGCCGTGGAACGGTTCGCCGGGCGGATGCAGATCGAGGCGACCCGGCTGACCAGCCTGGTCCAGGAACTCATCGACCTCTCGCGGGTCCAGAACGACGATCCGCTGGAGTACGCGGAGCCCGTCCGGGTGGACGACCTGGTGGCGGAGGCGATCGACCGATGTCGTCACCAGGCGAGCACCAAGCAGATCACCATCGCCACCGGCGGCACCGCCGCCCTCCAGATCTGGGGCAACCGCGGACAGCTCGCGGCGGCCCTCGGCAACCTCGTCGAGAACGCCGTGAACTACAGCGCCGCCCGGACCCGGGTGGGCATCGCCGCCCGCCGGGTCACCCACCCCGGCGGCGACCTGATCGAGGTCGCCGTCACCGACCAGGGCATCGGCATCCCCGACCGGGACAAGGAGCGCGTCTTCGAACGCTTCTACCGGGTCGACCCGGCACGTTCCCGTGCCACCGGTGGTACGGGCCTGGGCCTCGCCATCGTCAAGCACGTGGCCGCCTCGCACGGCGGGGAGGTCACCGTGTGGAGCACCGAAGGACAGGGCTCCACGTTCACCCTGCGGCTGCCGGAGGCGGGAGCCCCCCGCGACCGCGCACCCCTGGAGCCCGACCAGGCCCCCGACACCGGCGACCCCGGTGCCGAGGACGACGACCACGGGCAGTCCGGTACATCCGCTTCACCCCCGTACGCACCGCTCCCCTCCCCGGAGGTCCTTCCGTGACCCGAGTGCTCGTCGTCGAGGACGAGGAATCCTTCTCCGACGCCCTGTCGTACATGCTCCGCAAGGAGGGTTTCGAGGTCGCCATCGCGGCCACCGGGCCCGACGGCCTGGACGAGTTCGAACGCAACGGGGCCGACCTGGTCCTGCTGGACCTCATGCTGCCGGGGCTGCCCGGAACCGAGGTCTGTCGCCAACTGCGCAGCCGCTCCAACGTCCCGGTGATCATGGTCACCGCGAAGGACAGCGAGATCGACAAGGTCGTCGGGCTGGAAATAGGAGCCGATGACTACGTCACCAAGCCGTTCTCGTCCCGGGAACTGGTCGCCCGCATCCGGGCCGTGCTGCGCCGCCGCGGCGAGCCCGAGGAGGTCACGCCGGCCGCGCTGGAGGCGGGCCCGGTCCGGATGGACGTGGACCGGCACGTGGTCACGGTGGCCGGCGCGAAGGTGGACCTCCCGCTCAAGGAGTTCGACCTGCTGGAGATGCTGCTGCGCAACGCGGGCCGGGTCCTGACCCGCATGCAGCTGATCGACCGGGTGTGGGGCGCCGACTACGTGGGCGACACCAAGACCCTGGACGTCCACGTCAAGCGGCTGCGGGCGAAGATCGAGCCGGACCCGGGCGCGCCCCGGTACCTGGTCACGGTGCGCGGGCTCGGCTACAAGTTCGAGCCGTAGACCGACCCGCCGGCCCGTACGGGCCGGTGCACGTACGGCGAAGGGGGGGGCCCGCCGGGGGCCCCGCCGTACCCCGGCGGGTTGCCGGACCGCGGTGGGGGGGGCGGCCCCCCCGGG